>DATJWJ010000114.1:0-5137 GCA_035501355.1 Bryobacteraceae bacterium | reverse complement strand
GCATATAAGCTCGCCAGCGTCTGAAAATCCTGGAGCTTTTGGCCCGTATTCAGTTGGCCCCAACAGACGCTCGCAGTAATAGTCGTCAATGTTAAAGTGAGTGCAATTCTCTTCATGGTGATTTCCCCGTTCAACTTTACTGAAATGCTTAATACGGTAGAATGCTCGATCGCGAAAATATTGTCAATACTCGCTGAGCAAAAAGAAGAGAAGCGGATCGCGCTAGAACAGGAAGGGCGGACCGGACTGAATCGCGTGATCGAGCGCCTGGCGGCTCTCGTTCTTGCGCCGGCCCCAATAAACGATGATGACTGCGATGACGAACAGCGATGCGCCCGAACCAAAATCGACGCTGGCGAGCATCATTTGCTTCAGGATAGGACGAAGCTCCGGTTTGACAGGAGTGGCGGCTTCCGCAATGGGACCGAACATGTGGCCGGCTTTACCCGTGATGGCCACCACCATCGCAAAAAGGGCGGCGCTGGCGTAACCGGTAATCAGTAGAGACTCCAGGATCTGTTCGCCCGTGAGGCGAGCGCGGCGCAGCATGTCTTGGCAAAGCCCGGATAACCGATGCATTTTTCCTTTTCCCGTTTGCTTTGCTATCGGGCGAGAACAACGATCCGGAACATGCGTATAAGGCGCCTAATGCGCTTGCATTAGACCTTAGAATGCCGTGTGAGAAATCGCTTACGACGTCGTACAGCCAACCTACCACGGGGCCCGTGCCCCCGGCCGCTAGGCTAGCGTGGCGTTTCGATGGATTGGAGCAGTTTGCGGCTCGCTTCGGCGATTTCTGCCACCGCCCGTTCGAAAGAGTCCAGGTTCGCTTTGGAAGGCTTCTGGAAGCCGCTGATCTTGCGCACATATTGCAGCGCCGCGGCGTTGAAATCGTCTGTGGTTGCCGGCTGCTCCATTTTTCGGAGCACTTTAATGCTTCTGCACATCGGGATAACCTGCCCGGCCGGTTCGGAGCCGGTGCTCCACCCAGTTTACCTGCCCGTGAAGCGCTCTGGCGGCTATCCGAGGAACGATAGCTTCTTCGATCCGAAGTTGGGGAAATTCGGGAAGACGGCCGGCAGCGCGCTGTCGGGAATTCCGAACCAGGAACACAAGGTCGCGCCGTATTGGTCGATCGACGTAGTGGGAATCCAGCGGCCCCGTACATCCGCGTCGTCCGGGCCGGCGAGCTCAAAGGCCGGGAATTTGCCGAAGATCTGTCCGCCCTGGACGGCGCCGCCCAGCACCAGGTGGTGGCTTCCCCAGGCGTGGTCGCTGCCGTCGCCGGTAGTCGGCTGGAAGGTTCGGCTGAAGTCGGATTCGGTGAAGGTCGTGACGTTTTGGGCCATGCCGAGCTCCTGCGTCGCGTCATAGAATGCCGCCAGGGCCGGGCTGAGCTGTGGATAGAGATTGTTGTGAGTCGCCAGCTCGTTGGCGTGCGTATCAAATCCGCCCAGCGAGCAGAAAAATATCTGGCGCCGCATTCCCAGGTAGGATTGCACCTGGATGATTTCGGCCACCTGTTGCAGCTGCTGGCCGATGCTCGAGGCAGGAAACTGGGTCTTGAGCGGCGACGCCTTCCCGAGCGCCGCTTGAAGGGCCGCGGCGTCGCTGATGCTGTTCGCCATGGTCTTGTTGGCCGACTGTACCAGCGCAAGCCCAGTATCGGTGGTCAGCAGGCTGTTGAAGGCCTCCAATCGACCTTGCGACGCCGGTGTGGAGTTGAACCCCTGCAACCCGAGCGACTGGCCGGGCGTGATGGCCACTGGCTGGGTCTGTGCGCCCGTTCCTTCGAGCGAGTTCCCAGCCATGGAAATGAACACCGGGAAGGTCGCGGAGTTGATTCCCTGCCCCGCCACATAATCCGCGGCGCGGCCTGCCCACCCGGTCGGGCTATGGCCCTGCGCCAACGCAGTTTGCCATTGCTGCTGTTGATCGGAATGAGAAAACAAGTTGAGCGGAATCGGCGCCTGCTGGTTTTGATATTGATCGCGCGTCAGCGGCTGTACCAGCGATCCGACGTTGGCCACCACGGCCAGCTCTTTCGACGAGAAGAGGCTCGCCAGTTCGGCTAACTTACCGTGAAACGCATAGGGGGCTCCGGAAACGCTCGTGACGGGCGCGGTCAGCTCGCTCGACGAAAGCGCCAGGCTTCCGCGCAGCGACATGTAGGCTTTGTAGCCGGTATCATCCATCGGCACGACCGTGTTGTTTGAATCGTTGCCTCCGAAGAGGAATACGCACACTAGCGCGCGATAATCGCCGCCGCTTTGCGCCAGTGCCGGCAGCAGGCCGAACGGCCGGAGCGCCAGCGATCCAACGGTGGCGGCGCCAACTTGAATGAATCCGCGACGTGAAAGCATTTTTCGGGTTCTCCTACGGGATAATCTGGTATTCGCCTGAAGTCAGCGTGGTGTAGAGCGCGCTGCGCGCCATCGCCAGCGGATTTGCTTTGGTCGCCTCCGAGGCCGAATTGATGGCGTCCGTCACCGCCTGCTGCAAGGCCGGCGACATGGCATGATGCAGAAACACCATGCTGATGTAATCCACCAGCCAGGTTGGGGACGCCGCCTCATGCTCGAACGGGCTGAGATCGATCGTCGTGGATGCGTCGAGTTTCGCGTAGAGTGCCGCGTCCACCAGGTTGGCCCGATCGGTTGCCGTTTGAGTCGAGTAGATCTGAAATTCCGGGGCCAGCAATCCGCCGGAAATCCGATACTGCGGCGAGAAGTAGCTGAACACGCTGGGTGCGTTGAACAGGTTTTCCGACAGCAGCGACGCATCGCGGTAAACATTGCTGGCCGGCCCGAGCTTCGCGTTCAGTCCGCGCAGGACATCGGCCATGAACAGGATCGGCTCCCGCATGTGGCCGAAAGTCGCGCTCTCCACCGCGCTCGGATCGTCACCTGCCCGGGCCTCGGGATCCTTGAGGATCGCCGTAATCACAGCCTTAAGATTCCCTCGCACGCCGCTGCCGTCGTTCAAAAAGACGTTCGCAATGCGCTCGACGTACTGCGGACTCGGATTGCTGGTGACCAGGTGTTCGATCAATTGCTGGCTGACGAACGGCGCCATGGTCGGCTGCGCCATGAGGGCGTCCAGGATCGATTCGAGGTCCTGCTCGGCGGTCTGTCCTGCCGGAATTTGAACGTTACCGAAAATCGTCTTTGCCGTGGTGTCGTGGTTCGATTCCACCGCGAACATCGGGCCAATGAAATACGGCGGATTGTTGCGTCGCGGCCGTGCGCCAGGCGCCGTCGGATACGTCCAGCCGGTGAAGGCCTTGGCCATGTTGGTCACCACGCTCTGGTCGAACGTCGCAAGCGGCACGCCGGTCTTATCCAGCACTGCGCTGCCATCGGGATTCAACTGCGTGAGGCCGAGCGTGAACAGTTGCATCAATTCGCGCGCGTAGTTCTCGTTGGCCGATGTATTGGTAGCCGGGTCGCCCTTGTTGTTGTTCGCCGTGTTCAGGTAACGGCCCATCGCCGGGCTGAGGGTGACCGCCCTGATGACGTCGCGATAATTGGCGAACGCATGGTCGCGAAAAATCCGCCAATAGGGCGGAAAGGCATACGCGAATCTCACGCCCGATTGCTGCGAGACCACCCAGATCTGGCTGAGCACGAAGGCTACACGCTGGCGGAGTTGATCCTGCCCAGCGACCGCATTTTGAAAAAACGCACGCTGGACCGGCGCCAGGTTCGCATCCGGCTTGCCGTCGGATCCGAGAATCGGCTGATCCGGCAGATCGGAAGTGTTTAGTGCGAATTGCTGGTCGAGCCAATCGTCGATCCCCATCTGCTGCAATTGCGCGATGGAGGCCGGCGTCGGTCCCCAGGTGGCTTGATCCAGAAAGCGCGCTGCGGCGCGATCCGTCATTTTTTGTCCGAAGGCGGAGCCGGAGACCAGGATGCCGGCAATGAGGAGCCGTTTCAGTTCCACTCCCGTATGAACCCGCGAGCGGTGGATTAGTGTCGCCCGGCCTCGAGAAATTTCTGGAGGTTCAACGAAACGTTCCCTCGAACCGATGAACTAAGGAACTTATGAACCGTTTTTATACCGTTTGCGGCCGGACGCCGGCCAAGGCGCGAAACTTGGATGGGCTAAGGCCCATGTAACGCTTGAATAAGAAGGACAGGTGGCTTTGATCGGAGAATCCACAGATCAGGGCAATCTCGGCCAACGGCGTTTGTGAATGCGCCAGAAGGTGCGAGGCATACTGAATGCGCCGCTTGCGAATCAGCTCACCGATAGTGCAGCGATTGTACTTATGAAACTGCCGCGAGAGGTGGACGTAATGCACCCCGACTTCGGAAGCGATTTCGGCCAGGCTCAGCCTTTCCAGAAACCGCGATTCGACAATCTCGGTAGCGTGCCGCAGCCAGCGCGGCGCAAGCGCCGGATCGGGCTTCACCTGCAATCGGGCGATTTCCGCCAGGATCTCCAGGACGACGCCTTCCAAGGCGATCGCCGACGCCTGATCGGCGCGTGAGAATTCCGCGTACAAGCGATTGGCAAGCCACGTGGCGCTGAGCCCGCGAATCTCAGCGGCTTTTCCGGGCAACAGCGATCTCCGCTCCAGGCTGTCCATCACGTCGCGCCCGATGGATACATGCAGGCACCGAACGGAGGTCTCAAATTCATTGGCGTGCAACTCGCCTGCCGGAAGGAAGCGCAGCGCACCCGGCCGGCAAACATTCACCTGGCCGTCGTAATTGTCGCGCATGGTCCCTTCGATCACGAAGGTCAGAAGCGCCTGTTGATGCACGTGTTGCGGCAGAGTCATTCCGGCGGCGTACTGCTGCTCGCTCAACACGAACGGCCCCACGGACCGGCGGCGCAAAACGTCTCCGGCCAGCTCTTTTGAATGGAAGCAGAGAGCTTCGTCAATCCCTTCCACTTTGCCTGTGCCCTTCGCTTTTAAGCCGTTGGAGGGAAACGCACACGGGGTCACACAAACTCCTTCGTCACCATCTTCTGTCGAATCGGATAGTGAGTCGTTGCCGAGTTGTAAACGTTTGGTAAAAAACGGACTTGCGGGCGAAAATCAGCGTGCTGATGAAACCGTCCGAGCCCTTCGCCGCGTTAGGATTTTATTAGCACATTCAAAGCTACATGGCTACAATTCTGGTCA
>DATJWJ010000113.1:0-30418 GCA_035501355.1 Bryobacteraceae bacterium | reverse complement strand
AAAGAAAACCACGAAGCGGACCGTTCATTCCGCGGCCGCGACATCAACAAGCACGCATTCCGGGGGCTCAGGGGCAGCGGCCAAGCCATCAACCGCTAAGTCCGGCAATGTTGCCTCGAAATCGAGGAGTGCCAAGAGCAGCAGGACGCGGCGCGTGGTGCGGTCTTTTCAGCAGGCGCCCACCGCGGATCGATACAAGGAAATCCAGCAGGCGCTGATCAGCAAAGGCTATCTGCAAGGAGAGGCGACGGGGCAGTGGGGACCGGATTCGGTGGACGCGCTGAAGCACTTTCAGACGGATCAGAATCTGACCGCGGACGGGAAAATTAGCTCGCTGTCGCTGATCGCTCTGGGCCTTGGGCCGAAGCGGCTGACGGCGCAATCCAGCACGCCGACACCTGCGAGCCCGCCGAACCAGGCGAACCCGGCTAGCCCGGTGAACCCTCCCAGATGACCATCGGCGTTCCCAAAGAAGTCAAGGATCACGAAGCTCGCGTTGGATTGGTTCCCGGCGGGACAGCGGCCTTGCGCGAGGCCGGGCATCGTGTGCTGGTGGAAACGAACGCCGGATCCGGCAGCTCCATCACCGACAAAGAATACGCGGACGCGGGCGCGGAAATTCTGCCGAGCGCCGCGGAAGTGTGGCGGCACGCCGATCTGGTGGTCAAGGTAAAGGAGCCGCAGCCCAGCGAGTACGGCTACTTCCGGCCGGGATTAATTCTTTTCACCTATCTGCATCTGGCGCCGTTGCCGGAGCTGACGCGCAAGCTGCTTGATTCGAAGTTGAACTCGGTGGCGTACGAAACCATTCGCGAGCGCGATGGATCGCTTCCGTTGTTGACGCCGATGAGCGAAGTGGCCGGAAGAATGGCCGTGCAGGTGGGGGCGCAATATTTGGAGAAGCCGAACGGCGGGCGTGGAATATTGCTGGGCGGCGTTCCAGGTGTCGCGCCGGCTAATGTCGTGATCATCGGCGGCGGCGTGGTGGGGCATCATTCGGCCAAAATGGCAGTGGGCTTGGGCGCGCATGTCACCATCATCGATCGCAACATGGATCGCCTGCGGCAACTCGACGACATTTACTCAAGCCAGGTGGTCACCCTGGCATCCAACCTTTTTACGATTCGCCAGACGCTTCGGCAAGCCGACCTGGTTGTCGGCGCGGTATTGATTCCGGGCGCTTCCGCGCCCAAGCTGGTGCGGCGCGACATGATCAAGGACATGCGCAAGGGCTCCGTGATGGTGGACGTTGCCATCGACCAGGGAGGATGCTTTGAGACTTCGCACCCCACCACGCATACCGATCCGGTTTACGAAGTGGACGGAGTGCTGCACTATTGCGTCTCGAATATGCCGGCGGCGGTGCCGCACACGTCCACGTTTGCGCTGACCAACGCGACGTTCCCGTATCTTGCGGAACTCTGCGCCAAGGGCCTGGAGCGGGCGTGCCAGGACAATCCGGCGATCCGCGAAGGCGTGAATACATACCAGGGGTACATCACGTATCCGGGCGTGGCGGAATCGCAGGGGCTGCCTTGGAAAGAGCTTACGGCTGTGATGTAGCCGCGGCCGCGAGCGTCTTTTCCGATTTTTCCGATTTCAACAAATTACCGCTCTCCTGTTCTCGGACCACCAGCGTGGTGCGCACGGCCTGGGCGGGGATGTGCCACAGCTTGGTGATGGTGCGCTCTTCTTTGCGATTGAGCACGAAGGCCGCCGGCTGCAGGATCGTGATGGATTTCTCCCAACTTCCGCCTTCCTCGGCTTGACCGGTTAGCTGGATCGCGATGGGCACGGTGACGCGGTCCTCGAGGTTGGTGATCTTGAGCTTCAGCACCACCAGATCCGGGGAGTCCTTGCGGATATCCAGGCTGGTGGAGAGCTTGGGGGGATGGGAACAGGCCGATACGGCAGCCAACAGTAGTGTTGAAACAATCAGTTTCCAGCGTGTCATAGAAGTTTTCCCGAACGCGGCGCAACGCGTTTTTCCAGGCGAGCCAGACGGCGGCGGGTCGGCTCCGATGAGTCCAAATCCAGAGCGTTGCGCGTCATTTCGAGCGCCATCGGGTAATTGCGCTCGCGATGTTCGTAGTATTTTGCCAGCTCGATGAATGCGGCGGCGCGCCAGGGATTGCGGCAGGCGGCCAGATCCGTGAGGACGGGCAGAGCGGCGTGCTGGCGGCCGAGCTTCTTTTCGATCGCCGCGATGTCCCACATGGTTCGGAACAGCAGCTCGTCAGGCAGCGCGCGATCCAGAGCCTGGCGAAAAAGAACCAGGGCTTTCTCGTGCTGCTCGGCCTGACGCCACCAGCGCGCCAGGCCCACCATCTCCGCGCCGTGCGTGAACCGAGCCTGGTCGGGCGCTTGGAACGCGCGGGGCACGATGGCGGTGAGACAGGCCAGCGTTAGGATGTCCATCGCGTTGTGGTGAAAAATAGGCAGCAGCCTGAAAATTTCCTGCGTGCGCAGGTACTCGAAGTAGACGTAAGGGATCAGCTCGCCGGGCAGGTCGCCTTGGCGCTCGACGCCCAGGATTTGACTTTCGAGATCTACCAGGCGGCAGCTGTCGAAGCGCAGGTTCCACAGACGGCGCGCGCCGAATAGAAGATCCAGGTGCTCGAGCGCAGCGAAGGGCGGACGCTGGCGAACCATGCGGAAGCGCGTTTCGAGCAGCGGTTGATCGTAAGTGCGCCCGTTGTAGGTGATGAGGACGTCGAAATGTTTCAGGTGTTCGTGGAGTGCGCTGAGCTGGCTGGCTTCTTCGCCGAAGTCGCGCATGAAGAATTGGCGGACGCGAAAACCTTCCGGCGTGATGCGCCCGACGCCGACCAGGAAGGCGTAGGTGCCGGAGCCGCCTGCCAGGCCGGTGGTTTCCGTGTCGAGAAAACACCATTTCGATGGCGGGACGTCGAGGATGAGGCCGTTGGAAATAGGATCGAGCAAATCGCCGGGCAAATCTTCCAGGTCCGCGATGCCGATGCTGCCGTGGCGGCGGTGGCGCTCGTAGAGCTTTTCAGTCTCGAAGTGGCGGCCGAGTCCGGTTACGATGTCGTTGCCGCTGAGGTAATCTTCCGGAGCGGGAATGGGCGGCCGCGGCGGAGGGGCGAGACGCGGCTTCGGATCGGTGTACCTTTTGTCGATCTTCGCGATGCGGCGGCGCAGATGCGCGAGTTGATCTTGAAAGTCGCTCATGCTTGCTGCGATTCGACCGCCTGCGATACCTGTTCCCATTCTTTGAGAAGCGATGCCAGCGTTGCGCGGCGCTCATCCAGGATGTTGGTCACGCGCAGGGTTTCTTCGGCGCTCACAAAGTTGGCGAGCTCGCGCTCGGAAGCGGCAATCTCCGTTTCAGTGCTGGCGATCCGCTGCTCCAGCTCTTCGCAGCGTTCGCGCATTTGTTTGAGCTTGATCGGATTCAGGCGCTTCGCGGGAGGCGCGGGGGCGGCAACTGGCGGAGGGCTCTGCGCCGGGCGGCCATTTGCCGGTAGTGAAAGATCCAGAGGCTTGCCCTCCTTGCGCCACATGTAATCTTCGTAGTTGCCCGGAAACACGTGCACCTCGCCCGACCCGACCTCGAAAATGCGCGTGGCGAGCTTGTCGATGAAGTAACGGTCGTGCGAAACGAAGACCACGGTTCCGCTATATTTTTCCAGCGATTCGAGCAGGACGTCTTTGGCGCGCAGGTCCAGGTGGTTGGTGGGCTCGTCGAGCAGCATGAAATTGGACGGCTGAAGCAGCATGCGGGCCAGCGCGTAGCGATTGCGCTCGCCGCCCGAGAGCACGCCGATGCGCTTGAAGACGTCGTCTTCAGAGAACAGGAAGCAGCCCAGCAGGTTGCGCAGCTCGGTGTTGGTGGTTCGCTCGGCCACGCTGGAGAGATCGTCCAGCATCCGGGCGTTGGGGTCGAGCTCCTTGTATTGATCCTGCGCGAAATAGTCGACCTGAACGTTGTGGCCCAGGCGGTATTCGCCCGCCGAGAGCGGCTCGGCGCCGGCCAGCAATTTGATGAGCGTTGACTTGCCCGCCCCGTTGACGCCCACCAGCGCGATGCGGTCGCCGCGCTCGATGATAAAGTTCACGCCGCCGAAGACGAACTTCTCGCCGTAGCTCTTGGAGACGTTCTGAAATTCCGCAACGATGCGGCCGCTGGGTTTGGGCTGCGGAAACGAAAAATGGATAGTGCGTTCTTCGGACGGCAGCTCGATGCGCTCGATTTTGTCGAGTTCCTTGATCCGGCTCTGGACTTGTTTGGCTTTGGTGGCCTGATAGCGGAAGCGGTTGATGAACGCTTCCAGTTGCTCGATGCGCTCGCGCTGATTTTTGAAGGCGGCTTCCAACTGGTCGGTTCGCTCCTGCTTCTGCTGCAGGTACTTCTCGTAGTTGCCGTGGTAGAAGTGCACGCCCTTGTTCCAGATTTCGACGATCTTGTCGACGGTGACGTCGAGAAAATAGCGGTCGTGCGAAATCAGCACGAAGGCGAAGGGATAAGCGGCCAGGTACTGCTCCAACCAGTTACGGGCTTCGAGATCCAGGTGGTTGGTAGGCTCGTCCAGCAGTAACAGGTTGGGCTTCTCGAGCAGCAACTTGGCGAGCGCGATGCGCATCTGCCAGCCGCCGGAGAATTCCTCCGTGCGGCGGTGCCAATCCGAATGCGGGAATCCGAGGCCGGCGAGCACAGTTCCAACTTGCGCCTCAATGGCATATCCATCGCGGTTGCGGAAGTTGGTGTCGAGCTCATGAAACCGGTCGGCCACCTGCGCGTATTCAGGGCCCGCCGGATCCAGCTCCGACATTTTGTGCGTGAGCTGTTCCATCTCCTGTTCCATGTCGTGGAAGGAGGAAAAGACGGACATGCACTCGGCGAAGACGCTGCGGCCGGAAAGCGAGAGGCCGTCTTGGGGGAGGTAACCGGCGCTCACGCCGCGCGTCACGCTGAGCGAGCCGTAGTCGAGCGATTCCAGCCCGGCCAGGACCTTGAGCAACGTGGTTTTTCCCGTGCCGTTGGCCCCCACCAGCCCGGCGCGATCCTTGGAAGTGATCAGCCAGTTCAAGTTTTCAAACAGAAGCTTAGGGCCGAAACGTTTGCCGGCCCCGGACAGTTGGATCATCTACTACTAGTTTCTCGTTTCTTGCCTCGGGTTTCTAGTTCGGCTTTCCAAGGGTGCACAGCGGGTCGCCGATCACCACATTCATCCAGCTCAACGCGCGGATCGAGAGATAGTAGCTTTCAGCCAGATTGCGTCCGTGGTAATAAGCGGGTAAGAGAATATCGGGGCGCGGGGTGAATTGCAGAAATGGTTCCGCGACGTGGCCGGACGCGCCGGTGACGCCGTCGTGGATGTAATCGGCCGTCAAGCTTTGCGAGGAGCCTCCGAAGAAGCCGTTGGCCGTGGAGCTGAAGTTCCAGTTCTCGGGAGGGCGCGCGAACGTGCGCGCGTTGGTGGAGACATACTCGGTCATGATGGCGCCGGGCAGCCAATGAAAATCGAGATGCCGCTCTTTGCGATCGGGGTCATTCGATCCCCAGGACGCATAACCGATCACGTCGACCTGCTGGTAGAGAACCTTGGATGAGAGATCCAGAACGACACGTTGTCTGGGGAGCTGCGCCGCAGCTTGCGTCAGCCATTTATTCCCTCCTGTGTTGTCGGAAGCCCGGAGGTCGATCACGAACAGGCCGCGATTGCGTGCTTCGAGCGACCGATCGATGAGGGCTTTGACGTCGGCGAAATCATAGCCCGCCAGCCGCGTCACCAGGTAGATGGGAAAATCCGGATGGCGGAAGGACGCGTTGATCCGGCCGAAGAACGGATTCGGGATACCTGAGGGAGCGATGTGCGGGTGCGCGTGCATGTCGGAGTACAACAGTGCGAGTTCGGAATCCACCGCCCCCACCTCCGATAGAATGCCGTCGCCGTGTCCGCTCACCCTGAGCGGAAGACCGGCAGTGGTCACAATGTAGAGGATGTTCTCTTCGAGATGGTGGGCGCGCAGGAAGGCCGCGATGGGATCGGCAATCCGCGATTGATATTCTTCGGGCGAGATCTCCTCATCCGGCTGAACATTCAGGCGGCAGATATTGGCAGGTGGGATGTGGCGCCGCGCCGCGTAGTAATCCGCGATTTTTTGCGACAGGGGCGAGGCCTCATTTGCGACCACCAGCACGTTCGCGGCGCTTTGACACACGGCTAAAGCAGAAGGCAGCAGGATGAGAGCAAATCTCAACACGCATATTCATTGTAGGTGGTGCGGCTCTGCTAACCGCGCGATGCAACTTGCTTGGATTTATGCGCGCGCCATACGCGCCAGTCATCGGTGGTGGCTTTGACCATGCCGGTGGCGGCCTGGTGCATCCAGTTGCGCGTGCGAACCCGCAGATTCTGAAGAATCGCCGGAATGGCGCGCGGCGTACCGAGATGGACGTTTGCGATCTCGAAGCCCATGGCCTGAAGCAGCTTGGTTTCATCGCGTTGCGTCGGCATGTGCGACAGCTCGATACGAGAACAGTCCGGCGCCAGCCGGCGCACGATCCAGCGGCCCTTTAAGCGCACGAACGGATCCGGAGCGCGGCGGGACTGGTCCAGAGTCTCCTGGTAGCGGAGGCGCTCGGATAGATCGCCCTTGCCGGCCCACAGGCAAGCCGATGGCGCAAGCGCTTTGGCTTCGCGGGCCACCATGCCGCCGCGATATTCGGCCAGCGCGACGAATCGTTCGCGGCCCAGGCTTCCCAGACCAGCGATGCGGTGTACGACGCGATACTCCAGGCCCGGCTCAGGAAGCATGCGCTCCAGCGCGCGGCGAGCGCTCTTTGGAACCCGCCCTCTCCAGGTGGGGAGGCTCGCGAGCTTCTCCCAATATTGTTCGGGATCGCGCAGGATGCTGGTCACCATCTCACGCAGCCAGGGGTGATCTTCGGCCAATACAAATGGCCGGCCTCCGATTTGCAGGCCCTTCTTGTAGCCGCCGAGAATCGCGTCGCAGGCGTCCTTGGGAGCGATTTGGAGGCGCGCTTCGCGAATGGCGATGTGGGCGCTGGCGGCCAGCCGCACCAGATCGACGCTATAGGGCAGTTCGAAAGCCTCGTCGAAATCGTTGATGCCCCAAACCAGGCGGCCCTCCACGTCGCGCCAGGTGCCGAAGTTTTCCACGTGCAAATCGCCCACCGCCAGAACTTTGGGTACCCGCTGCTCCTCTGGACAGACTTCCGGCCAAAGCTGCATCCAGCGATAAAAAGTGGCCCGCAAAAACGGGAAAACGTCGGCGGCCATGGCGGCGTGCTTGCGTTCGAGGTCGGGTTCCAGCAGTCTGATGTGCTTCGCCAGCCATGCTTCGTAGCTGCGCGTCGCTTTGCCGATTTTCATCGCGCGCGGCTGGATGTCGCTTCCGAAGTGGCTTTCTGTGGTTCCGAAATCTTGAGCAACTCAGCCAAGTAGCCTTGCCAGATGGCGGGCAGGGAGTGGGTCCCGTGGCCGCGCGTTTGATCCGTGATAGGCAGCAGGACGAACCGGCCATGCTTCACGCGTTTGATGGTGCGCTCCAGAATGCCCAACTCCGGCGGATTGACGACATCGTCGGCCGAATTGATGGCCAGCAGCGGAGCTTGAATCTTCTCCAGGTCCGGCTCCGGGTTGTAGTTGCGCGAGGAATCAACCTGGTAGAGCAAGTCGACGCCGCTGGGGTTGGCCTCCGTGCGCTTTTGAATTGTTCGGTCGAATAGCTGGTCGGCCGCATCGCGCGTGGGGGCGTCTTTCTGCAATTGGAGGGAACTGGAGGTCATGATGGTCAGAATGTCGATGGCGGTGCGAAGGCCATTCACCGGGTCGTTACGTAGCGCGTCGATCATCATGCGGCGGAAGAAACGGTTGCGGCCCGCGATTTGGACCGGCGCGCTCGCGAGCGGCATGAGAGCGTCCATGAAATCCGGATACTTCTCGCCCCATACCCAGGTATGCATTCCGCCCATGGAGGTGCCCATTACCAGGCGCAGATGTTTCACCCCGAGGCCTTCGGTCAGCAGCCGGTAATCGGCGGCCACCATGTCGTCGTAGTCGTAGCGCGGAAATTTCTCGCCGAGGCCGTCGCTGGGCTTGCTGGATTTGCCGTGCCCGATGCCGTCCGGCAGGATGATGTAGTAACGGCCGGCGTCCAGGAGTTGTCCCGGGCCAAACAGGACGCCTGCGAACTGGTCGGAGATAAATTGATGTCCGGTCCCACCGGTGCCGTGCATGATGAGGACGGCGTTGTCACCGTGCAGAGTGCCGAAGGTGGCGTAGTGGAGTTTCAGATCGGCCAGCCGCCCGCCATCCTGAAAATGAAAATCGTGCAGTACGTAATCTGCTTCGGTGGGCGGCGGGTAGTTTGCCGCCGCTAAGGGGATGATGAACAGCAGGGCCGGGAGGAGTATCCGCATCGGCTCGATTATACCGACTGGTGGGCCGGGTCAGCAGGGTGCTCGGCTTGAAAAGCAGCGCAGTTATATGCATGTGACGGCGTGGGGGCTGCTTCGGAAAACGTTATTTGCACTTGCACCAAGGAGCCCTCTTCGCCTCCCATAGCTGGACGGTTCTGTAGAAGTCATTGAGGAACAGGCACAGTTGCTTCGTCTCAAATTCCGAAAAACGAAAAGTGAACGATTGCTGTGGTTTGTGATCGCAATAAACGATCACCCTATGGCGAGTAGTCAAATCTAACCCAGTAAGCGTGATGCTCTCTTTAATCGGCCAGGCTGCAACCTGTGCGTCTATTTTGAAGGAGAACTTCTCGGCGTCGCAGTACAAGCCCGGAGAGCTCGTGTTTTTCGGGTCGAAGCGCGCAGGCGCGATACAGAGAGACCCAGATTCTGCTTCAGCGAAACAGTTGGGATTGATTGAGGCAACGATCAAGGGGAGCGTATAGATTAAGCGCATCTACTGGTGACTATTATTACGCAGCTCCTTGTAACTGGGCTCGGACGCTTCCCATACGCGATCCGTGCCGCCGGCGGCCTTAGTGCGGAGTTTCAGGCGGCGCACGAAATTGCATGTGGAGAGAGGCGCACACCCGTCGCTGACAGCGTGCTAATCTCGGTTTCATGTATGGGGTCTGTGGATGCTCTTCCTTTGGATGAAGAGGCGGGTTTTCCGAAGCAGCTAGGCCGGGACGGCCACGACACGCAGGCGCGTTTCCGAAACGAGCTGATCGTCGTACTGGTGGCGGCCGCGATTTATTTCGCCTGCATGTTCAGCCCGCCGTCGCTGATGGACGACGTGGACGCCACGCAGGCGCAAATCGCACGCAATATGCTGGATTCAGGCGACTGGGTGACCGCACACCTGGACGGCGTTCCGTATCTTGAAAAATCACCGCTCAAATATTGGATGATTGCGGTCTCCTACCTGGTTTTCGGCGTGCACGATTGGGCCGCTCGCATTCCTGTCGCCCTGTTCGCGGTGGCGCTGTGCTGGCTGACCGCGCGTATCGGATGGTGGGCGTTTTCGGCCAGAGCAGGGCTCTATAGCGGGCTGGTGCTGGCCACTTGCGCCGGACTATTTCTGTTCACGCGGGTGCTTATTCCGGATGTGATTCTCACCTTCACAATCGCGCTGGCCATGTGGTCGTGCCTGCGAGCCCTGGATGTAGACGAGCCGCATCCCCGCCGTTGGGCGTGGCTGATGGCGGCGAGCATCGGCACCGGACTCTTACTGAAAGGGTTGATCGCGGCGGTTTTTCCCGTGGGCGCCGCGTTGATTTATCTGGCCCTGACGCGGCAACTCTTCGCTCGCCGAACCTGGCAGCGGCTGCGGCCATTCTCCGGCGCTCTAATCGTTGTCGCGATCGCCGCGCCGTGGCACATCCTGGCCACGCTTCATAATCCGCCCTATTTTTATTTTTCGATGCATAGCGGTCCCGGCGAATATCACGGCTTCTTTTGGTTCTATTTCTTTAACGAGCACCTGCTGCGATTTCTGAATTTGCGCTATCCGCGCGATTACAACACGGTGCCGCGAGTCTCCTTCTGGCTGCTGCATTTGTTGTGGCTTTTTCCGTGGAGCGCATACTTGGCGAGCGTGGCGCGTCTGAACTACAAGCCGGTGGATCGCGCCGGACGGATGCGGCTGCTGGCGCTTTGTTGGATAGGTTTTGTGCTGGTGTTTTTTACGTTCTCTTCGACCCAGGAATATTATTCGATGCCGTGCTATCCGGCGCTGGCTCTGCTCATCGGCTGCGCGCTGGCCGAAGGCGTGTGGATCAGGGCAGGGAATTGGGTGATTGCAGGCCTCGCGGCTGCGGCGGCAGTAGTCATCGCTCTAATCCTGTCTCAGGTCTGGAACCTGCCCACGCCCGGGGACATTTCAAACGGGCTGACAGTTCAACCGGTGGAAGCATACACGCTTTCTCTCGGTCACATGGGGGATCTAACGCTCAGGTCGTTCGCTTATTTGCGCGTGCCGCTGGTTATCGCGGGAGTGGCGTTCGTAATCGGCGCATCCGCGCCGTGGTGGCGCCGGCCGATGGTGGCGTTTCTGATCATGATGGTGCTTTTCGTGCATGCCGCGCGCCTCGCGATGGTGGTGTTCGATCCCTATCTGTCGTCGCGGCCACTGGCCGAAGCGCTACTGAAAGCGCCGCCCGGTGAGCTGATTGAAGACGACGCGTATTACACTTTTTCATCCGTGTTTTTTTACGGCAACCGGCGCGGCCTTTTGTTGAATGGGCGCAAAACGAATCTGGAATATGGATCCTATGCACCGAATGCTCCGAAGGTCTTCATCGACGACTCGGATGTTGCCAGGCTTTGGCGCCAACCGCAGCGCTATTACCTGTTAGTCGAAGGTCCTTCCTTGCTGCGCATCGAGAAGCTGGTGCCGCGCGACGAAGTCCACGTGGTGGCCGAAAGCGGCGGGAAGTTCCTGCTGAGCAACCATGCGAATTCTAATTGACGCGACGCCGCTCCTCCTGCGCAGCGCGGGCGTCAAGACTTACACCTATCATTGGATTCAACACCTGTTCGAGGAGGCTCGCAATGAACAGATCCTGACGTTTCCCAAGCTGATTAATTTCGGGGCACTTAACCATGAGCGTTCGATGCTGAGCCCGGCGCGGACGTTTTATCAGCTCGGCATGCTATACGCGGCCAACGTACTGCAGGCTGTACCGCTGCTCGACTTCGCTATCCCGAAAGTGGACGTGTTCCACGCATCCAACCAGGTCCGGAACCCGCCCAGCAAAACTCGCCTCACCGCGACCATCTATGACATGACATGCCGGCTCATGCCGGAGCTGCACACGCCCGACAATATTCGCGCCGACCAGAGCCTGGTGAAAAACCTCATCTCGCGCGCCGACGGCCTGATCGCGATTTCGGAAAACAGCCGTCAGGACGCGATGCGGTTGCTGGGGCTCAAGCCGGATCGTATCGAAGTGATTTATCCCGGCGTCGCGGATGTCTATTTCGACGCTCGCGCGACTCCGGCCGAGCGCCCGTACGTTCTATATGTGGGTGCGATTGAGCCGCGCAAAAACGTCGACACGCTGCTGGATGCCTGGGACGCTTTGACTCTGCGGCGCGATTTCGACCTGGTGATCGCGGGGGCCAGCGGCTGGTCGTCTGAAAA
Organism: Bryobacteraceae bacterium; assembly: GCA_035501355.1. Lineage (GTDB taxonomy): Bacteria > Acidobacteriota > Terriglobia > Bryobacterales > Bryobacteraceae > Palsa-89. The sequence continues at coordinate 18,824 of DATJWJ010000113.1, read as the reverse complement.
AACCATGGCACGCCTGATGTCACGGCCCACGAGCGTTCGCTATTTAGGCTACGTGCCGGAAGACGAATTGCCTGGCTTGACCGCCGGCGCAACAGCTTTCGTCTATCCGTCGTTGTACGAGGGCTTCGGGCTCCCGGTAGCGCAGGCCATGGCGGCGGGCGTGCCGGTGATCACGTCCAATGTGTCCTCGCTGCCGGAGATCGCAGGCGAGGGAGCGCTGCTGGTGGACCCGCGCAGTGCCGGCGAGATCCGGTCTGCACTGGAGAAACTGCTCACGTCGCCATCGTTACAGCAGCAGCTTCGCTCAGCCGGCCGGGCGCGCGCCGAACGATATCGCTGGAAAAACTCGGCCCGACAGAGCTTGGGGTTCTTCCGCCGATTGGGCTGAAGGCGATGTCGTGCTCAGCGCACGCTGGCGTCTCGCAACTCACTTGCGTTTGTTAACCGAAGCTCAACCGAGGCCGAGTCGTCGTCATTCACCGTGACCGGCGTCCCGATTTTCTCGAGGAGCTCCGGCATCAGCGGCAACCCCACGCCGTTCCCGTTCTGAAACGCCGTCTCCATGGCAGCCAGGAAATAGTCTCCAGCAGGCAAGTTACTGAATGAAAATCTTCCATTCTGGTCGGTCTCCGTAAGGAGGATGCGGATGCGGCGGCCTTGGAATCTGCGAGGAGCCGCGACTACAGTCACGTTCGGTCCAACGGGACCCGCGGAGTCTATGACCACGCCGCTGATCGATGAGGAAGCGCGGTCGGAAATCACGATATCCAGAGATGCACTTGGCCCGGAAGCGAGATCGATTTCGCTATCTATGTCGTGCCCGTTGAAGCGGACCGATTTTATGAACATCGGCGGCGCTACTGGGCCAATCGTCACGCGATATGGCGCGGGTTCCAAGCCGATCAGCGAAAAATGCCCGTCCACATCGATCACCGGAGAATCCAGATAGTTCAGCCCCTCCGCCGGTGTAAAGGTGATTTGCGGCCATGATGATGGTGGCTTGCCCTCCACGATAATCTTGCCCGTGACCTCGACGGCCGGCTTCATTTCTACGACAACGCGGTCCAGGTCCTCATTGCCAAGCGAGATCGTTTGCCATCCCACCAAAGGATGACCCGCCGGCTCGGCGACGGGTTTTGCCTCAAGGAAATAATCGCCCGGCAAGACGCCGTCGAACGAAAATTCTCCGGCTGCACTCACGCCTGTGGAACGAGCGGAAAGGCCCGGCGCTCCGGTATTTTCTCGAATGAGGCTGAGGCTCTCCACGGATGCCGGTTCACCTGTGGCCGCGTTAACAACTTTTCCGCTCAGCTTGAATAACGAAATCTTTTGAAGCCGAATCTCCAGCCCGCGCACCTGCGCGCCCGCGGCAACTTCAACGGGAGTGGCGGCGCCGGGATCGGTAGCGTCGGGATAGTAGGTCGTGACAAGCGATTTTGGCCGCTCCGTCGACGATGATTTGACCGGAGCTCCCGTATTTGGACGCGCCGCTGCAGAGATAACGTATCGGCCGGGCAGCAAGTTTCCGATTGCGAAAACACCGTCTGCATTGGTTGTTTCCGACGGAACTGCCCCCGAATTGAACTGTCGCGAAGAGGTCACGGTGACGGTTGCGCCGGACAAAGGCTCGCCTTCGTCGTCAACAACTCTTCCGGCCAGGATGCTCTGCGGAATCATCTGGAGCGTGACGTCGGCCATTTTTTCGCCGGGAAGAATTGTAAGTACGGGACTACGTGCGCTGGCGTAACTCGCTGGTAGGTATCCGGTGCGCTCGGCCATCAGCGTGTACCGGCCGGGTAGTACGTCGTCGAAAGCGAAATTTCCCGCCGCATCGGTCTCAGCAGCGTAGCTGGAAACCGGACCATTCGTTGCCGAAGCCTCGCCCGCAGGCAGCGGATTCAATTGCAAAGTGACACGGCGCAGCGGCTCGCCAGCCGAATTCGTGACGCTGCCAGTTATCGACGCGTTCCCGGATGGCTCGGGTGGCTGCGCCAGGCAGCACGCCGCGAGAAGCATCGCGAGGCAGGCGGCCTTCATCTCTACTTACCAGTTCCGGGCGCGATGAAGAAATCCCATACGCGCATGTTCACTTTGCCTTCGGTGTATTCCACCAGCGCATATTCGCCCGGGGGCATCGGCTTCACGGGCCAGATCTTGAACAGGCCGTCGGCTTCCTGCTTGCGGAACGTATCCACTAAGTCCGGTTCATCGATCACTTCCTTACTAACCGGCACGATGGTCAATTTCTCTACCACGCGGTTGCCTTTGCGATCGGCGAGCCGCACGATGCCGAACCGTTCATCCTGTTCCAGACGAAAATAAAACTCCGGCTCGCGGTTCGCGGTTCCGGTGGCGGCGTGCGCGCCGTCCAGCTCGATCGTGGCTTTGCCCGAGACCAGGGGCACCGGGCTCAGAAGCTTGAGCACTGTTCGTTTCTTATCGGTAACGATCTTCGATTCGGCGGCTTTAATCGGCGTGAGCTTGTCCTCTTCGATCAGGTAGACGCCGTTTTCCTGCGGGACCCGCTCCACTTCCTTGGCAGCGTCGCGCTCGGCTTTTTCTTCGGCGGCGTTGGCAGCGAGATTTTCCTTCACTTCCTCCTCGTGCGCCTTGATTTCGGCTTGGGTTTTTTCCAGATCTACCAGCGCAACCGGCACTTCCTCCCACTCGCCGCGGTCGGTGCTGAAAAAGCGCACGCGATCATCCTGCACCTGATATTCCCGCACCAGTTGGTAGCTGCCGTCCTTCAGATAGAGCTTGACGTTAGCGCCTAGCAGACAGAACGCAACCAACAAAAGGCCGCACAGAATGCGCGTCAGGCAGCGCGCGGTTTCGTTCTTCAACATCGTGACTCCTGATGTTTATCCTTACACTGGCTGAAGGCCGGCGCTGCGCAGCAGCAGGAATTGCGACAGGTTCTCCGAGGTGAGCAACCCGAGCAGTTCACCGTCTTGCATTACCAGCACGCACGTTCCGGCATTGGCCATCAGCGGCAAAACCTCCGCCAGATCCTGATCCGGTGAAATGCTGACAAAACCGCGGTCCATGTAGGCGGCGATATAAGAATCGGGACCGTCCAGCGCCATGCCGCGCAGCAAAGCATTTCGTCCCAAGAGTCCCACCACCTGCTCGGCGTGCACCACGGGAAAATCCTGCTGGGACGTGGAAAGCAGCAAATTGGCCGCGTCGCGAATCGTGCTTCCGTGCACCAGCGTGTGGTAACCCGTCATCATGGCCGCGCGCACCGGAATCCCCTGCGTGAGATTGCGGCCGCGCGAAGCAGCGCCCTCATTAGCGGCGCCTAGATAGACGAAGAACGCCACGAAGGTCAGCATCGGCATGAATATAAATCCGTACAGTCCCATGCTGAGAGCGAGCATGCGTCCGGACCAGGTGGCGATGCGCGTGGCTTCATATTCGGATTTGAAACGCGACAGCACCGCGCGCAGCATTCGGCCGCCGTCCATGGGAAACGCCGGGAGCAGGTTGAATCCAGCCAGAATCAAATTGCCGAGCGCGATGCGGTCCGCGAGATTGGTGTCATTCGGTTGTCCGAGAGCGAGAAAATCCAGCGTCCTATGTTGCGAATAGAAGTAACCGAGAATGAGTCCAGCGATGAGCAGGTTCACGGCCGGCCCGGTGACCGCCACCCAGAACTCTTCCCAGGGTTTTGCGGGCCGTTCCGTGCGCGCCACGCCGCCAATCGGAAACATCACAATTTCCAGAGTGCGGATGCCGTAGCGCGAGCTGACGAAGGCGTGTCCCAATTCGTGCAGCAGCACGGATGCGATCATCGCGAGGATAAAGAGAATATAGTTCGCTGGGGATTGGTTGCTGCCCAGGCCGATCACGACCAGGAAGATCAGCAACAGCACGAACGTGAAGTGCAGGCGAATGGGAACCCCCATCAGCCGTACTGAACCCACGGAGCCCGAACTTACGGCCTGGGGCGTACTGCGCTCCTCTGCCAAATGGACCTCTTGCAATCATTGTGGCACAGGTGTTCTCTAAGGTCGTGCCCTTAGGAAGCCGTGCACCGCGGGCTCATTCGATCGCCAACCTCGGCGCATCGACAGGAATAGGAGCACGGTTTCAACGGGAGTCATTGAGAAGTTTTTTAACTCCGTCGAGACACAGCACCGCGGCGTGTTTCGACTCCGGAATCAATCCCCCGACCGCGGTTTCAATCATTTCTCTGTTCAACCCGGACAGTTCGGCGCGCGTTTTGCCTTGCATCCACTCCGTCAACGCCGAACCGCTGGCGATGGCGGCCGTGCAGCCGCGGACTTTGTAGCGTACCTCGGCCACGCGCCCGTCTTCAAAGCGCGCCGACAGGCGCAGGATGTCGCCGCACACCGGGTTCTCAATCTGCACCGTAACGGCGGGCGCCGCCAGTTCCCCCACGTTGCGCGGATTTTTGAAATGATCGATGAAGGCTTCGCTGTACAAGATGGGCCTCAACTCAATTATGATCATCTTCCTCACTGGTGCCACAGGCTACATCGGGAGCGTGGTAAGCGGCGCGCTCCAGAAGGCGGGCCATTCCGTAATCGGCCTGGCGCGGTCCGACGAAGCGGCTGGGCGCTTGCATCTGAGATCCATCGCCGCGCATCGCGGAGATCTAAGTTCGCCTTTGAGCCTGACCGGCGCCGCACTGGCGGCCGATGGCGTGATCCACACCGGAACCACCAATAATGGCGAGCTGGACGAAGCATCGGTTCGTGCCATGCTGGATGCGCTCGCCGGCACGGGCAAGCCGTTCATCTATACCAGCGGCGTTTGGGTTTTGGGAGACACGAGCAGACGCGTGGCCGATGAAACCTGGCCCGTGAATCCGGCGGCTCTGGTCGCCTGGCGGCCCGGCGTCGAACAATTGGTACTAAAGGCGTCCGCGCAGAAGACACGCGCCATCGTGATCCGGCCCGCCGTGGTATACGGGCGCGGCCAAGGAATCCCGGCCGATCTTGTCGACTCGGCGCGAACCACCGGCGCGGCACGTTACGTGGGCCGTGGAGAGAATCGCTGGCCGGTGATCGATGTGGACGACCTGGCCGATCTATACGTCCGGGCGTTGGAAAAAGCGCCGTCTGGAACCGTCCTCCTCGCCGCCGACGGCTCCGTGCACCGTGTCAAGGAAATTGCCGAAGCTGCCAGTATCGGCGCCGGCGCGGGCGGCCGCACTCAATCCTGGCCGTTGGAGGAAGCGCGCAAAACGCTGGGTGCGTACGCCGACGCTTTGGTGCTCGATCAACAAGTCTCCTCCGAGAAAGCGCGATCGCTACTCGGATGGCAGCCGCGCGCCTCCGATATTCTCGAAGATCTGCGCCTGGGATCCTACCTTTCGTGACCACCGTGGTGGCAGCGGTGATCGAGCGCGGCGGCCGCGTCTTGATCGGGCAGCGCAGGAACATCGGCCATCATCCGCTGAAATGGGAATTTCCCGGCGGCAAAGTGGAACCGGGCGAAACACCCGAACAAGCCACCATCCGCGAACTCGCCGAAGAGCTGGCAATCCGCGCGCGCGTGGATTGCGAGATCAAGCGCTATCAATTTCAATACCCGGACCGCCCGCCGATCCTGCTAGTGTTCTATCGCATCCTGGATTTCGAAGGCGAGCCGGAAAACCGCGACTTCGAGCAGATTCGCTGGGAGCTTCCCGAACGGCTCGGCGATTACGATTTTCTGGAAGGCGATGCGGAATTCATCCGCAGCCTCACGCCTCGCGTTCCACCGAGATCGACATAGGTCCGGCGCCGAGCGTCGCTACCAGAGCCCAGGTGCAGCCGCTCGCGCTGTTGACGACGCGAAACTTCGCGTGACCGCCGGGCGGCAGCTCGAAAACCTCAGTTTTCTTTTTCCAGGTGTTATCGAAACGCAGTTCGTGCCGGCCGGCCTCGATGGTTCGAGTCAGAGTCTTGCCATACATCAGGTCGCCGATCCACTGGCCGTCCAGCTTGATCACGATCTGGCGCTGCTTCACGTCTTCAGGCGACGTGCGCGAGATGGTAAGCTTTGCGTCTTCCAAACTCTATCTGGCAGGTGGCAGTCTGAACTCCACGCCGCGTTCTCCGTTCAGGCGCTGCGACAAGTCGCGGTCGATCAGGTCCAGACTCACTTGATTCACGTCATGGTCCACCGTGACGTAATGCAGCGTGGAGCCCTCCATCCAGTAGCCCAGAGCCTGGACGATGGTGTGATCCTTGAAAGCCAGCAAATAAATAGTGGCCTGGTCGGGATTGGTTGCCTGCGCTGGCGGGGTCCCTTGGCTCGGTGTCGGCGCCTGGTACATTTTCAAGCTGGATTGATCGTCGCTTGCGCCCCCAGGGCCATACTCGCGAACCACCGGATTCGCCTGCGGAGGTGCAAAGTTTTGATTGATGACCACCGGAGGCATCGAGCCAGAATTGACGATAGGTGGCTGATCGCCCTCAGCCGGTGCATACCCCAGCGAAGGATCGTACCCATATCCCGCTCCGTACCCGTATCCATAACCGCCCTGGTAAACCGGATATAAGACGACGTTGGTGCGCCCGTGTTGAGGATGCGCCACGCCTCCGAATCCACGGCCGCCACCATTAAAATAACGAGGTCCCGTAACGCCTCCCGGAGGAGTCACAGGCGCGTGGCCGGTGCCCGGAAACACTACGTTGCCGTACCCGCCCAGAGACCAGTATTGGCCCCGCCCTTGCCCAAACGCCGTTCCCAGCAGGCAAAAGAACGTACCAGCCACGATCAAGGACCGCATACGACCTCCAGAAGCCCTAATTGTAACCCAGATCGCCGACACTAACCATACCTATTAGACGCGATGCTTCCTATGCCGGTTGCGCGCATTCAACCCTGGATATAATCGTTGTTATGCCGGATGTCCGCCATTCCGTCTGCGCGCTCGATTGTCCGGATTGCTGCTCGCTGCTCATCGATATAGAAGACGGTAAAGGTAGTCACTTGCGTGGAGACCCGAATCATCCGGTCACGCGCGGCTTCTTGTGCGGCAAAGTGGCCCGGTACCTGGAGCGCGAGTACGCCCAGGACCGTTTGCTCTATCCGCAGAAGCGCATTGGACGCAAAGGCCAAGGCAGGTTCCAGCGGATCTCGTGGGATGAGGCGCTGGACACCATCGCGCAAAGGCTGCAAGCGGTCGCGGCGGAATATGGCTCTGAAGCGATTTTGCCCTACAGCTACGCCGGCACCATGGGCTTTCTGCAGGGCTCCGGCATGGACCGGCGCTTCTTCCACCGTCTAGGAGCCTCGCGCTTGGACCGCACCATCTGTTCGTCGGCGGGCGGCGCGGGACTTACCAAGACGCTGGGCGCGCGCTATGGCACCGAGCCCGAGCAATTCCGCCATTCCAAGCTGATCATCGCCTGGGGCGCGAGCATTCACAACACCAACGTGCATCTGTGGCCGTTTATCGTGGAAGCGCGGCGCAACGGCGCGCGGTTTTATACCATCGATCCGGTTCGGACGCGCACGGCTGAGCTGGCCGACAAACACTTCTCGATTTTCCCGGGCAGCGATCTGGCGCTGGCGCTGGGCTTCATGCACATCATCATCGGCGAAAAGCTTTACGACGCCGAATATGTCGCGCGATTCACCAACGGCTTCGATGAATTGAAAAAGCGAGCCAGCGAGTATCCGCCGGATCGCGTCGAGTCGCTCACCGGGATCCCTCGCGCCGAAATTGCTGCGCTGGCCCGCGAGTACGCGACCACACATCCGGCCGCCATCCGCCTGGGTTACGGCGTGCAGCGCAGCGAGCGTGGAGGAACCGCGGTTCGCGCAATTTCCGCGCTCCCGGCTCTTACCGGTTCCTGGCGCGAAGTCGGCGGCGGCTTGCAGCTTTCCACCAGCCAGGCGTTTCAACTCAACAAAACCGGTCTCGAAATGCCGGATCTGCAGCTTCGTTCCCCGCTCGGCCGCGAGGCACGCATCGTCAACATGACGGAACTGGGCAAGGCGCTCACCGAGCTCGATCAGCCGCCGGTGAAGGCCATGGTGGTCTACAATTCCAATCCCGCCGCTATCGCGCCGAATCAGAACATGGTGCTCAACGGCATGCGTCGCGAGGATCTGTTCATGGTGGTGCTGGAGCAATTCCAAAACGATACCGCCGACTACGCCGATATTCTTCTCCCCGCCACGACGTTCTTGGAACACACCGACCTCTACTTCGCCTACGGTCATTATTATCTGCAACTCGCGCGGCCGGTTCTTCCGGCGCCGGGCGAATGCAAATCCAATGTCGAGGTTTTCCGTCTCTTGGCCGAACGCATCGGTCTCCGCGACGCCTGCCTCCAGGACTCGGAAGACGACATGATTCGCACGTTGCTCGATTCCCAGCACTCCTTCGTCAAGGGCATTACTTTGGAGGAACTGGATCGCGACTATTCCGTGCGCCTGCGCATCGCGCCGAAAGGCCAGCCCTTCCTGCCATTCGCCCAGGGCGAGTTCTTAACGCCCTCCGCCAAATGCGAGTTTGGAGCCGAAGCGCTGGAGTACCAGCCACCCATCGAGTCGCGCCACGGATCGTCAACGCTCGCGTCGCTTTATCCGCTCGAGATGATCTCGGCCAAGGCTCACGACAGCATGAACTCTACATTCGGAAATCGGCCTTGGGCGCAGCGCGAGACTTCCGTGCTCCAGATGAATCGCTCCGATGCGGAGCAGCGCGGCATCTCAAACGGCGATCGTGTGCGAGTTTTTAACGCCCGCGGCAGTTGCTTGCTGACCGCTGAAGTGGACGGTGCCGTTGGCCCGGGCGTGGTTTCGGCGCCTTCCGTGCGTTGGGGCAAGCTCGCGCCTGAAACCGGACACGTCAACATGCTCACTTCCGACCGGCTCACCGATATCGGCGGCGGCCCGGTCTTCTACAGTTGCCTGGTGCAAGTTGAGAAGTGCGGAGACTGAGTCCGGCGCGCCGCTCCCCAAGCTGACGTTGACCGGCGAGACGTCGTCGGCCCGCCGAATCGCCTGCTACGCCATCCCCCTGCTCTTTTGCCTGGCCGTCCACTGGCGCGATCTGCGCATGTGGTTCTTCAACGACGATTTTGCTTGGTTAGGTCTGCCGCAGTTGGTTCATTCGCCCGGCGATCTGGTCCACGTGCTTTTTTCGCCGATGGCGGAGGGCACGGTTCGCACTCTAAGCGAGCGGCTTTTCTTCCTGGTTTTTTCGTCCGTGTTCGGACTGCACTCGCCGCCGTTTCGAATCTGGGTTTTTCTCACAACCTTCGCTTCCATCGTGCTGCTGGTCGACATCACGCGCCGGCTCACTGGATCGGCTCTGGCCGGTGCTGTGGCCGCTATGCTCTGGACCGCGAATGCCGGCCTCGCCATGGCCATCGGATGGAGTTCGGCCTACAACCAGATTGCGTTCGCTTTTTTCCTGCTGCTCGCGTTCCGGCTGCTGCTGCTATACATCGACACCCAACAGCGTAAATTCTGGATCTGGCAGTGGGTCGTCTTTATTCTCGGCTTCGGCGCCCTGGAGCTGAACGTGATGTATCCGGTGCTGGCGGCCGGGTACGCGCTCTGCTGCGCGCGGCCATTTTTTCGAAAAACCCTGCTGCTTTTCATTCCTTCGGCTCTGTTCGCCGCCTGGCACCTCCTCTTTATTCCGGCTCCTACGGACCCGTATTATCACCCCTACTACGGCGCGGCGCTGCTGGCCACCTTTTGGCAGTATTGGTCTTATGCGCTGGGCGCGCTGCGTGATGCTCCCGAGGATTGGCGCCCGCTCTGGCTCGGTGTTTCTTGTACTCTCGCCGTCACTGCCGCGCTGCTCCTATTCGCTGTCGGAAAACTCCGGAAACGCGATTGGCTGCCAATGTTTCTGTTGGCATGGTTCGTTGCCATGATCCTGCCGGTGCTGCCTTTTAAGAACCATTTCACCGAATATTACGTCACCGCACCCGCGCTCGGCCTCGCAATGCTGGCAGGTTGGGCATTGAGCAAGGTGCGAGGCGCGCTGCTTGCGGCCGCGGTCGCAATTTGCGCCGTCTACCTCACCGTCTCGCTCCAAGACACGACTGTCGCTGAGCGCTACTTCTACGACCGGTCGCGAAAGCTGAAATATCTGATCACCGGTCTACAGGCGCTTCCCAAAGCCGATGCCTCGAAGAAGATCATCCTGGCTGGGGTGAATAACGATTTATTCTGGACCGGGTTCTTGGAAGATCCTTTCCGCTTGATCGGCATCACCGATATTTACCTGCTGCCCGGTTCCGAGCGAGCCATCGACACTCACCCCGAGTGGGGAGGCATCGGACGCTACGTTCTGAGCCCAGACAACGCGCTGCAGATTCTCACTCGCCACGAAGGCGCAGTCTATCAGCTTGAGGGACGTCAATTGCGCGATGTCACGGCGCCGCACTGGACTGAGCTGGCGGAATATGTCGCGCTACATTCCCGCTTCCTCGATGTCGGGGACCCTGCTTCAACCAGCCGCCTGGGCCCAACCTGGTACCGGATCGAAAACCAGTTCCGCTGGATGCCCCAAAAGGCCACTTTGAAGATCGCCGGGCCTCAGAAGGACGGGCAACTGCTGGAAGTCACCGGCTATTGCCCCGCGCCTTTGCTCGCCTCCGGACCGCTTGAGGTCACATTTCTCGGCGATGGGGTCAAGATCGCCTCAGCCAAACTCACGGATCCGGACAAACAATTCGATTTGCAATTCCCGATACCGCCGCAGCTCGTCGGACGACAGCAGTTAGAGATAGAGATCGAAGTGAACCGCACCGCGCACATCCCCGGCGACCCGCGCCAACTCGGCTTGATCTTCGGAACGTTTAGGATAAAGTAAGCATGAACTACTACGAACAGCACCACCAGGATTATCTCGAGGGACTAAAGGCATTCCTTCGGATTCCCTCCATCAGCACGCTGTCCGAGCACAAGCCCGACATTCGCAGGGCCGCCGAGTTCGTCCGCAACGACCTGGAAAAAGCAGGATTGCAGCAGGCCCAACTGATCGAAGGCGAGGGCAATCCGCTGGTGTACGCCGAATGGCTGGGCGCGCCCGGTAAGCCGACGCTGTTGCTGTACGGCCATTACGACGTGCAGCCGCCCGACCCGCTGGACGAATGGAAAACGCCGCCATTTGAGCCCGCCATTCGCAACGACAACATCTACGCGCGCGGATCGGCCGATGACAAAGGCCAGACCTTTATCCTCATGAAAGCCGTCGAGGGTTTGCTTAAGCAGAACGGCAAGCTCCCGATTAACGTGAAGTTCCTGATCGAGGGCGAAGAAGAAGTGGGCGGCGAGCACATCGAGGCCTACGTCAAGAGCAAACCCGCGCGCATCAAGGCGGACGCCGCGGTGATTTGCGACACCGAAATGTTCGCTCCCGAGCTACCCACCATCTGCGTCGGGCTGCGCGGGATGGTGTACGGCGAGCTCATGGTGCAGGGCGCCGGGCATGATCTGCACTCCGGCGTCTACGGGGGCGCGGCGCCCAATCCGATCATGGCCATCGCCGAGATCCTCACCACGCTCAAGGATCGCGACGGGCACATTCACATTCCCGGATTCTACGATCGCGTGCAGCCGCCCAGCGCCAAGGAGCGCGAAGCTTGGGCTCGCCTTCCTTTCGACGAGCGCGAGTATAAGGAAAAGGAAGTCGAGGTCAAGGAACTGACCGGTGAGCCTGAGATCCCGCTGTTCGAGCGGCTTTGGGCTAGGCCGACGCTCGAAGTGCACGGCATCCGCGGCGGCTTCATCGGCGAAGGCGCCAAGACCGTGATTCCAGCCCGCGCGCTCGCCAAAGTCAGCCTGCGCCTGGTGGCCGACCAGCATCCCGACGAAGCCATCGCCCAGGTTAAAAAAGCCGTGGCGGCGGCCACTCCCAAAGGTGTTACCGCGGAGTTCAAGCTGATCCACTTCGCGCCGCCCTCGCTGGTGAATCCCGACAATCGCTTCATTAAATCCGCGGCCGAAGCGATGAAGCAGGTGTTCGGCAAAGAGACCGTCTACATCCGCTCCGGCGGGTCGATTCCCATCGTCGCGGCGTTCGATGAATTCTTAGGAATTCCGAGCGTTATGATGGGTTTCGGGCTCCCGGACGACAACCTGCACGCCCCCAACGAAAAGCTGCACCTGCCGAACTTCTTCCGCGGGATTGAAGCGGTGGCGCGCTATTTGGAACTTCTCGGCCGCTAATTGCCGGCCTTCTTTTCCGCCGCGCGCGCATTGATCAGGATGTGTTCCATGGCGCGATTGCCCTCGTGGCAGGCGAATTCGTACATCGGCTCGGTGGTTCGGTGCATCGGAAGCTCGCCGGTCCAGGGCTTGGAAAACGCGGTCGGATCGTCGATAGTGAATTGGTAAATAATCGTTTCCGGATCCGCCAGCCTGAAGCGCTCGATCAAGTGCAGATTCTCATCCGAGCCGCGGAAATGAGTCTTGTTGGTGAAGTTGGTGGAATCCACCACCAGCGAGTCGCCCTCCCAATGACCGCGCGGATCGCCTGTCCATAGCCGGATATTTTGCGGCAAGTGCGGTCGCCCATCCATTGGAATCACGCGCACGTCGTGGATCATCTCGGTCACCATCATCACCGACCCAGCCGCCTGCACGATCTGAATGTTGTTGTTGTAGGGTCCAGACAACATCGGCGGTCCCGTGGAACCCTCCATGAGACAGCGTTCCTGGATGCTGCGATCCTCCGGACCATCGGCCGGATGCAGCCTCGAATAAGCCCGGCTGTCCTGCATCCTTTTTTGCGCTTCCACTGTTAGCGGGGGCAGGCGCCCATCCGCCGGATCGATAATCATCGAAGTGCGCAGCGTGGAAACCACGTGCATGCCGCGCTCCCACCACACCACCGGATCGGCCACCGTGCCGGCAGCGTCGGGATCGGCCTGTTCGCGACCTTCAATGATGCGCTTCTCGTAGGCCGCGGCTTCCTCCGGAGTGAAGTACGCCTTTCCCGCCAGATCGCGCGGGCGCTCCAGCGGAGTAATGGTGACGTTGGTCCACATTCCCTGCAGGTCGGGATGGCCATCCGCGGCACGCGTCCCTGACTTGGCTTGACCGCTGAGCGAGAGCGGCGTCATTACGAGCGCGAATACACAACACCAGCCAGGGCGGTCCATTGTCGCCTACCCGTGATTGATCCTACATTCCGCTGCGCTCCGTGTCAATCATGCCCAGACGCGGCCTCGGTGCACGTTGTCGCCCGCCTTCATCCAGTGTCATACTGAATAATTCGTACCGCAGCTCAAAGCAAGAAAAGGGAGACTCCATGAAGCGTCAATCGATGATCATCGCCTGTGCGCTCGGCACGGCGTTCGCGCTGCAAGCGCAAATTCCAGCCTCACATATTGCCGAAAGCAAGCAACTGTTCGGCATGGTCAACAGCAACTTCGTGGCGCTCGCCGAAAAGATGCCGGATGCGGAGTACGGCTTCAAAGCCACTAATGATATCCGCACCTTCGGGCAAATCATCGCCCACGTGGCCGATACCCAAGCCCACTTTTGCTCTGCCGCCTCCGGTCCGCAAAAAACAGTTGGCGCAGGTTCCAAAACCACGAAGGCGGATATTGTCGCAGCCTTGAAAGCTTCGGTGGATATTTGTGAGGCCGCCTGGAACGGCCTGACGCCCGAGACCGCCGCCGAGTCGTCCGGCCTGGGATTTCCCAAGGGCTCCAAACTCGAAGCCCTGGAGTTTAACACCATCCACACGGAGGAAGAATACGGATATCTTTCGGTTTATCTTCGCTTGAAGGGCATCGTTCCGCCGTCATCGGCGGGCCGCGGCGGCGGGCGCTAGCCGATACGCCTGCGTGCCGCCAAGCGGCAAACATGCCGAGGTGATTCGATGAAACAAACAGCATTCTTCTTCTTGATGGCGGCAACGCTGCCGCTGGTCAACGCCGCGGCCCCCGACGGCGAGGCTCTCTATAAACAGCGCTGCGGCACCTGCCACGATAGCGCACAGCCTCAGGCGCGCGTGCCAACTCATGCCGAACTGGCGCAACGCACCCCCGAGTTCATCTACCGTGCGATGTTCGACGGCGCCATGCTCACGCAATCGGCGGGCATAAGCCCCGACGAGGGCCGCGCGATCGCTCGATTCATCACCGGAAAAGAGTTCACGGCGGCCTCCACCGAGATCGCGGGTAAATGCCCGGGCACCCCCGGCCCGGTTCACTTAACCGACACCAGCTGGAACGGCTGGGGTAACGATCCAGATAATGCGCGCTATCAACCGAAACCCGGCCTCACCGCCGCCGACGTGCCGAAACTGAAGCTTAAATGGGCCTACGGCTTTCCGAACGAATCCATTCGTTCCGCTCAGCCGACGGTCGTCGGCGATCGCGTTTTTGTCGGCAGCTCGGCCGGCAGCGTTTACTCGCTCGACGCCAAAACTGGTTGCGTCTACTGGAAATATGACGCCGGCGCAACCGTGCGCACTGCCATCAGCATCGGCAAACCCGCGGGCCGCAGCGAATTGGTCGCATACTTTGGCGACACTCGCTCCTTTACATACGCCCTGGACGCGGCCACCGGCAAAGAACTGTGGAAAGTTCAGGTAGAAGATCACCCCGCCTCGCGCATCACGGGCGCGCCGACGTTTTACAACGGCCGTCTCTACGTTCCCGTCTCTTCCATCGAAGAGGCCTCGGCAATGGCCCCGACATATGCCTGCTGCAAATTCCGCGGCAGCGTAGTCGCCCTCGATGGAGCCACCGGCAAACAGGTCTGGAAAAGCTATAGCGTCACCGATCCTCCCAAGCAATTTAAGAACGCAAAAGGAGCCGAACAATGGGGGCCTGCCGGTGCCGCCATCTGGTCCTCCCCCACCATCGACGTCAAGAAAAAGGTCATCTACGCCGCGACCGGAAATTCCTACACTGACGTTTCCATCAACACCAGCAACGCGGTGCTGGCGTTCGACCTGGAATCCGGCCGCCTGCTTTGGTCAAGTCAGGTTCTGCCGAAGGACAACTTCACCATGGGTTGCGGACGCGGCGCCAATTGTCCCGCTGAGCCTGGTCCGGATTTTGACTTTGGAACATCGCCGGTCCTGCGCGAGCTGCCCGGCGGCAAGCGCGTGCTGGTGGCCGGTCAAAAATCCGGAATCCTTTGGGGGCTCGACCCGGACGATCGCGGCAAGGTCCTCTGGCAAACCCGCCTGGGGAAGGGCAGTGCGCTAGGCGGAATCGAGTGGGGCCACAGCGCCGACGATCAGAACGCCTATGCTGCCGTCTCCGACCTCATTAGTGCGAAACCCGGCGGAATCCACGCCGTGAATCTCGCCACCGGCGAAAAAATCTGGAGCACTCCAGCCCCGCCAGTGACCTGCCCGCCCCAATCCGGCGGTAGAGGCAGTTTCGGACTCGGGCGGCCTGGCTGCACCGGCGCGCAATCGGCCGCGATATCCACCATGCCGGGCGTGGTGTTCTCCGGCTCAGTGGACGGACATTTCCGCGCGTACTCCACCAAGACCGGCGAGATCGTCTGGGATTTCAATACCGTGCAGGATTATCAAACCGTCAACGGAGTTCCCGGCAAGGGCGGCTCGCTCGATTCGGCCGGCCCCACCATCGCCGACGGAATGGTCTTCACCAACTCCGGCTACGGCCTGTGGCAAGGCCTTCCCGGTAACGTCTTGCTCGCCTTCTCGGTGGATGGAAAATAGACGCGTAGCGTTCGCGCTGCTCGCCATCGCGCCCTGCTTCGGCGCATCCTATCGATTCGGTGCGTTGTGGGACGGCAATAAGCTCCAGAAAAGCGTTTGCCTCACGGTTCAGGCCGACAAAATCCAGAATGTCGGCCCGTGCGACGGCCACGCCATCGATCTCTCGGGTTACACGGCTATCCCCGGCCTGATCGACGTGCACACGCATCTCACCTACGTCTTGGACAATCCCGTGAACCAGTCCGCCCGATCGGCCGCGGTAGTTTTTCTGGCTCGCGAGAACGCGCGCAAGACGCTCGAGACCGGAGTCACCACCGCGCGCGATCTCGGCGCCACTGGCTACGCCGATATCGCCATGCGCGATCTCATCAACAAGGGCCTCATGGCCGGCCCGCGCATGTTCGTCGCAGGTTACGGCTTGCAAATCACACGCGGGTCCACGCCCACGCCCAATACCGCCGACGGCGTCGCCGAAGTGATGCGCGTTGTGCGCCAGCAAGTGGCCGCCGGGGCCGACTGGATCAAGATGTACGGCTCCACGGGCTCCGGCCGCGACGTCACCGGTTTTGAAACCTTCACCTACGAAGAAATGAAAGCCGCCGTGGACGCCGCACACGCGCTCGGTAAACGCATCGCCATCCACTCCTACGGCCCCGAAGGCGCCCGCAACGCCGTGCGCGCAGGCACCGACTCGCTCGAACATGCCACGGACATGGACGACGAAACCATCGCCGAAATGGCTCGCCGCAAAATCTTCTATGTCCCCACCATCGATCACAACCGCTATTACGCCGACAATTACAAACTGCTGAAATATCCCGATGATTCCGTGGCCGGTTTGAACGCCTTCATCCAGCGCAATCTCGAAACCGCCCGCAAGGCCTTCCGCGCCGGCGTGCGCTTCGCTATGGGCTCGGACGCAGTCTACACCATGTTCGGCGAAAACACGCGCGAGCTGGGCTGGTTCGTAAAAGCCGGCATGACCCCCGAGCAGGCCCTAAGAACCGCAACCACCGACGCCGCCGATTTGCTCGACCGCAAAGACAGCCTGGGCGCGCTTGGCCCCGGTTACCTCGCCGACGTGGTCGCCGTAGAAGGCAATCCACTGGACGACATCGACGTCGTAATCAACAAGGTTCGCTGGGTCATGAAGGGCGGCCAGGTTATGGTCGACAAAACAAAATAAGTTTGGGAACTTTCGCTCGTTTCTTTCGTCATAGGACTGCATGGAGACGCTCGCCGCCGACATCCGCCAGGCTTTGCGAGCCTTGACCCGTACTCCCGGGTTCGCAATTGCGGCCATCGGAATTGGCTCTCGGAATCGCGGCCAACACCGCCGTTTTCTCGGTGGCCGATGCCGTCCTGTTCCGCCCGCTGCCTTATCAGAGCCCGGAGCAACTGGTCCTCCTCGACGAAGTCATTCCGCGATTCACCAGCATGTATCCTTCGCTCCCCGTGAATGCCAAGCATTTCTTAGAATGGCAGGCCAATGCGCGCTCGTTCTCGGGAATGTCCATCCTGCGCGACGGCGCTGTGAACTTGACCGGAAATGACGGCCCGCCCGAGCGCCTCGGCGTGGAAAACGCTTCGGCCGACCTCTTTCCCGTGCTCGGAGTCCAGCCTCTGCTAGGCCGGAACTTTTCCGCCGCCGAGGACCGCCCCGGCAATAACCGCATCGTGATCCTTACCGAGCAGCTCTGGCGTCGGCGGTTCCATTCCGATCCTGGCATTCTCAACAAAAGCATTCTTTTAGACGGTGTGCCGAACCAGGTAATCGGCGTGCTACGGCGTCCTTCCATTTTCCGAGACCGGATCTATTAACGGCTCTCGGCAGCAACTCCCTCCCGGTCCAACTCTTCAAGCCAATCGCGCTCGATCTCACGCACATGGGACCTGACGGCGACTACAACTACACGGTCATCGCCCGCCTGCGCCGCGGCGTGACTCGCTCACAAGCGCTATCAGATCTCACGGCCGTGCAGGCCACCCTCGTCCGCCAGTTCGGTTTGTTGGATTCCGACCCTCGCGCCGCCATCACGCCGCTCGTGGATCGCATCGTCTCCGGCTCCCGTCGCGGGCTGCTTGTACTGCTGGCATCTATTGCCACCGTACTCGTGATCGTCTGTGTGAATCTCGGAAATCTGATGCTGGCACGAACCGCGGCGCGCTCCCGCGAAATGGCCGTTCGTGCCGCCTTGGGCGCCGGTTCCTGGCGAATCGTACGCCAGGTCTTGACCGAAAGCCTCGTAATCTCGTTCGCTGGCGGTCTGCTCGGCGTCGGCCTCGCTGCCGCGGCTGTGCGCGTGCTGGTGGCAACCGCTCCGATCGATGTTCCGAGACTGGATGAGGTGCATCTGGACCCGCGCGCCTTGCTAGTTGCGTTGGCCTTATCCACTCTGGCCGGCCTGCTCTTCGGCTTGATTCCTGCCTGGCGGGCCGCGCGTTCCGAACCTCAGGACGCCTTGCAGACCGGCGGCCGCAGCATCACGCAGAGCCGTCGCGGCCTGCGCCTGTCTGAGCTTCTCGTCAGCGCTGAAGTTGCGCTCAGCGCCGCCCTGTTGGTCGCTGCCGGACTCCTGGTCGCGAGCCTCCTGCGTATTCTTTCCATCGATCAAGGTTTTCATCCCGACCATGTGCTCACCGTCAAGCTCAACTTGCCTCTGGGAAAATATCGCGACGACAATCAACAGGTCGCCTTCATCGATCGTCTGCTGCCGGCGGTTCAAGCCCTGCCGGGCGTGCGAGCCGCCGGCTCAATATCTGCTTTGCCGTTGCAGGGCGAAATGTGGGTGGACATGATTACTCGCGAAGACGACCATCGCTCGCCGTTCCTAAGGCCGGTGGCGAATTATCGAGCAATTAGCGCCGACTACTTTGCCGTCATGGGAATTCCGATTCTTCATGGCCGTTCGTTCCAGGCTTCGGACCGCGGCCGCAATGTGGAGATCGTCTCGGCTCGCACTGGCTCGCGCGTTTGGCCCGGTCAGAATCCGGTCGGGAAGCGCGCTCGGCGCGGCGATGACCGCACCCCGGTGCCGATGGAAGTCATCGGTGTGGCCGCCGATACGCGCACCGCCATGAACGGCGATCCGCCGCTGATGGTTTATCGTCCTTACTGGAACACTTCCAATCCCGGCGCCATCCGAAATTTCTCACTCGTAATTCGTACCAGCCAAGATCC
>DATJWJ010000112.1:0-22633 GCA_035501355.1 Bryobacteraceae bacterium | reverse complement strand
TGAAACCGAACACCGCCGCCTGCGCCTCCGCTACGCTCAGCATGGCTTCGCTCCGTCTCCGGCGGCTCATCGGCCGCTTGGAACTTGGCAAGCCAAGACCCGAGGCTCAGAACCTCGGAGTAGACAAAACATCATAGGAGGCTAACATGAAGGTTCGGGAAGTCATGACGAAGGACACCGCTTCCTGCGGCCTGGACGCCAGTCTAGCCTCGGCGGTCGAAACAATGCAGAAATTCAACTGCGGATTCCTGCCGGTGATCGGCGAAGGCGGGAACGTGATTGGGGTGATCACGGATCGCGACATTTGCATCGCGCTCGGCCAGCGTGATCAGAAGCCTTCCGAAGTCCTGGTCCGGGACCTGGTGCTTCCCAAGGACCGCACTTTTCCGAGGCTTTATGTGTGCACGCCGGACGACAATGTTCGCTGCCTGTTGAAAAGCATGCGCGCGCAGAAGATCCGGCGTTTGCCGGTGGTGGACCGCGAAGGCGCGTTGCAGGGCATCGTATCGATCGACGATCTGGTGCTGCGTGCCTGCGAGCAGGCCGGGCCAGAAGGCGTTTCGCGTAAAGAGGTGGTTGAAACGTTCAAGGCCATCCGCCGGCGCGTGCCGGACTGGCCGGTTGCGGCATGAGCGAGCCGGAGATAGCGTATTTCTCGATGGAAATTGCCGTCGATCCGGCGATGCCCACCTATAGCGGAGGTCTGGGGATTCTAGCGGGCGATTTCTTGCGCTCGGCGGCGGATCGCGAAGTGCCGATGGTTGCAGTCACGCTGCTGTATCATAAGGGCTACTTCAGGCAGACTTTGGACGGGAGCGGCCATCAGTCCGAGAGCCCCGAGCAATGGAATCCCAGCGAAAAGTTGCGGCTGCTTACCGCGACCGCACAAATCGCACTGGAAGACCGGCCGGTTCATATGCGGGTCTGGCGCTACGAAGTTCACGGCATTTCCGGGCAGGGGATCCCGATTTATTTCCTCGATACGGATCTGGCTGAGAACGATGCCTACGCCAGAAGCTTAACCGATGTGCTGTATGGAGGCGATCCGCGTTATCGCCTTTGCCAGGAGGCTGTCCTCAGCCAAGGTGGTCTGGGAATCCTGGAGGCGCTCGGGTATCGAGCGTTGAGAATCTATCACATGAATGAAGGGCATTCGGCGCTGATCGGCCTTTGCCTGCTGGAGCGGCAATTGCAACTCGCCGGCAGAACGGCGGTCACCGCCGATGACATTCTGACCGTGCGGCGACGCTGCGTTTTTACCACCCACACGCCTGTCCCAGCCGGTCACGATCAGTTCTCCAAAGAGCTCGCCCGCCAGGTGCTGGGCGAGAAGTGTGTCAACGCGCTCGAAGCAGCCGAGGGCTATCACGACGGCACGCTCAACATGACTTATCTCGCTCTGCGCTTTTCGCACTATATCAACGGGGTGGCGATGCACCACGGCGAGGTTTCGCGTGGCATGTATCCGGATTATCCGGTGCGCGCCATCACTAACGGAGTGCATGCCATCACGTGGTCTTCGACTGCGTCTTCTGAGCTGTACGACCGCCACTTCCCGGAGTGGCGCGAGGACAATCTCTATTTGCGATACGCGCTGGGAATTCCAGTCGAGGAAATTCGGGCGGCGCACCTGTCGGCCAAACGAAGATTACTGGATGAGATTCACGCGCGGACCGGACGCGCACTGGACGAGAAAGTAATGACCATCGGCTTCGCGCGGCGCGCCGCGGCTTATAAGCGCCTGGAGCTGTTCTTCAGCGATCTGGAACGGCTGAAGTGGATCGCCAAGCAGGTTGGTCCATTGCAAGTTGTATGCGGAGGCAAAGCCCATCCGCAGGACGAGGCCGGCAAGCAGTCTATCGAGCGCGTCTTCGCGGCCGCCGCCGCATTGGGCGATGCGGTTCCGGTGGTGTATGTCGAAAACTACGACATGGCTTGGGCGCGCCTGCTGGTCAGCGGCGTGGACCTGTGGCTCAACACGCCTCTGCCGCCCGAGGAGTCATCCGGAACCAGCGGGATGAAGGCGGCGCTGAACGGCGTGCCCAGTCTCAGCGTGTTGGACGGGTGGTGGATCGAGGGTCATATCGAGGGATTCACCGGTTGGTCCATCGAAGACGGGATCGGCGGCGATTCGGCCGGCGAACTGTCGTCTCTCTATGGGAAGCTCGCGCGGGTCATTCTGCCGATGTATTATGGACGCCCCGACGACTACAGCGAAATCATGCGCTACACCATCGCGCTGAACGGGTCCTTCTTTAACACCCAGCGTATGATCTCGCAATATGTGGCCAATGCTTATGGGACTGGCGCTACGCTGACACCGAATTTGCCATGATCGTCTCTTCCACGATGCGCCCGTCGAATAGCGTGATGCTGCGCTCGGCGCAACGGGCATAGCGCGGGTCGTGCGTCACCATGCAGATGGTGGCGCCTTCCTTGTGCAGTTCGCTCAGCAGCGACATCACGGCCTCGCCGTTGGCGGAATCCAGGTTGCCGGTGGGCTCGTCGGCCAGCAGGATGGATGGATGGCCACCGAGGGCTCGCGCCACGGCCACGCGCTGCTGCTGGCCGCCGGAGAGCTGCGACGGGTAATGTTTCATACGGTGCGACATTCCCACGCGCTCCAGCGCATCGCGCACCTGCGTTTTTCGCTCCGCTGACGGCATGCTGCGGTAGGTTAGCGGCAGTTCCACGTTCTCGTACACGGTGAGATCGCCGATCAGGTTGAAGGCCTGGAAAATGAATCCGATTTCGCGATTCCGCACGCGCGCGCGCTCGGACAGTTTCATCTGGTCGACGCGCTTATCGTTCAAAATGTGAGTGCCCTCGGAGGGAGTATCCAGCAGGCCCAGAATCGCGAGCAGTGTGGATTTGCCGCATCCCGACGGTCCGGAAATCGAGACATATTCGCCTTTTCGAATTTTCAGCTCGATGCCGGCCAGGGCATGCGTCTCCACTTCGTCGGTAGTAAACACTTTTGAAACACTCTGGAGTGCGATCAGGGTCTGTCCTTCGGGATTCATATGTGCTCCTTAGCAGCCGTGCCGGGAATGGCCCGGCGCTCATCACTTGGACGAACGCAAGCTGGGCGGGTTAGGTTCCAAGAAAAATTGTTGAGTTTCGGTGGTCCGGGCATCGTGGCTCTGGATGTAAGTACTGGTGTCCGGGGGGAAAGTTACAGCGAGGGGAATTTTGACGGGCTTAGCATGCGGCGTAAGGCAACACTTGGGGCTTCTGAAACGGGACAAGTTGTGCTCGGCGCGCTGTTCGTTTAGAAGCTTTCGGGCCACTTTCTGGAGCCGTGGATGACAGCAAGGACCTCAACAGCGTCCCTTCGGATCCGATAGGCCAAGATAAACGGCGTTCCAGCTATGACCAATTCACGGGTCGCCGGCACACGTCCGAGGCGGCCGGCTGATGGATGACGTCCCAGAACTGCAGCCGCCTCCTCAATTCGGTCAATCAAGCGCCTGGCAATGGCAGGTGCGTCCGGCGCGATAAAATTGTAGGCACTGTCGAGATCTGCGATCGCCTGGCGGGTCCAATGCAATCTCACTTGCGCCAGCGTTCAAAGGCAGCAGCGACCTCGGCTTTACTTGCAAACTTACCAAGGGCGGCTTGGCGAATCCCAGTTTTAATGTGGTCGATTTGCCACCGATGAATCTCGAGATAGGCATCGATGGCTTCATTCAGAACATAGGAGCGATCCCGATCCTGTGCCGCAGCAATCGCGTCCAGGGCATTCTTCTTTTCACTGGGTAGCCGGAAACTGACCGTTTTCATGTCCACGTACTCATATTACGACGTATTGCGGTGTAATGCAAACAGTGACGCGGGGTAGCCTGGCGGCAGAGACGACCGTGCTCGCACCGTCCGGTATTCAGTTATCCGCGGGCGGCTCCGCGTGATCGATGACCATCACTTGCATGGGACGCTTTTGCGGCTCCAGCTTGAGCCCAAGCTTGTCGAGAGCCTCGAAAACCGTGATAGTGCCGTTGGGGTCGGTGGCCGTGGAAAGAGATGCCGGACTCGCATCGCCGCGGCCTCCCCCGCGGCCGCCGGAGTTTTCGAACACGCCCCGCGCAGTCCAGCTCAGGACGAAATCCCAGCCGCCTTCCAGACCGGTCGAATCGATCACAGGATGGTCAATGTAGGCGCCGGCCCAACTCCTCACCTTCGCGGCGAAGTCGGCCATGGTGGTGTTCTGACAAGTCCACGAATTCGTCAACGCGGGATTGCTAAGGATCGCTCCCGGAGAAGGTTTGCAGGAGGTGCGGCTCAATTCGTCCGCCGGCTTGAGTTTCGTGGCGTGTTTTGGCGCGACCAAGGCGTACACGCTCACGACCTGAGTTTCATTGTGAGTAGTCAGCTTGAATCGCTCCACCAGCAGGGCGCGCAGCATCAGCCGGAACGTATCTATGTCCACGAAGCTTTGTGGACCCTCCGTGGTCACTTTGGCAACGATATCGAAGCGATCCGAATCCAGCCATTTTGGGCCGGCAGTGAACATGTCATTGGTGGTGTCCCAGGCAAATGTCATCAGAAATTTCAGTGTCATGCCGCGTATGTCCACCCGGCCGCCAGGCAGAATTCTCAGCATCCGTTCATTCGAATCGGGCTTGGCAGGTTTAACATCCGCAACTTCAAACTCGGTTGGAGCCGTGACTGGAGGCGGGCTCGGCGTGACGCCGGCTGGATTGGGCGCCGGCTTCTGATTGACATGGTCGACGACGATTACGGGCATCGCGACCTTTTGAGGCTCCAACTTCAGCCCGAGTTTGTCGACGGCGTCGAAGACCGAAACAGCCTGAGCTCCTGCAATGACGAGTTGATTCCGCGCGGTCCAGGAAATCGTGAAGTCCCACGTTCCATGCAATCCGGTTTGATCCACTACGGGTTTGTCCAGATAGCCGCCGGCCATTTGCCGCAATTGTTCGCCGAATGCCGCCATGCTAAGGCCGTGACAATCGACCACCAGAAGTGGCGGTGGCGCTCCCGGCGCGGGAGGACGGAAGGGTTGAGGACGGCAGCCGGTTGGCGCGGAGCTGTCGGGTTCCTTTAATTGCGATTTGCGCTTTCCGACGCTGAGAACGTAGACCGGCAACGGTTTGGTATCTTTGTGAACCGCGAGCTTGAACCGATCGGCCAGCAGCGCTTGCAGCATGGCCCTCTGTGTTTCGGGCGGTGCGGCGGGAGGAGATTTGGCGATGACGTCGAAGCGGTCCGTATCCAGCCAGCTAGGACCACCCATTACCGCGTCATCGTCGACACCGTAGGCAGTCTTAATAAGATCCACCATGGTGGCGGTTCGCAGTTCGTAGCGGCCATCGCGCGAAACCGAGCGCCGCATGAACTGAAACGAGCTTGCACTTGGCGCACTAACGCGCACGTCCGCCAGATCGAACACTGGAGGGGGAGACTGGCAGAAAGCAGCGGCGCAGACACAAGCGCTCAAGATGGTGCGCTCCCAGAGTCGCGTCATATCGGACCTCCGGCGGAAGGGCTAAGTCAATGACGCAGCCGCGAAATAGCGGTTGCTAGATAATTAACGCGAAATATGGACATTTTGTGCAGAGGCCAGAGATTTTGTCATGCAGTTCACGAACTAGCTGAGAGGCAACACCAGGCGGGCCTCGCAACCGGCGCCGTCCGAAGCATTTTGCAACGACAATGTTCCGCCGTGCGCCTCGGCGATCTGGCGGCTTAAAACCAACCCGATTCCCGAGCCCGTGGGCTTGGTGGTGAAAAACGGCACGAACAGATTGGAGGTATTGGGAAGGCCCGGGCCGTCGTCGCGGATCCATACCACCAGGTGCGAGTTCTGCCGGTCCCAACCGACCCGCACGCCACCGCCGGTTTGAAGCGACGCGTCGGCGGCGTTGCGCAGCACGTTGATCAGCAGTTGCTCCAGCTGATCGCCATCGGCCTGGATGGTTAACTCTGGACCAGGCTGCAAAACGGGCCGCAGGCGCGTCTCGAGACCAACCACGCGGCGCACCAGATCGCCCACGCCGATGGATGTAAAAGTGGGCGGAGGCAGCTTGGCCAGGCGCGCGTAGGCAGTCATAAAGCGGCTGAGCGCCTCGCTGCGAGCAGCAATCACGGCCAGGCCACGGCGCACGTCTTCTTCCCAATCCGCCGGACGCGGCTGGCGCGCGAGAATATTTTCCAGGCTGCCCGCGATGGACTTGATGGGCGCCAGTGAATTGTTCAGCTCATGGCCCAGCACGCGCACCAGGCGCTGCCAGGCCTTCAATTCCTCCTCGCGCAGAGGACGGGTGAGATCGGTGACCACCAGCAGCTGGTGCGGCAGCCCGCCTTCGCGGAACGTGGTCCGGCTGATGCCCCAGCGCGCGGTGGCTCCGGGGAAGGTGCGCTGCACGGTTTGCTGTGCCTCGCCTTCGAGATAATCGTCCAGGCCGAGGCGCGGGGCATCGGCGCCTAAGATACGTTCGGCCGGTTCGTTGAGCATGCGTTCGCCGGCGCGATTGACCAGTCGCAGCCGGCGATCGCCGTCGAAGGCGAAAACCGCCACGTTGATCTCCTCCATCACCTTGCGCAGCAGCGTCGTGGCCTCGAGCGCCCCTAACCGCTGGGCGCGCAGCGTGGAGCTCATGGCGTTGACTTGCTGCATCACTTCTCCCATGGCGTCGTCGCTCTTGACGCCCCGGGCGCGGATGGAATAATCGCCTTCGCGCATGGCCTCCAGCAGATTGGCCAGCGTTCTGAGCGGCGAGGCGACGCGCTCGCGCAAGCCAAAACAGAAGCCCAGCCAAGCGCCGACGATCGCCACCGTCAAGGTCCACTGGACTTTGGCCGTGTAGTCGCCCAGCCACAGGATCAACATGCAGGTGAGCACCGCCGGAAAGCCCGCGGCCAGAGCCATGAGCAGAATGCGCTGCTCGTGTACCAGGCGGGGCTTTTGAGCGTTCATGAACTTGGGGTTCGCGGGCCAGACTTGCGAACCGGTTTCGTTCACATCATAGCCCGTAGCGCTGCAGCCGGCGGTACAGGGCGCTGCGGCTCAAACCCAGGGCGTTGGCGGCGTGGCTGACATTGCCGTTGTATCGCCCCAGCGCCTTCTTGATCAGAAACGCCTCCACTTCCTCAATGCTCATGTCTTCCAGGCGCGGCGTGCCCTCGCGCGAGGAACGCAGGGCCAGGTCGGCCGGCTTGATCTGGCTGTCCTGCGCCATGAGCACCGCGCGCTCCACCACGTGGTTCAACTCGCGCACATTGCCTTGCCACGGATTGTCGAGCAGCGACTGCAGCGCCGCATGATCGAACCCTCCGATGCGCTTGCGGTAGCGCTGCGCATGCATGGCCAAGAAATGCGCAGCCAGCAGCGGGATATCCTCGCGGCGTTCGCGTAACGGAGGCAAGTGAATCTCGATGGTGTTCAGACGGAACAGCAGATCCTGCCGGAAACGCCCGGCCTGCACCTCTTCTTCCAGATGGGCATTGGTGGCCGAGATAACCCGCACATCCACGCGCTTGGTGCGCGAAGAGCCGACCCGTTCCATCTCGCCCGCTTCCAGCACACGCAGCATTTTGGACTGCAGATTCATGGGGACATTTGCGATTTCGTCCAGAAACAGCGTGCCGCCGTCGGCCAGCTCGAAGCGGCCCACGCGATCGGCCTTGGCGTCGGTGAACGCGCCTTTGACGTGCCCGAATAGCTCGCTTTCGAACACGCCCTCGGCCAGGCCTCCAGCGTTCACGGTCACCATGGGCTTGGAGGCGCGCGGCGAAATCGCGAACAGAGTCTTGGCGACTACCTCTTTGCCCGTGCCCGGCTCGCCGGTGATCAACACGTTGGCATCCGACGGACCCACGCGCGAGATCATCTGCAATACAGGCTGCATGGACGGCGACTCAGCGATCAGAGCCGGCACACCCTCGGTGCGCAGCAGCCGGTTCTCGGCCTCCAGGCGCAAACCTCGGCGAATGGCATTGCTTAGTTCGATCTGGGTCTTGACGACGCTGAGCAGCCGCTCGTTTTCCCAAGGTTTCTGGATAAAATCGCGCGCTCCGCGGCGCATCGCTTCCACCGCCAGGCCCACGGTGCCCCAGGCGGTCATCACGATCACGGGCAGGACTGAGTCGATGGTCTGAATGCGCGTGAGCAGATCCAGACCTTCCTCGCCGGACGTGGTGTCGCGAGTGTAGTTCAAATCCATCAGCACGACGTCGAAATCGCGAGCTTCCAGTGCGCTGACGATTGCGGCCGGAGAGGCGGCCGACTCGATCTGATAGCCCTCGCCCTTCAACAGCAGGCGCAAGGCTTCCAACACGTCAGCCTGGTCGTCGGCAATCAGGATGCGCGGGGCCGCATCGGAGGCAGTTCGCATGGCAATGGGTTCAGAACCAGCCTTCAGAATACTGAATGCGGCGGGCGCCGCGTCGCGTTCTAGAGTTTCGTGTAGCGTTTGCTTCTCCGCAGATTGATGCCTCCGTTGACAGTCGCGATGCGCAGCTCCGGGCCGCCGCATCCGATGATGCCGTCGGCATGTCGGGCGGGGAAGTCTCCGCCCACCGCCAGCCGGAAGTCCGTGCGGATGGGTCCGTTCAACGTTTTGGCATGGATTCGCGCGGCGGCCGCGGGGGGCACCTCGAGCGAAATGGTCCCGTTCACGGTCGAAAAATTGAGCGCGCTGTTGATTTTCCCCAGCGAGGCCGTGATCGATCCGTTCACCGTTTCGCCTTGCGCGGTGCCGGTGGTGCTCAGAACGACGTCACCGTTCACGGTGTGCGCCTCCATGTCGGCGTCGAGCGACTTGGCTTCCACCAACCCATTGACCGTGCGCGCCACGAAGTGCACACCCGACGGCACGCTGACGGTGAAATCCACGTTGGCATCGCCGGTTGAATTGCCCGCCTCCGCGGCGTATTCGGCGGAATCAGGCGCATTTCGAGGAATGGCGAAGATCATGACACCTCCATCGCTTTCAACCACTTTGACGCCGATTGCGGCCGGGTCGATCTCGCGCCCGGATTTGTAGGCGATTACGTCCACGCTTTGGCCGGAGGCGGGTTGCGCATGAATGCTCCCGTTGATTCCGCGGACTTCGATGCGTTGTCCGGCAGCGACATGGCCGGACCAGTGAAACGTATCGGCGCTGGTGGCAGCGCCAAACAGGGTCAGAGGGGTCAGAAGGACAGACAGCAGCGACACATCCACGGTCGGTCTCCTTTCAGCTCGGTGACGCTAGGATGCAACAATAGACGCTTCCCAGAGGCAAACCGGTTGCCACAGTTAAGTGGTTCTTCTTTAGAAGATTGTCGCCTCGGTTCTGTTCGGTTGTGGGACGTAAACGGACGGAAGCGGACGCCCGACGGCCGGGACCATTGGAAAAAATCAACCACTTTATAAGCGAACCAATGAAGCGTGAGCTTCGCCCGCACAGAGCCATGCAGCGCGGTGGCTCCGGCTTTCGCCCTAGTACCCGCGCTGCATTTGATCGAAAAGCACGGAGCCCACCGGTTCGAGCGGGTCAGCTCAAATGGCTCTTCCTGGATACAGCCGCTTCGCGACGCAAGTGATTGCGGAGTTCGGATCTGTGACGATGATTTCCAATTCGTCCCCGTTGCTATCGATGACGAAAGAAGCGTTCGATGTGATGCCAAAAGGAGCAATCTGGACGGTGTAAGTTCCGGTGCAATCGGAATTCACCGAATATGTTCCTGTTTCGGTCACTTTGGCGCTGCTGCCGTTGACGCTCACCACGAGCCCCCCAGTAACGCCGCCATTTCCGTCAAAAACAAGTGTCCCGACGTTGACGAATGGCCCGGCCATATCGGGCGGGGCCGTAATCACGCCGGTGCCTATCTGCGAGTAGGTGCCCCGCAGTGTGTAGTTCGAGCATCCTTTGTCCTGGGCCTTTGCGGTGGGCGCTATGCCCAGAGCGAGTGCGGTGAGTGCGGCCATGATGAAAGTCCTTGCCACGATGCTGCGTTTCATGAGAAATCTCCTTTTTCGGTTTTGATTGATTCGGGTAGCCGGCTCCAATCCGTCTCCCTGGCACGAATAAGGAATCGCGAGCCACGAGGTTACAGCGCCTGAGGCGAAAGGCATAAAATAGCTGCTACGACTTTGGCGCAGATGCCCAGTTGCCCTCAATGCGGAGCAGAATTAGGTTCCGGCGATCCCGCGGGACTGTGTCCTAAGTGTCTGATTGAGGGCGCTTTCGATAGTTCGCTGGGCGCGGATGAATCCGGAACCCAGACGATGGACACTGCAGCTGCCGGGGCCGTTGATGACGACTTCGGCCGCTATCGCATCCTTCGTCCTCTCGGCGAAGGTGGCATGGGCAGCGTATACCTGGCCGAGCAGCGCGAACCCATACGTCGGCACGTCGCCCTCAAAGTAGTAAAACTCGGCATGGACACCGAACAGGTACTGGCCCGCTTCGCCAACGAGCGGCAGGCTCTGGCTCTCATGGACCATCCGAATATCGCGCGGATCTTCGACGCAGGCGCCACGCCCAAGGGCCGGCCTTACTTCGTAATGGAGTACATCGAGGGCGTGCCGATAACTCAGTACTGCGATGGCAAGCGGTTCCCAATAGGACAACGCTTGGAACTTTTTCTGGCGGTGTGCCGCGCGGTTCAGCATGCGCACCAGAAAGGCATAATCCATCGCGATCTCAAGCCGTCGAACGTGCTGGTGATGGAACAGGAAGGCAGGCCTGTTCCTAAAGTGATCGATTTCGGCATCTCCAAGGCCACCGACCAGTGGGCGGTGGAGACGACTCTGCTGACGCAATTTGGCCAGATGGTGGGCACGCCGGAGTACGCCAGTCCGGAGCAAGCCGAGGTGACCACGGGCGATGTGGATGAGAGCTCGGATGTTTATTCGCTCGGGGTGCTGCTGTATGAGTTGCTGATTGGCACTGTGCCTTACGACGCGGCCAGAATGCGGCAGGCAGGTTTATCCGAGATGCTGCGCATCATCCGGGAAGAGCAGGCTCCGTCGCTTTCGCGAAAGCTGACGACTATGGGCGCGGCGGCGGCCGATATTGCCGCGCGCCGACAGACGGATCCGGCCTCACTGCGCCGTCTGGTGGATGGCGACCTGAACCGAATCGCGATGAAGGCTCTGGAGAAAGTGCGGGAACGGCGATACGCTTCGGTGGCCGAGTTGGCAGCCGACCTACAAAGATACATCGAGCACCGGCCGGTGCTGGCATCCCCGCCGAGCGCACTGTACCGGAGCCGCAAATTTGTTCGCCGGCACAAGGCGGCCGTCTTGGGAGCAGCCTCCGCTCTGGCGATTGTCACGCTCAGTGCTGTGACGGTATGGTCGCTCGCGCGCCGCGATTCCGCGCCGGCTCCCCAGGCGGCCAACAAGAGCACGATCGTTCTGGGCGAGTTCGCCAATACGACGGGGGATCCGGCATTCGACGGCACGCTGCGCCAGATAATGGCGGGGGAACTTGGCAAGTCTCCATACCTAAGCGTGCTTCCCGATGCGCGGATCGGCCAGACCCTTCGCCTGATGGTCCGGCCGGCAGACACGAAGCTGAGCCCGCAGGTTGCGTCGGAAATCTGCGAGCGGACCGCCAGCGCGGCGATGGTGGAAAGCTCGATCACAAGCCTTGGACGCGAGTACATGTTGAGCTTGCGCGCCCGGAATTGCCGGACCGGAGATGTTCTGGACGAAGAACAAGCAACGGCGGCGAAAAAGGAAGACGTCTTCAAAGCGCTAGGCCAAATGGCAACCCAGTTCCAGACCCGGACCGGCGGATCGCTTCCACGCGTGGAAAAGGAACCCAGTCTGTCGGCCGACGTAACCACGCCCTCATTGGAGGCGTGGAGGTCTTTCAGCGCAGCAATGAAGGCGCAACAGCGTAGCGCACAGACCGCGGAGGTCATTCCACTTCTCAAGCGCGCCATCGAGATCGATCCGCAATTTGCGATGGCGTATTCGTACCTCGGCCGTCAATATGCCTCCTTCGGCGAGTCCGAACTTGGAGCGCAAAATATAGCCAAGGGCTACGAGCTAAGGAATCGCGTTAGCAATCAGGAGAACTATTTCATCACTTTCAACTACCACCGCCAGGTAACCAGAAACCTGGAGCTGGCCCGGCAGACTCTGGAATCGTGGGTGCAAGAGACGCCCCGGGATCTCATGCCCCATGGATTTTTGGCGGCCTTCACGACGCAGGGGTCGGGCCATTACGACAAAGCCGTGGAAGAAGGGCTAAAGGCGATCGCACTTGACCCGGATTACGCCATAGGCTACGAAAATGTGGCCTTTGCCTATATCTACCTGGACCGGTTGTCGGACGCTGAGGCACTTCTTCGTAAAGCATCGGAGCGCAAGATCGAAACCGTTGGGTTCTCGCTCTGCCGGTACTTTATCGCTTTTCTGAGGAATGACCCGACGGCTATGGAAAGAGAAACGACGCAACGTCAGGCAAAGTTGGAAGCCCAGGGATTCTTCGAGAACCAGGAAGCTCTGACCTTGGCGTATCGGGGGCGCCTGAAGGAAGCGGCGCGGCTATCGGACCGCGCGGTGAGCTTATCTCGCCAGGCAGGTTTGCGCGAGCGGGCCGCCCTGTTTGCAGGCGCTCGTGCCGCGTGGAATGCGCTGCTGGGAGCTCGTGTCCAGGCGAAAGGAAGCGCTGCCAGCGCGTTGGCGCTGTACCGAAGCAGGGACGCCGATTATGGACCTGCCTACGCGCTGGCGCTGGCGCACGATAGCGCGCAAGCTCACAACATAGCCGCGGACCTCGAAAAACGCTACCCGGAGGATACGTCCGTTCAGTTCAGTTATCTTCCTGTGCTGCGGGCGCTCGAAGCTCTCAACCGGGGAAACCCCGCGAAAGCGCTCGAGCTGACACAGCTGGCTGCGCCGTACGACTTGGCGGTTCCGGCTACTGCGTTCTACACTGGTTCGTTCATCGGAGCTCTCTATCCGGTTTACGTGCGCGGCCTGGCTTATTCGGGCCTGGGACGGCATCGCGAGGCAGCGGCCGAGTTTCAGAAAATTCTGGATCATCCGGCGATTGTGCTGAACGATCCGATGGGACCCCTGGCGCGTCTGCAATTGGCGCGAGCGCTGTCTGCCTCCGGGGATCGCACCAGATCGGCGGCCGTCTACAAGGATCTCCTCACTCTCTGGAAGGACGCCGATGCCGACCTTCCGATGGTCCAGGAAGCCAGGGCTGAATCCGCCCGACTATAGCGGCGGTGTAACTTAGCGTGCCCGATTCCTTATCCTGTGTAGCGGAATGCCCGCGAGGAAAAGACCATGACGGATGGACAGACCATGCACACGCTGCCGGGATCATCCCAGTTTCCGACCACGCGCTGGACCCTGGTGGTCGCGGCCGGCGATCCACGCCGCAAGGAAGCCCGGTCTGCCCTCGCTTCTCTTTGCGAGAACTATTGGTATCCGTTGTACGCTTATCTGCGCCGGCGCGGTTATGCGGCCGATGAGGCGCAGGATCTTACGCAGGAATTTTTCGTGCGCGTGCTGGAAGGCCGATATCTCGATCGTGCCGATCCGGAGAAGGGCCGGTTCCGGTCGTTTATTTTGACCTCTCTGAAATTCTTTGTGGCCGACGAAGGGGACCGGCAGCGCGCGCAAAAAAGAGGCGGCGGTGCGGTGGCGCCGCTGGAATTGGCGTCCGGAGAAGAGCGCTACCAGCGCGAGCCTGCGCACGATGAGACGCCCGAGCGGATCTTCGAACGGCGTTGGGCGCTCTCGATGCTCGATCGGGTAGTGGAAAAGTTGCGTAACGAGTTCGTGCAGCACGGCCGTCCGGAGCATTTCGAGCGGTTAAAGATGTTCCTGCTCGGCCGATCCGAGGCGCCATACGCTGCGCTGGCACGCGAGATGAACACGTCAGAAGGGGCGCTCAAGGTGGCCATTCACCGGCTTCGCAAGAGGTATCGCGAACTATTTCGTCAAGAGATCGCAGATACTGTGGCCGATCCTGTGGAAGTGGAGTCCGAGCTCCGGTTTCTGGCGGCCGTGCTCTCGAAGAAATAGCGGCCCAATAGGCCTCGACCCTGAGCAACCGGACTGCAAGGAAAGGTTCAACCTGGCCGGTAACTTAACATTTTAAGATCCTACCGGCGTACGCAGTTCGCGAATACCAGGTAACTGGCATGTCTTCAGTCAAGATAGACATTACAATTTATAGTGTTAGTGAACACGCTTCCTCTTCTAGTCGGAGGTAGAAGCTATGTTGCGCGCGATCGTGCTGCTGGCGGCTGCGGCCACTGCTTTCCCCCAACCCAAACTGGACGTCGAACCACCACAAAGGCTGATACGGCTCAACGTCGCCGCCACAAATGCAAAGGGCGATCCGGTCACCGATCTCCGCGCCACCGATATCCAACTTCGCGAAGACGGAAAAGCGCGTCCGGTAGCATTTTTTCGCTTTGCTGGACCAAAAAGTGAGTCCACGCCGCTCGCGCCGGGCGAGACCGCCGCCAATCATCCCGTAGTCACTCCCACGCTGATTCTGTTCGATCGTTGGAACGAGCGAATCATGACGGCCTCGTCGGCTTGGGTTGGTCTCGATAATGCCTTACAGCGCTTGCAATCGGTGGCAGATGTTTACATTTATTTCCTGACCAGCCATGGAGATCTGTTCCCAGTACATCCGCTGCCGCCCAGCAATGCGGACTTGCGCGGCCTGGCCGAGCCGACCCCGGCGCAGCTTCGCGGGGAGTTGGACGATGCGGTGCGGAAGCTGAACGAATTACGCGGCGTCCTGGTGCGGGATCAGGTTCTGCGGGCAAACACAACCTTCCGGGCTCTAAACGCGCTCGGGTCTCAGATGGCGGCGATCGCGGGGCGTAAGAATCTGATCTGGGTTACGCATGGCTTCCCGCTGAGCTTGGACCTCGAAAGCGGGGTCACCGATCTTACGCCCCAGGTCCGTCAGCTGAGCATGGCCGCCGCGCAGTCAGGGATTGCAATTTACACAGTGGATGAGTCGTCGGACATGGAGGCAGACTTGGGCAGCTCCTTCCGGGACACACTGGAAATGTTCTCCTCTCTGACCGGCGGACGTTTGTATCCAACCGACACCATACCTGATGCGCTAGCTAACGCGATCGCCGAGGGCCAGGGTAACTACCGGCTGGCCTACTACTCGGCGGCACGTTCGAACGGCCGCAAGGAGCACAAGATCCGCCTGGAGTCGTCGCGGAAGGGGGTTCGTCTTCTCACCCGCGAAGGATATTTCGGTAATGCCGAGCCAGATCCCAGTGAGTTGGAACACTCTCTTTTCAGCCTCGTGCCACACAGCCCGTTCGATGCCAGCGAGATCGGCGTGCGGGTCGCGCTGTCGCCGGCGCCCTCCGGCTCCGCGACACATTTCGCCATTCAGGTCGATCCGGCCGATATTTTGCTCGAACAGCAAGATGGAAGCTATCGGGGCCAACTTGCGCTGCTATTCGCGTTTTACAGCCATGGCTTTCTCCGGCGAGCTGCGGCGCCTGTTGATATGGCTGTCAATCTTACGCCGGCTCAATTCAACCAAGCGCAGAAGGACGGGATCGATCTATCGCAGGATGTCGAGGTAAGCAGGGATGCCGAAAAGCTTCGCGTGATCGTGATGGATCGCAAGCTCTATGCCCTGGGATCTGTCACGGTGTCTCCGCTGAAGTAACAACCTGCTAACCGGCACACCCCTGCCCCAAATTGAAACTGACCGCTACCTTTTCTCGCGCTATACTAAGATTTAGTCAACGTGTCGGGTCTCCGCCCGGGCCGAGGAGCAAATGCCAAAACGAACATTTCAGCCGAACAACCGTAAACGGGCCAAGACCCATGGGTTTCTGGTGCGTATGAGCACTAAAGACGGGCGGGCCGTGCTGGCGCGCCGCCGCGCCAAGGGCCGCCATAAACTCACGGTGAGCGACGAGCGGGCCGTCCGGTACGCCTGATAGTTCCGTCTTCCGGCCGGCGCGGACCGCGGGCGCTCCTTCGCCCTCAGCGAATGCTTCACGCCCTCTGCAATTCCGGAAGCGCGATCGGATTCGGAGAACTTCTGACTTTCGCAGGGCGTATACCCAGGGGAAGCGGATTGCCGGTCAATACTTCACTGCCTTTTGCCTCAAGGTCCCCCTCAATCCAGGGCCGCGCTTCGGTTTCACCCTGCCGCGCGCTTTGGGAAAGGCCGTGGTCCGGAATCGAATGAAAAGACGTATACGGGAAATGCTTCGAGTCCGGCTCCAGGAGTTCGCCCCCGAATGGGACATTGTCATCAATCCGCGCCGTTCAGCGCTCACGGCTTCTACCGACGACCTGCGCCGCGAAGTGGAACGGCTTATTACACAATGCGCAAAATCGTAATCGTCATCCTCCAAGGCTACAAGCGCTTCATTTCGCCGCTGCTCCCATCGGCCTGCCGTTTCCACCCCACGTGTTCGGAATACATGCTGGAAGCCGTCAATAAGTATGGAGCCGCGCGCGGCATCTGGATGGGTACGCGCCGCCTGTTGCGCTGCCATCCATTTCATGAGGGAGGGTTCGATCCCGTCCGCTGAAGGACGGCGTTACCATGGCCGATCTGCCTAACACTCCCGGCGCTCCGAAGAAGGAACTGACCATGGAGATTCGCCTGCTGATCGCGTTTCTCCTGATGGGCCTGGTTCTTTTCGTCACGCCTTACATCTACAAAGCGCCTCCGCCTCCCAAACCGGTTCAGCCCGCCAAGCAAGCCGAGAAGGCTGCTGCTCCCGTCAAGGCCGCCGAGGCCGCAAAACCCGTCGCCGCTACAGCGGCCGTCGCCGCCCTGCCGGTACCTGGTCAAATCGCCGCCACTTCCGAACAGCTCTTGACCATCGACACGCAGATCTACCACATCGTGCTCTCTAACCATGGCGCTGTCGCGCAAACCTGGGTGCTCAAGAAATACAAGGACCACAACGGCAAACCGCTGGATCTGGTGAATCCAGCCAGCTTCACCAAGGTTCCTCCGCCATTGTCGCTGGCGCTGAAAGACGATCAGGAAGCCAATGCGATCAACTTCGGTTTGTACGTCGCCAAGCCGGACTCCGACGGCCTGGGCGTCCAGTATGAGTTCTCCGATGGCGTGAATTACGCCAAGAAGAGCCTCCGCTTCACCCGCAACGGCTACCTTACGCAGATTACTACCGAGGTTACCCATAACGGCGCGCCGGTGGAGCACATGATCGCCTGGCGCGGTGGATTTGGCGATCCTAGCGTGCTGAACCGCGCCGCCGAGCGCCATGCGGTCTATTACGACCTGCACGCGCCGAGCCGGTTCTTGGGTATCCAAACCGGAACGGGTACGCTCATCACCAAGGACGCAAAAGCGGTTAAAGACGGGCCCTACAGCACCTCCGGCGATTTTTCCTTCGCCGGTCTGGACGACAAATATTTCGCTGGCGTTTTTCTGCCTAAGGACAACACCTCCACCAAAGTGGAAATCCTCAAGGACGATGCGCCCATCACGCCCGGCGGTAAGGAGGAGATGCAGGTGGGTGTGGAAGTCGGCGGCGACAGCGTCAATCACCTCACCGCCTTCGTCGGCCCCAAGGACGTCGATCTGCTGCGCGTGGTCGACACCAAGCTGCAACAGCTTATCGATTGGGGATGGTACGGCGTGATCGCCAGGCCGATCTTCATCGCCATGCACTGGCTGAACGATACCGTGGTTCACAACTACGGCTGGTCCATTGTCCTGGTCACCATCGCCATCAACCTCATCGTGTTGCCGCTGCGCTTCTCCAGCCTCAAATCGCAGCGCAGGATGCAGCGCCTGCAACCGCAGATCCAGGCCATCAACGCCAAGTACAAAGGCTTGAGCCTGCGCGACCCCAAGAAGGCCCAACAGAACCAGGAAGTCATGGAGCTGTATAAAAAGGAGGGGGTCAATCCCATGGGCGGCTGTTTGCCCATGCTGATCCAGCTCCCGCTGCTCTATGCGTTCTACAAAGTCCTGAACGTCACCATCGAGTTGCGCGGCGCCCATTGGCTTTGGGTCACGGATCTGACGCAGCCTGAACAACTCGCCATTCACCTGCTGCCGATTATCATGATCGGCACGCAATTCATCTCCCAAAAGATGACGCCTACGCCCGGAATGGACCCTTCGCAGGCCCGAATGATGGCCTTTATGCCACTCATGTTTGGCTTCCTTTTTTATAATGCGTCCAGCGGCCTGGTGTTATACTGGTTGACCAGTAACGTGGTAGGAATCGTTCAGCAGTGGATGATCAACAAAACCATGCCTCCTCCCCCAGCCCCGGCGCCGAAACTCGCGCCCAAGAAGAAAAACTAGGCAGACATTCAGTGGACCAGACGAAGTATACCGTCGCCGAGACGGGACCGCGCCTCGAGGAATTCTTAGACCTGATCCTCGACGATATAAATCTGGACGTCGAGTATGAAATTCTGGATGGCGCCCACACTCATCCGGATTTAGAAGATCCCGATATTCTGGTGAAGTTCACCGGGCCGGACGTCGATGTGCTGCTTTCGAATAAAGCCGAGGTGCTCCTGGCGCTGGAATTCCTGGCCATGGAAGCGCTGCGGTTCGCTCCCGAACATCACTCCCGGCTGTGCTTCGACGCCAATGATTACCGGCTGCTGCGCATTGAGGAGCTGCGGCTCAGCGCGGCCACGGCGGCCGAGCGGGTGAAGGCGTCCGGGCGGCCATTCCACTTCAGCCCCATGAATAGCCGCGAGCGGCGCATCATTCATTTGAGCTTGCGCAACGAAACCGAGATCCGCAGCGAAAGCACCGGCTCGGGTCCTTTCCGGCAGGTCGTGGTTCTTCCGGTCGGCATGCCGTTGCCGGAGCCGATCCGGCCGCCGCGCCCTGGGCCGCCTCGGGACGAGGGAAGAGACCGGCGTGGCGGGCCTGGCGGACCGCGCGGAAGACGATCCGGACCACCGCGCCGCGGCCGTCGTCCTTAAAAGCCTGGCCAGCACTAAAGACACCATCGTCGCTATCGCCACCGCGCCCGGCCGGTCGGGCCTGGGCATCGTCCGTCTTTCGGGAAATTCCGCGGCTGAAATTTCAGAAAAAATCCTTCGATTTCGTCCCGATCACGAGTGGAAATCCTGGACCGCCACGTTGGCCGAATTAGTCGACGATTCAGGCTCGGCCATCGATCAAGTAGTGGCCACATACTACGCCCGCCCTCGCTCCTACACCGGCGAGGATCTGGTTGAGATCGCCTGCCATGGTTCTCCGGTGGTGCTGCGGTTTTGCGTGGAACGCGCTTGCCGCGCGGGCGCCCGCTTGGCTGAGCCCGGCGAGTTCACACTGCGCGCTTATCTGAACGGCCGCATCGATCTGCCGCAAGCGGAAGCAGTACGCGATTTGATCGAGGCCACCACGCTCTACCAGGCCCGGGTAGCCGCCCAGCAGGTGGAAGGCTCCATTTCGCGCCGCATCCGCCCCATCAAGGAGCAACTACTGGAACTGATCGCGCTGCTCGAAGCTGGAATCGACTTCGCCGAAGACGATGTGAGCGTGGCATCGGCCGGGGAAATCCTCCGCCGCATCGAACCCGTCGAGCGCGCGCTCTCGTCGCTCGCGGCAACCTTCGACTACGGCAAGCTGGTGCACTCCGGCCTGACGCTGGCCATCGTCGGACGCCCCAACGTCGGCAAAAGCAGCCTGTTCAACCGGCTGCTCGAACAGGATCGCGCCATCGTCACCGACATCGCCGGCACCACGCGCGACCTGATTTCCGAAGCCGCCGCCATTCGCGGCATTCCGGTGAAGTTCGTCGACACGGCCGGCATCCGGAACGGCCACGATCTGGTGGAAAAACTGGGAATCGAGCGCAGCTATCAAGCCATGGCGGATGCGGACGTAACCCTGGTAGTGCTGGACCTTTCAGAGCCCGTTCATGCGGACGACCTGGCTTTGGTGGAACGCGCCAAAAGCCAGGGCCGTTACATCCTGGTTGGCAACAAGAGCGACCTTCCGCGCCGCGCCGATCCGCCCGAGGCGTTTTCGCCAGTTTCGGCCATCACCGGCCAGGGCCTGGAAGAATTGCGCGACCAGATTGCACCCGCGGCCGCACGCGAGCAGGATTCCGGATTCATCACCAGCATCCGCCACGAGCAATTGCTGCGCGAAAGCATCGAAGCCCTGCAACAAGCCCGCAAGGCGGCCGAACTCGGCATCCCGCACGAGATGCTGCTGCTCGATCTGTACGCCTCGCTGCGTCCCATCGACGCCATCACCGGCGCCACCACCGCTGACGACATCCTGAATCGCATCTTCTCTACCTTCTGCATCGGAAAGTGAATCATGCAGCAGATCGAATTCAGCGTTCCCGCGCGATGCGATCTTAAGAAAGCGGACGCCTTGATCGAGCGCGTGTGCGCGGCGCATGGCCTGGAGGCCGCCATGAAAGGAACGCTGGCAACCCACCCCGGCTCGATTCATTGGCATTGGAAAATGCCCAAGCAGAAAGGCACGCTGGAGTTGACTTTGTCGCGAGTGGACCGGCGGATCTGGGCCGCGATTCACACCAATCGCCAAGCGCCTTGGATCGAGCAAGTTTTGAATAGAGTTCGCGCGGACATCGAGCGCGCGCTGCAGGGCACTGCAGATCGCTCCTGACGGCGTTTACAATGGAAGGTTGATTCGTTCGCTTCCAGCCATCGCACTCCTCGCCGCCGTGCTCACTCACGCTCAGCCGGCTTCGCGCGCACCGTCCAGGCCGCAGCAAGGACAAGGCCAACTCGACGCCAGTGAGACCCTGTTCACCGTGCTGGCCGCTCTGAATGCCTCAGGTTATGACTACGATGTGGAATCGAACGCGAACTCGCCGGTCCGCAAGCAAATGCGCGAACTGCTGGGCGCCAGGCATCTGGATTCGCTCGAAGACCTCAAGAGTTTTTTCGCTGCTCACCGCCAGCAGGATCCCGGCGCGGAGTTGAGCCAGTACATCTCCTTCGCGCTCACCCTCGATGGCCCGCCGGATTTTCACTCCAACTTCAAGCCGGAGGAGATCCCTCCGGACGTGCGCGGGCTGGAGGGCTTGGACATACGAATAGCCCGCTTTTATCAGGAAGCAGGGATTGCGAGCTTATGGCGGCAGTTTCGCCCGGCTTACGATCAAGTGATCTTCGCCTATCATCAGGGCGTGACCCAGGCGCTGCTCGAGGCCAACGCTTACTTGCGCAATCCGACCAGCGGCGCTCGCGGCCGCCGCTTCCAGGTCTACGTGGACCTGCTGGGCCCTCCCAACCAGGTTCAAACCCGCAGCTACAAGGACGACTATTTCGTGGTGGTAACGCCATCTGTTGAGCCGCAGATCGATCAAGTGCGCCACGCCTATCTGCATTACCTGCTGGACCCGCTGGCTCTGCGATATTACGAACAACTGAGCCGCTTAAAGCCGCTGGCCGCATTCGCTAATCCCGCGCCCGCCCTCGACAACGCCTATAAAGATGATTTTCTCCTGCTGGCAACCGAGTGCGTCATCAAAGCGGTGGAAAGCCGGTTGGCGCATTCCGCTCAGGAACGCCAGGCACTGGCCGCGCAAGCCCTGGCGGAAGGATTTATTCTGACCCCTGGCTTGGCCGAAGGACTGGCTGCTTACGAAAAGCAAGAGCAGTCCATGAACCAGTATTATCTGGATTTGATGGCGCAGATCGATTTGGCTCGTGAGGACAAGCGCCTGGAAAAAGTTCAGTTCGCAAAAGAAGCTGCTGTAAAGATCGCTAAGCACGCGCCAGCGCCGCCGGTTCCCGCATTAACAGGTGCCGCCAAGTTGCTGGCGGAGGCGGAGGACTTGTACACCCGCCGCGATCTCGACCGGGCCCGCCAAACTTACCTGAAAGTCCTGGATCAGACCGATGACAAGAGCCTGCACGCCAAGGCATACTATGGACTGGCCCGCATCGCGGCGCTGCAGAAGGATCCCGAGCTTTCGGAAAAGCTGTTTCAAAAAACCCTGGAAATGTCACCGGACAACGAAACCAAATCCTGGGCATACTTGTACTTGGGCCGGCTGGCGGATGCCGCCGGCGAGCGTGACGAAGCCGAAAAGAACTACCGCGCCGTCCTGGCCATCGAGGGAGCGCCGGCTTCGGTCAAAACTGCCGCCGAAAAAGGGCTCGCGCAGCCGTTTCGGCGATAATTTCAAATAGGAGCATCCATGAGAATAGAATTCAAGAGCCTGCTTGTAGCGGGCGGCATTTTTGTGCTGGCCTCTACCCTGTGGGGGCAGAGAGGCCAGCAGGCCGGCCCCAAGCCTAAATCGAATAAAGAAATCGCCGCCCTGAACGCCATCAACTCCGCTACCACTGTCGACGACAAGCTCAAAGCCATAGACAACGTTCTTACCAATTTCAAGGACACTGAGTTCAAGCCCATGCTCCTGGACATGGCCTTGCAGCTCGAGTCGCAAAAGGGCGACTACGCGCAAGTCATGACCTACGGCGAGCTGATCCTGGATAAAGATCCAAAGAATGCGACCGCGCTCGTTACCATGGCCGCGGAAACCGCGCGCCGGACTCGCGAGTTCGATTTGGACAAGGACGAGAAACTCGCCAAGGCCGATAAGTGGGCCAAGGAAGGTATCGAAGATGCCAAGACCTTCCCCAAACCGGCGGGCGCCAGTCTGACCGATGAGCAGTGGGAGCATCAGAAACTGGATCTTCAGTCGCAAG
>DATJWJ010000111.1:0-35765 GCA_035501355.1 Bryobacteraceae bacterium | reverse complement strand
TCACCCAATAAGACGACATCGTGTCGGCCAGCTTGTGATCGATGTCGGTCCACGGCCGCGGCTGGTCGTTCGGACCGACGGCGAAGGGCGCCATGATCAGATTGTCGAACACGTACGAAATTTCCGATCCGTGGAAAGCGCCTTTGGCGCGGTTCTGACCCGGAGGCACGTGGCTGAAGTAATAAACGTACACTCTGGATTTCCCGGTTTTGGTCTGCTCCCGCGCCCAGGTGCGCATCTCCCATCCGAAGGTCTGATCGCGCATGCTCTCGGCCTGCGCCTCCCAGGCTTCCTGATCGGAGTTGAACGGATACAGTTTAAGAAACGCATCGGCGTCTTTGCCGAAGCGTCGTTCGGCGA
Organism: Bryobacteraceae bacterium; assembly: GCA_035501355.1. Classification (GTDB taxonomy): domain Bacteria; phylum Acidobacteriota; class Terriglobia; order Bryobacterales; family Bryobacteraceae; genus Palsa-89. The sequence goes on along the minus strand of DATJWJ010000111.1, from coordinate 35,405 downwards.
GCTGGCGGAATGAAGCCCCGGTGGTGCTGGGAGGCGTGAACATGCTGCCTTCATCGTTGTTCGATCCGATGATGGTCGGCACGTCGCTCTGCTTGCCCGTGGCATAGATGGTGAAGACGTCTTGAGGCAGGAACCAGCCGTCCACGTTGGCCGCGGTTTGGAAACCCTGGATCTTCGCGAGATCTTCGGCGGACTTGGCGCGCAGGGCCGCCAGCGAATTGGCCCCGGCGGATTGTTCGAACTTCAGGCCGGCTTGCTCCATGTCGGCCAGCTTGCGCGCCGGCGCGAACTCACCGCCGCTTTCGCCGATGGCTCGCTGGAACAGCCCGCGGGCGAGCGGCGTCGCGGTCAGATAATTCACGCTCCAGGAACCCGCCGATTCTCCGAAAATGGTCACGCGCTTCGGATCTCCACCGAAAGCAGCGATATTCTTCTGGACCCATTCGAGCGCCGAGATCTGATCCAGCAGGCCGTAATTCCCGGAGGAGTTGCGATCCGATTCCTTGGTTAGTTCGGGGAGCGCGAAGAAACCGAACAGGCCCAAGCGGTAATTTACCGTGACCACCACCACGCCTTTCTTCGCCAGCGCTTCGCCATCGTAGATGGAACCGGCTCCGCTGGTGAGCGCCCCGCCGTGGATCCACACCATCACCGGCCGCTTGTCTTTGGCTGAGTTCGCAGCCGTGTAAACGTTCAGGTAGAGGCAGTCCTCGCTCATGGCGCTGTTGGCGCCATTGGCCGCCGTGCCGGGATGCCGCTGCATACAGATAGGCCCAAATTTATCGGCTGCGCGCATGCCCTCCCAGTTCGCGGCCGCTTTGGGCGCATGCCAGCGCAGATCGCCAACCGGAGGGGCGGCGAACGGAATGCCTTTATAAATGCGGACTTCGGGATTCGCACCGGCGACACCGGAAACCTGCCCGTTTTCGGTTTTAACCGGGTCGGTAATGGCAGCGCAAAGCGGCAGCAAGGCCGCGAAAAACAGGCTCGCACGAAGAGTACGCATACACACGATGATACTCCTCACCGGACCCTTGCCGCGCCTGGTCTCCTAGCGCGCCGACTTGGCCGTTCCCTTCTTCCGCCCGGCAGCGATTTTTTGGCCGTGGCGGCGATCCCAGCCGCACGCAGCTTCGCAATCCGGCTGACCAGCTTCACCGGAACCGGTTTAGTGAGTGGGAACTGGACCGTCCCCTTTCGCCGCTCATAACCCCTCAGCTCGTCTTCGAGCGCCGCGAAGAACGTTCCCGATGCCGCAAACAGCGAATAGTGTTCCTTGAAGCAGGCGAAATACAGCATCGGCTTCCCGTGCAGCTTGTATCCTGGCATGCGATACGCAATGCACTCTACGGCCTCCGGAACGGCCCTCTTGATCGCAGCACGCACTTGTTCGAGCTTCGTACGTACCGCCTCCGGCTGCGCGGCAATGTACTCGTCGACCGACTTGGGAACCATTCGTTTCAAAGCGTCTTTTTGGTCTGACGCGTTAGCCAGATACTCGAGGCCCGTCAGTGGGTCAGATCGTAAACGAAATAGTTAATTCCGGCGCGATACGCCAGGGAGGACCACTTTTCCTCATATTTCGGATCGTCGGCGTTCTCCCACCCGTCTCCCAGGTCCATGTTGTGGCAGATGGCGACAATGATGCGCCCCTTATCGTCGCGGATGCAGCGCCAGTGCGGCTGCCTACCCGTTGGACCTTTCTCGTAGGTGATGTGGTTCTCCATCCAGTTGGAGTAGCCGGGAACCTGAAACTTGTTGTCGAGATCGAAAAGCATGTGAAAGATGGGGTCGTTGTCGGGGATGTCTTCAATAGGCCGGTTGGGAAACACGCGCCGGATGCTATTGACGAATGTTTGCCACTCGTTCAGCGGTTCCAGCGTTCCGTAATCGGGATAAGAATCCGATCCGTGAAAATCGTCCACCATCAGGAAGCCCCCGCGCAGCAGATATTCCCGCAGCTGATCGGCTTGTTCCTGAGGCAGCTGCCAGTGGCCCACCTCAACCGCGTACATGATGGGCCAATTGTAAACATCGTTGGTGCCGTCCAGATCCACAACCTGCTCCACCGACCGCGTATCGATACGCGTCAACCGGCGGACGCCTTCCAGCAGGTGCCGGTCCGAGCGCGGGTAATCCATGGTCCACTGGCCCGGCCACGCGCGTCCACCCATCAATCGAAGCCGGGAATGGTCTGGATAGCCGAAGATGTCGGGATAGCGCAGACGGGCCCGGACCCATTCGTGGTCTTGATCTTTCCAATCCTTGGGAAGCGGGAAATCCTCGTACTCAACGGCCGGGTATTGCTTGAAGGGCCTCTGCGCTTCGAGCAGGCCTACGAAGAACAACGCCCCCACAAATCCTGCCGCCAGCGCGGTACGGAAACACATTACAGCGATACTTTCCATCCCAGGATAACACCAGAGCAAAGGGCTAGTTGCTTTGGACGCCAGCCCTAGGAGCTTCCAGTGAGCGTTCCAGAGCAATCCGCACCAACTGGCTGCGAGTCCGCACGCCGGCCTTCTCAAACAGGTGCTGTAGGGTGGCCTTTACAGAGCTTAGGGAGACTCCGATCTGGTAAGCAATCTCCTTGTTGGTTAAGCCTTCCAGCACGCTTCGAAGTACCTGCTGTTCGCGCGGCGTCAGATGAGCGGCGCCAGGCGCGCCGGCTTGCGAGATAACTGGCGTTGCCGTCACAGCCGTTTTCTGATCGGTCCAGACACCGCCCGCCGCTACCGTGCGGATCGCTTCCAGCAGCGTGGCCGGCGCACTGTGCTTGAGAAAAATTCCGGAAATCCCCAGCTTCCACGCCAGCGCGGAATCCAGGCCGCTCATGCCCGCCGTCACCATCAGGATTTTCCCGCGATACCCCGCCGCGCGCGCCGCACGTATGAAGCGGGTGCCCGTATCGTCCTCGAGTTCAAAATCCAGGAGAACGATGTCCACTGCCGACCGCGACAGGGCTTCCAGGGCTTCCACCGGCGTGCCGCATTGCGCAACGGTCTCAAAATCCCGCTCCGAGACCAGCAAACGGCTCAGACCCTCCCGAAACAGAACGTGATCGTCAAGCAGTAAGAGTCGGATGGGCTGCATGTTCATCGGCCACTGAATTTGGGGCTTCCGCGTCCGGGGCGACAGCCAGGTCCAGGACAAAGCAACAGCCTGGAGACTCGGGATCATGCCGCAGATCGCCGCGGAACGATCGCATGAAGGCGCGCGACAAATACAAACCGAGGCCGGTCGAGTCCGCTCCTTTCTGCAGCGGCTGAAAGAGCTTCCGCCCCGGCGGAATGCCCGGTCCGCTGTCGGTAACCCGAATTGAAACGCCGTCCGCGTGCGCCGAGGCCGAAATCTCGATGATCTTGCGTGCCGCCGATTCGAGCGCCCGCTGGCTATTCTTGGTGAGGTTCAACAACACCTGCATCAGGCTGTGGCGGTCGGCCTGCACCGGCGGCAGATTCTCCGGGATGCTCCACACCAGTTGGATGTCGGACTCCTCGCAGTAAGGTTCCAGAACGATCCGCAAGTCCGTGAGCACTTCGCGCAGGTCGAGATAGCCTGGTTCGGCGCTGCTGGTGCTCTGCTTAAGCTCGAGCGAAGCGATCTTGGCGAGCGTTTCCACCAGCGAGCCCAGCGCTTCAAAGTCCTGGTTACCGGCTAGCACTCCGCTTCGCGCCAGGTTCTCGTGCATCACGCCGATAGCGCCGCACACGTTGCGGACCTCGTGCGAGACGGCCGCCACCAGAATGCGCGAGCCGGCCAGAAGCTGCTGCAGGCTGGACTCCTCGCGCTCCCTCAGCTCGTCGGAGGCGTCGGCCAGCAAGGCCGCTAAGCGCGGACCCGCGGCCGTGGTGTAAGTAGAGAAGAACACGTCCGCCAGAAAGACTTCGCCATTCTCCCTCTGGCCGCGCGTCTGCATTTCGGTGCGGAAGATCTTCGCGCTTTCGTCGATGGACGGCACCGACCCCAGCGCGGGAATGTAACGAGCGATACGCCTTCCCGGAAGCGTCCCGGCCGGCATCCCCAGCAGACGATGCGCGGCCGGATTGGCCAACAGGATCTCTCCCGCCGCCGTCATGGTCAAAATCGCTGCCGGGCTGCTTTCAATCAAGAACTCCAACTGCTCTTCGGCCGCCCGCCGCGCTCCCACCTCCTGCATCTCGCGCCGGTAACCGCGCGCTACATCGCGCGATAGCAGCCCCGTAGTGGCCAGCGTAAGGAAGATCAGAATGTCGCGCGGGACTTGCATATCCATGGGAAAAGGGTCGAGCCGATCCGAAAGGAAGGTGCAAAGCACGGCCGCCAACACCAGCTGCCACCATCCCAGAACCGTTCCCAGCAGTACCAGCGGAAACAAGTACAAGAAGCCCAACGTGGCGTTGATTTCGATCTTCCAGTCGGCCAGCGCGATCAATGCGATAAGGACCGCGGCCAGGCCCAGCACCGCCCTGGGGCTCCACTGTAAAATCCTGCGAATCATAGCTTGCTTTCTTGATTTTACAGTGCGTTGCACGGTCCGGTAGAAATGGCCGAAAGATATCTATCCCTGCTGTTCCCCTAGAACGTACGTTGAAGAGAGGGGGGCTTAGCACGGCCAGGATGAGCACCGGACGCAGCGTTGTATCTTGGGCCAGTGTGCTCGCGCCGGTCCTTCTTTCCGTAAACCTGATGTGGGCGTGGGCCGGAGGCAGTCTATCCGGTGTCCTCAAGGACGCCACCGGCGCTGTGATCCCAGGGGTGAAACTCCAACTCGTCAACAGTGCTCTGAAGACCGAGTATGACTCCACTTCGGACAACCGGGGATTCTATTCGTTCCCCGCATTACCGGTCGGACATTACGATCTTACGATCCAGGCGGAAGGGTTCCAGTCTCAGAAGCGGACCAATATTGCGATCGATGCCGACGCAGCCGTGACCCTGGACGCGACGCTGGAAGTGGCGCAGCAATCGGAAGTCGTCAACGTTACGGCTGCCGAAGCTGGCCTGCAGACTCAAGTCGACACGGTGGCAACGCATCTCGGCGAAGTCGTTTCGGATGCCCAGATTCAGTCGATCCCGCTCAACGGCCGCAGCTATACGGACTTGCTGTCGATCCAGCCGGGCGTCACTCCCGTTACCAGCCTGACGCCGACCTCGGTAATCATGGCCGGCGTCACCGGAACAATTAATCCGTCCGGCGATGCAAACCCGGGCGACGTTTCCATCGATGGTCAGCGCGAATCGGCCAATGGGTTCATGGTGAATTCCATCGACGTGCAGGAGCACATGAACGGGGGAACCTCGGTGATTCCGAACCTCGACTCCATCCAGGAGTTTCGGGTTCTGACGAATAATTTCGACACCGAGTACGGTAACTACAACGGCGGAATGATCAACGTCGTTACCAAGTCCGGCAGCAATGCATTCCACGGCGATGCGTTCGAATTTCTGAGGAACACCGTTCTCGACGCCAGGAACTACTTCGATCCAACACGGGGAATTTTCCGCCAGAATCAGTTTGGTGGCACGGCCGGCGGTCCGATCAAAAAGGACCAAGTATTTTTCTTCTTGGATTATCAGGGAACTCGTACGGTCCAAGGTATATCGTCGCCGGTGACGACGGTGCTGTCGATGCCGGAGCGGCAAGGCAACTTCAGCGATGCGGCGAGCACGCTAATGGACCGGGTCAGCGGGCCCAACATCGCGAATTTGCTCACGCAGGCCTTGGGCTACCCGGTTTCGGTCGGCGAGTCCTACTACACGTCAGGCTGCACCAGTCCGGCGGCTTGCGTTCTTCCCAATGCGATCATCCCCAGGAGCGCGTGGTCGGCGCCCGCGCAGCACCTGCTGCAGTACATCCCCACGCCTAACTCGGGCTCGAATCTGTTTTCCACCTCCGCTTATCCGGAAACGGTCCGGGACGACAAAGCCGGCGGCCGCATTGACGCGAACACTCGCTTCGGCCAGCTTTCCGGCTACTACTTCGTTGACGATTACGCGCTCGATAATCCCTACCCCGGCGGGCAGGGCGGCGCCAGCATCCCCGGCTTCGATGCCCTAACGATCGGGCGCGCGCAGGAGATCACGATTGGCGATACCAAGATTCTTTCGCCGACCACCGTCAATGAGTTTCACGCCGGCTTTCTTCGGAACGTAAACAGCATCGGCCAGCCGCACGGCGGATTGGGAGTTCCGCTTCAATCGCAGGGTTTTGTCACTGGTTCGGGAACAGCCGGGATCGTCGTTCAGGCGCCGCAGTTTGAAGGCGTGGAAAATATCGTCTTCCCGTCATTTGTCATGGGCGTCCCCATCACCAACACCTTCCAATGGAACAATACCCTGTATCTTAGCGATGCGATCTCAAAAGTAATTGGCGCTCACACCTTGAAGCTCGGCGTCCAGTTCCACAACGATCAGGTTAATGAAGATCCGAATGCCACGTTCAACGGAACTTTCAACATCAATGGCACCGAGACCGGCAACGCCTTCGCCGACTTCCTGCTCGGATTTCCCAGCAATTTCACCCAGACCACGGGACAGCGCTTTTACCTGCGCAACCACTACCTGGCTGCCTATGCGGAGGATAGCTGGCGGGCGCGCCCGAACCTGACACTGAATTATGGTGTGCGCTGGGATTTGATCGAGCCGTGGTCGGAGAAATACAACAATATCCAGACCGTTGTTCCCGGCCGGCAATCGGTTGTTTTCCCCAATGCGCCGCCCGGGTTGTTGGTCCCCGGCGATCCAGGGATTCCCTCCACGTTGTCGCCTGCCAAGTATCGCAACTTCGCGCCACGTATCGGCGTGGCATATTCGCCGGATTTCAAAGAAGGCATTCTGAAGACGATTACCGGCGGCCCGAATAAGACCAGCATTCGGGGCAGCTATGGAATTTTCTACACCGCGTTCCCAGGTCTCAGCGCGGGGATCATGTATGGTGTCCCTCCCTTCGGGTACAACTATCTGAGTCCGGCGCCGCCGCTATTTGCCACTCCGTTCATCAATTCCGGCGACGGCGTACAGAACACCGATCCCTTTCCTTTCACCTTTCCACCGCACGGCGCCTCGGCGACAAATCCTTATACGGGATTCAACTTCAGCTCTGTGATCCCCATCAGCGCGGCTCCTTACTTTTATTACCGCAACAGCGTTCCCTACACGGAAAACTATATGTTTTCGATTCAGCGCCAGATCGCGGAGAAGGCTCTGCTTACGGTGAGCTACGTTGGCAATCAAGGCCATCATCTTCTGGTGGTGGTGCCGACTAATCCCGGCAACCCGGGTTTATGCCTGAGTTTGAGCCAGCCAAGCGAGGTTGCGCCGGGCAGCGCTACGTGTGGACCGTTCGGAGAGGACGCCAGGTACGTATCCGCATCCGGGCAGGTCTTTCAAGGAACCCGCGCCGGCCTGGGGTCGAATTACGGAATGGTAACCGCGCAACAGACCATCGGCAATTCCAACTACAACGCTCTCGAAGCGACGTTGCGCTTCACGTTGGGAACTCGAGCTACGCTACTGGCCGGGTACACCTTCTCCAAGTCGATTGATGATGCCTCAAACCTGGGCGAGCAGATCAACCCATTTAACTATCGGCTCTCGCGTGCCATTTCGTCGTGGGACATGACGCACAACTTCGTGGTGTCCTACACCTACGCGCTGCCCTTTGAACGGCTCTTGGGAACCAACCGGCTGACGCAAGGCTGGAGCATATCCGGCACCACGCGCTTTGCCACCGGGTTTCCAGTGACGTTGTTCGACGATTCCGATCGATCACTTTTGGGAACGCTGGGCAATGGCGTTAACAATCAATTGCTGGATACTCCGGAGTTGCTGCCGGGGCCACTTCAAATAAACACTAATCCTCGCAACGGCAAGCCGGCCTTCAACACCGCCATCCTGGTCCCCGAAGCGCTGGGCCAGCTTGGCGACGCGCCCCGGCGCTTCTTTCACGGACCGGGCATCGAAAATTCCGATGTGCAATTAAGCAAAACCATCCGCCTGTGGGAATCGAAGACGCTGGACATTCGGGTGGAAGCCTTCAATGTCTTTAACCATGCCCAGTTCTATGGACCGGCGTCGGTGGACGGCGAGGTCAATGATCCGAACTTCGGCCAAGTTGTAAGCGCCGCTGCCCCGCGCTTGGTTCAGGTGGCGGCGAAGTTCCATTTCTGAAAACGGTGAGCCGGTTGATGCCCGCGGTTGTTAGCATGGCTAAGGAGCAATTATGTATACGCTACGATTCCTGATGCTGGCGGCAGTAATCGCCGTTCCGGCCGCCAGCCAGAGCCTTTCCAGCTCGCCACTTGCTAACCCCGCCGGTCCGGAAAGCCTCCAGCCGAACTGGTCCGTCACCCCAGACGGCGCAACCGTTCTCAACTGGATCGAATCGTCGAAGGACGGCTCGTACTCGCTGCGCTACGCGGTCCGGCGCGGCGACTCCTGGTCCCAGCCAGTCACGATCGCGGCGCATCGCCATTTCTTCCGGCATCCGGCCGAGGTTCCGGAGGTTATGGAGATGACCGGCGGCCATTGGCTGGCGCACTGGGTGGAGAATCAGGAGTCGAGTGACGCCGAGTTCGTGTACGTCTCCTCCTCGGCCGACGGAACGCACTGGACCACGCCGCTGATGGCGCATCGCGATCGCAGTCCCGTGCAGCACGGCTTGGTCTCGATGGTCGAGAACACGGGCGGCGGAGCTTCGCTTTTCTGGCTGGAGGCGCTGAAGGGCGAAGACGGCCCGGTCTACCTGATGCGCACGGTGGTGGATGCGTCCGGCAAGGAAACCAGCGAAGAGCGGCTGGATGACGACGTATGCGCCTGCTGCCCGACGGCCGTTGCGAAGACCGCGAAGGGTCTCATCGTGGCCTACCGCGACCACACGCCGAAAGATATTCGCGATATCGCCGTCCTGCGTTTGGAGAATGGGCACTGGTCCCCTTCCAAGATAATTAATCCCGACAATTGGCAGATCGACGCCTGCCCCATCAATGCCGCGTCGATTGCCGCGCGCGGCGCTCGCGTCGCCATCGCCTGGTACACCGCTGCTCACGATTCGTCGCAGGTCAAGATTGTTTTCTCCGCCGACGCCGGCGCAACGCTCAGCAAGCCGGTGGTTGTCAGCACCGGGCACGCGTACGGTTATGCATCCGTAGTGCTGGATGAGGGCGGCAATGCGACCGTTTCCTGGCTGCAGCAGGGCCCCGGCGGCACTCGCGTCCTGGTCCGCGCCGTCAATGCCGCAGGCGCTGCCGGACCTGTCCTCCAAATCGCCCAGGGCGAAAAGAGCGAACTCGGCTATCCCAAGCTGGTTCGCTCGGCCAAAGACACTTTTATCGCCTGGGGCAGCGGCTCAAAAGTTCTAACCGCTTCCCTTCGGTAGAGCGTCGCGCTTACTGCTTGGCCGATTCCGGCGTATTGAACTTCGAATCCGGGATCTGAGCGTTGATCTGGATATTGTTCAACTGAATCGCATCGCGTCCATCCAGCCAGGCGAACGTCAAGCTGAATGGAAACTTGATCCCGCCCACGTCCCGATAATCGGAAAAATCCATCTGCGTCGGCACGCGTCCGATCGGCGTCTGGCCATAGCGCTTCATGCGCAGGAGCAAGCCCGTCTGTTGGTCGAAATACAGAGTCACCAGCGTATTGCCCGGGCCGTTACCCTGCACCACGTTGACCAGCCGGTCTTCTCCAATGCCCACGTTCTTCTCCTGCGCCGTCTGGCTGGAGGGCCCAGGCAGGTCGCTGATCGTGGCCGGCAAGCTAACACGCGGGTTGGTGATGACCTGCTTGATCTGACCAGGGAAGGACAGCTCCGCGTCAAGTTTCGCCCCCTGATACTCGGTTCCAGTCAGCTCGTACTCGCCCAGCAACGTAAGCGGCGACTTGATCCAGGCCGTGCGGCCGTTGCAAGTGCGGATGCTGTCGGGACGTCCGGTTTCCTTCTTGAATTCGATCAGCGTGGTTCGCATGTCGGGAGCTTTGGCGTACAGCTGGACCGTGGCTCCACCGCCGAAGCCTCCGAACCCGACGCTGTTGCCTGTGGCGATGTAGCTCTTCAACCCGGCCAACTTCTCCGCGCCACCCAGAGCCTGAATATATTTGTCCAGAATCTGGCTAGCTGCCGGTTGCCCGGGCTCTTGCCTGAGCACGTCGTCCATATCCATCGGACCGGGCCCGTATATGAATTCCAACGTAGGCGTGGTGGCTGGACGGTCGCGGCCATGATGACAAGTCCAGCAGGTGACATTCTGCCGGTTGTTGAAATTGTCGTGATTGATGGCTTTCACCATCGTCACCATCCGGCGCGCAGTCACCTTTTTCGGATTGTCGTCCGCGGCCCAATCTACTTTATCGGTGCCGGCATTGTTGTGACACTCCGAGCAATCGAAGCCGACCGCCGCCGACATGATTCCCATGGTGCCCAGGAAATCGTCCACGGTAATGCCCTTGAGCACCTGGACGTTCTTGAAAACCTCTTCCGCCATCTTGGGCTTAGCTTGGGGCGGAGCTTGGGGCGTGGCAACGCCTGCCAACCACAACACAGCCGTTCCAGCGGCGGCGGGGATCAGCCATCTCAACTGAAAATTCATAACGTGTTCCTTCCTCTTCGCGATTCGCTTGTTAACAACCTAAGTGGTCGCGGCGGCGATGCGCTAGGTATCTTTCGGTCATTTCTCATCGGATCAGGCTCACGGGCGCGGCGGAATCCGTCGCACCGATGAAGGCTTTTATCTGTAAGCCTCATTGTACTCTGAGACAGCCTGGTCTTGACCTCGCCGGCGACGATTCACACGCTGCCGGCGGCTCGGACGGTGTGCCGCTGGAGGCGCTGCCTGCTACTTGCGCTCGGCGTCATCGGGCGCGCCAGTTCCGGTCGATCCAATGAACAGCTTACGCCCATCCGGCAGCGTCACATCTCTGCCGTTGCCGCTGTTCGATCCATCCTTGGCCTGGTAGCCATCCACGATCACCTCGGTCCCGATCTTCAGCGAGTCCTTGGTGAAACCGCGGCGGAACAGCGTGTTCGGCGTGCCGGCTTCGATCATCCACTCGCTGACCGTGCCATCGGCGTTCTTGACGTTGATGTGCAGCCAGGCATGCGGATTGATCCATTCCATCTTGCTGACCGTACCGCGCAGATGGATGGGCTTTTTGGCGTCGAATTCGGCCGCGAACGCGTGATGCGCCCGCAGGCCCGCGGGCGCCAGCAGCCCCACACCAGTCAACAAAACAGCCAGTTTTTGTCGCATCTCTTCCCCTTATTGCGTCTCGACTTCCTCATTTGTTCACTACGATGGGATTCTTGTAATACGGCCCGTAGATCAGATCTTCGACAAACTCCACGCAGCGAAATTCCATCAGGCGCGCGTTCTTCTCCAGATGCTTGTAGAGCGGCATGCTGATCTTCCAAGGGCGCGAATAAACCTGCGGGTCGTCGATGGTGGCTTCGTACAGCAGAGCATCGGGGCTGATGGGAGTATAGCGTTCGGTCACGTGCAGAGCGTCGCTATGGTAGTCCCCGGCGCGGTCAAACCAGGTGCGCTCATCCAGGTTGGTCACGCTGACCACCAGTGTGTCGCCCTCCCAATGGCCGACGGAGTGGCCCATCAGATAGTCAGTCGGGCTTTCGGGCGCATTCTCCAGGTAGATCGTCCGAGTCGCGTTGGCAAATTCGTAAGAGATCAGGATGATGTTCTTGCTTTGGAGAATCTGAAAAGGAAAGGGCTCATAGGTGGCGCGGGGAACGCCCGGCTGATAGCACTTGATCTCCGGGTCGTCGGTGTGCCGCTGCTCCCAATTGTGTTTCTTTTGCTCGAGCGCCGCCGGCAGGTAGGGAATTTCGCCGTCCACCACGCCGATGCCGCCCGGTTCAGCACCTTGCGCACCCAGCGCCAGGATGTTGCCCGCTTGCGCGGAATGGCCTTGGAGATCCCAGTTGGCGGTGTTGAGAGCCTGCCAGATGCCGTTCAGATTGGGCTGGCCGCCGGCCGTGCGCGGTCCTTTGTAGGAGGTCGTCTGTGCCTGCGTAATTGGGGCCAGAAGAAAAAGAACAGCCCCGGCCGCTAACGGCGCCGTCCATCGTCTACGTGGACTTGGCATCAGTCCTCCAAATCAATACGCGCACGGTCAGGCTTGCGCCCGGGCCCGTGCGCGATGAAAACCCGCGGGCGCTCAACGCGCCTCAGCGGTTATTGAAATTTTCGAGCTCCGCGTGTTCGTCCGAACAGCGGTTATTTCTTCTCTTCCTTGTTTTCCTCGTACGGGGCGCCGGTGCCTTGCGAGCCCAGGAATAGCTTCTGCCCGTTCGGTAGCGTGATATCGCGTCCATTGGCCCGCAGCGAACCGTCCTTGGATTGATAGCCGTCGACGATTACAGTGGTACCGATCGCGATCGTGTTCTTGTTGAAACCGCGCCGCAGCAGCACGTTCGGGCTGCCGGCTTCAAACATCCAGTTGCTAACCGTTCCATCGGGATTCTTTACATCCACGTGGATCCACGAGTGCGGGTTGATTAACTCCACCTTGGTCACGGTCCCTTCGAAGTGGACCGGACGCTTAGCGTCGAATTCCGCGGCGAACGCATGATGCGCCCAGGCCGGAATGCCCGCCACCAGCAAACCAACACCCGCTGCCAACACAGCAAACTTTGCTCTCATCTGAAGATTCTCCTTGCCAACTTACTGGGAATTGCTAGCTTCAATTATAACTCGTACTTGGTTTCTTTGCCTGCCGCAACCAGGGCGCCCGTGCCCACCAAAATGTCCGGCATGGCTTTGTGGCGCTGCGGGGCAGTTTCCCCGCGCGGGGAGGCGCGGGCTGACCGCAACGCGCGGAAGCGCGCCGAGCACCTTGGTTTACTACAGGGATTTTACAACCAGCCCTGGAAGTGCCGGACATTCAAGGTCGCAACCGCGTAGTTGAACTGCAGCGCGGTCACTCCGATCACCAGATCCTGGAACGGAATCGCGGCACCCTTTCGCTGCGCCTCGCCTCCGATCCGCGCCACCAGCCGCGCGATATCGAACGTCAGAGGATACACCGGAACAGCTTGAAACAGATCGTTCATGAATCTCTGCCGGGCGGAGGCTTGGGCCGCGCTCTTGGCTCGCCAGATGCCCTGCTCCAGTTCGATGACGCTGATTACCGACAGCGCCACCGGCTCGGGGTCCGGCTACGGCGCGGATCCCGCTCAGCACGTCGGCGGCCGAGCGGCCTTTTCGCTCTCCGGCGATAATGGCGCTCGAATCCAGGATCAGTCCCATGCGGACGTGTAGAGCGGCCGTCGCTGGGCAATGATTTCTGCCAGGTCCCCGGCGAACTCCTCATCGAGCGCCGCTCCGGAACCGTGCGCTTTTGCTAGCGAGATGCATTCATCCAGCGGGCGGCCCGGCCCTTGTACCGGCTTGATGACGGCGACCGTGCGATAGCCTTCCTCGACGACGATCTCCGCGCCCTGCCGCACTTTCTCCAAAACTGCGGCAAAGTCTCTGGCAACTTCGGCTTCGGTCATATGCAGCACGGCCATATCTTCGATCATACGTCTTCGCGCTCCCCGGCTTCCAGTTTCGCTTCGAGTCTCGGGGCCGCGCTTCAGCTTGGCTAAGTGCGTGGGACGATGGATCTTTCGGCAACTTGCGGATGGCGGCGGCGCTGCTGATCATCGCACTGGCGCGCTGGATCAGCACTCCTAATTCTTCCCTTCGCGCCTGAGAAGTAACGAGCTTCAGAGTAATCGGGCGCCGTATCGGAGAGCACCTTGGTTGCTTCAGAGCTGCTCGATCAGCAAGCCCGGAAGCATAGCGAAGTGCCGTACATTGGCGGTCGCCACTGAGTAGCCAAGCTCAAACGCAGTTGATCCGATCAGCAGATCCGCGAGCGCCATGCGTTTGCCCGCCGACTGTATCAGCCCGTCGGCTTGTCCGGCGCGGAGAGCGATCGCTATCGTTACAGGTTGAACCGGCATGCCCGCCAATAGATCGTCTAGAAACTGCTGCCGTCCAGCGCGGCGCTGCGGCGTATCGGCGCGAGCGATTCCGTGCGCCAGCTCCACGATGGTTACAACCGAGATCGCGATTTCCGGATCTTGCTTCTGCTGGCTGATCGCTTCCAGCATTTGGTATGCGGTCTGCCCCAGCCGTTCGGCCGCAATCACAACCGAGGAATCCAGGATCAATCCCACGCCGGCGGTTCCAGCGGTTCGCGATGGCCCTCGATTGCGGCCTCGACGTCACGTGCAAAGCCGGCATCCATTGTGGCGGTTGAGTTCTTGGACATCCGCGCCAAAACTTCCGAGAGCTTGCGGCGCGGCGGAACAGCTGGGCGCAGCACGGCGACAGCTTGATGGTCATGTTCCACCACAACCTCAAGGCCTTGCCGAACCTTCTCCAGAGCGGCGGCGAAGTTCTTCGCCACTTCCTCTTCGCTCATGTGGACTTGCGCCATATCTTCGATCATACGTCTTCTTCCCTCGGCTTCCAGTCTTCTCCAGCGACACGCGCTTGCAGGGCTCCCGCGCTGCGGGATGGATGGTTCCGTCAGGCCCGGGGGTTGTTGTGGGACGAGCCAGTGACCCGTCAAACTAAGTAGCGCCTGGAACCGATGAGTGGTAACGCGCGCCAGTCCAAACCCGACTCGGCGTCAACGTTCTTTGCCGGTACTCCCTACCGCTCGTCTACTTCTTGCGGTATTTCCCGTACATCAGCTCTTCGACGAACTCGACGCACTTGAATTCCAGCAATTGGGCGTTCTTTTCCACGTGCCGGTACAGGGGCATGCTGATCTTCCAGGGCTTCGAAAAGACCTTCGAATCCTCAATCGTGGCTTCGTAGTTGAGAATGTTCGGGGCCATGGGGGTGTAGCGTTCCACCACGTGCAATGAGTCGCTGTGATAATCGCCGGCCCGGTCGAACCAGGTGCGCTCATCCAATCCCGTCACGTCCACCACCAGCGTGTCGCCTTCCCAATGCCCGAAGGATTGCCCCATCCAGGTGTCGATCGGCGCCGGGCCTGGGTCCTTCAAATAAATGTTGCGAAACGCGCTGTCGTACTCATACGCGATGGCCAGATATTTTTCGCTCTGAAAGATCTGAAACGGATAGGGCAAATAGGTGGCGCGCGGAACGCCTGGCAAATAGCAGCGGACCTCCGGATCGAGATCCATGCGGTGCTCGTTATTGGCCTTCTTCTTCTCCAGCGCCTGTGGCAAATAAGGGATGGTCCCGCCGTCCACGACGCTCAGACCGCCGGGCTCCGCCAGCAAAGTGCCGGCTTCAACTATGGGGCTTTCATGGGCGGCGTGCGCTTCCAGGTCCCAATTGGCAGTGTTGAGGGCCTGCCAAATTCCGTTCAAGTCCGGGTGCCCGTCTGGACCCCGAGGCGCTCGATAGGCTGCTTGTCCAAACGCCGGCAGCGTCGCCAGCAAGAGAGCGGTTGTTGCGCCGAACACGATAAACCGATTCTGCATGAGAACGATTCCTCCACGCGCTACATGGTACGTTTCGGAGCGAACATAAATGTTCGACCCACGTCCTGACTAGCCCGGTCTGCCGATTTTGGCACGTTACGTGTTGCAACGTCAAGCGTGCTAGACTGCGGTGGATCGAAAGTTTTGCCAGTAAGCAGGAGGCGTAATGCGGGTAGTCGGATTGCTTCTTTTTGTAATGGCTGGTGCAGCGGTCGCCCAAGCCCCTTCCTTCCAGCCAGTGGGATCCATGGGCGAGTTGATGATTCGCATTATCTATCCCACCTCAGATGCGCTGTTCTATATAGAGCGAGATCCGCCCAAGACTGACGTCCAATGGAACGCGATCCGCGCCCAGGCCTTGATGCTGGCCGAGTCCGGCAACCTCATGCTGCTGCCCAATCGGCAGCGCGACCAGGGCGATTGGATCAAGGAAACCAAAGTCATGATCGATCTGGCCGCAACCGCATATCGGGCCGCGCTTGCCAAGAACATGGATGGAATCCTGGCCGTCAACGACAAACTGGCCGACTCCTGTATTGTCTGTCACCAGCAATATCGCGCCAATTATCCCAAGCGGGCGCCACAAGCGCCGCCGCAGCAGAAGTAGCGGCTAGGCGGCGCGCCAGAGCGATTGCAGTTTACAGGCCTGTGCGCGCCCCTGCTCCAATCCGGCCTTGGCAGCGGCGGGCCTGCGGCGGTAGTCCATCAGGTTGAGGCCGAACGCCTCCAGACTGGCGGCATCGGGAAGGATCAACTCCACGCGCCTTCCGCCCTGCCGCACCACATCGAGTTCCGCTTCTAACCGGCGTCGAAATGCTTCGGCCATCGGCGAAGCGGCCGCCGCACTCACTGTCAAAGCCAGCACGAACACGACATCGTAACCTTTGGCCATGTCCGCATTGGTGGCCGATCGCATGCCTCCGTCCATGTAGCGATGGCCGCGGATGGTAACCGGAGGAAAGATTCCGGGAACGCTGCAACTGGAGGCCACCGCACGGCCCAGGCTGACTCCCGAGTCTTTATTCCAAACCACAAAGGCGCCATCGGCGGTGTCCACCGCGGTGCATGCGAATCGATCCGGCCACGAACCCTCAGGATAATCGCGGATGGCTTGCCCGAAGCTTCCGATGTAGGCCTCTTCACTCACCGTTTGTGCCTGCAAGGCCCAAGCGCCGATGTCCGCGCGCGCTTGCTCAGCCGGGCCGCTGCCTGAAACGGCTGCAGTCATCTTTTGAATCAGAACGGAGAGATCCGGCGGACTGGAACCGAGCAGTTGGCTGGGCGAAGATGTCTGCTGGTCCGGACGCTCACTCAAAAACGGCGAAGCCAGCGCTGTTGCCGGGCGTCCCATCGCCAACTGAGAGCCAACCACGGATCCCGCGGACGTACCTAATATGAAGTTGGCGTCCGAAAGGTCCAGTCCCGCTTCGGCCAACCCTGTCAAGAATCCCGATTCCCAGGCGATGCCCACCGGCCCGCCCCCACCAAGTACCAGCGCTCGCGTCGCCATCGCCTTAGTGAGCGTTCAACCCTTCAGTCAGCTCGATGCGCGTTCCAACTGGATCCAGGATGAACGCGATCTTCAGCCCGCCAAGCTGCGGCATCTCGCGGTAGGCCAGATCGAAGGGCACTCCCTGCGCTTCGAGGTTCTTGCAGAATGCCTCGAGCCCTTTGATCTCGAAGCCGATGTGATCGAGCGAGCGGCCCTTGGTTGGAGCCGGCGCAGTGTCGACCTTGCGGAAGTCCACCTCGCCTCCCGGAAGCATCGCGGCAGGAAAATCGCCGCGCTTGCCGGCCTTGGCGCCGAAGGTCTTGATGTACCATGCGCGCAGGCTGTCGATGTCGGTGGTCACGATATGGATGTGGTGAAATGCGATCGGGGTCTTCAACGCCGCGTCTTCGGTGAACTCGACCCGCACCTTCTCGGGAAATTCCGCGATGAACTGCTTTTGCTCGGGGTGGTCGAGAGGGAAGCTTGTTACACCAGCGGCAGTCAGCTTGGCCTTCGTATCGGCATAGCTCTTCACCATGAAGCCGAAGTGATTCACGGTGGAACCGTCGGAACCCTCGCTAGGCGCAGTGCGGGCCTTTTGAACCACGACGAACACGCCGGGAAACTTGAGCATTTCGAGCGATCCGGCATTCGTTACCTGCGCTCCCAGCACGCCGACAAACAGCTTCTTTTGCGCATCCGGATCCGCCACCACCAGGTGCATGTGTCCTACCGAGACGCCGCTGTCGTTCGGAGCAGCGGTTTGAGCCAGTAGAGAAGCGGCCGAGGCCGCAAGCAGAATGAGCCAGCGCATGGGTGTTAGGCTATCACGGATCGTGCCTCGGGCCCAGCTTGTTGTTTGGACCTGCAATCGAACCACTTCGCAACGTCGACACCCTTCAGGCTCAGCCACACAGCGAGAGACAACTCGCCGATAAAGGCCGGTAGCAGGATAGCGGGGAAAATCCGATTCTGGAAGTCCGGCGCCAGAAGCAGCGCGAAGCTATTGGTCAGATAGCACAACCCGGCGATCTGCAACAGAACGCCGAGCGCCCTCGGAAAATAGCCGGATCTGAAGATCAGGCGCCCCATGACGAGACAGTAACAAGCGAAGAAGATCAGGCTGACACCGAAGCCGTAGCTGTACAGCCTGGCCGACAAGTGCGCCATGACGGCAAGTTGCTCCGGCGTGAACGCTCTCAAGTAGGCAGCCTTCCCGAGCGGAAACAGCGCGGCAATAAAACTGAGTTGTATCACCGCTTCCAACGTCATCGACACTAAATTGAAGAACACCGCCAGCAAGGCGAGATCTCCGCTGACGGGCCGCAACAAGACGTAGAAGATCCAGGTCAAAGTCACAGCACACAAGAGCAAGAAGAACTCGGCTGCGATGCCGAAACGCCACAACGGTTCCATCGACGCGATGTTGGCGGCAGTGGCCGTGGCATCGCCGGAAACGATGAGCCTATTCCGTATGAATAACTCGCCGTACAAACCCAAGGCAATAATGATGAGGTAAATCGCGCCGCCGATTCTGGCAAACGTCTTGGGCGACATGTTGGAGGGCGGATCGGTCATTGCACTACCGGTAGAAATTCTTCTCCCAGGCATGCCGCTCGAGAATATCGAGAGTAGCCGCGTCCAGCGGTCCCCGGTCCGAGGCGGCTACGTTCCGCTCCACATTACGCACGGTCCGCATCCCCGGAATTACCGTGGAAACCGCCGGCTCGGAAATCACAAACCGAAGTGCGGTGTCCGCCAGCGATCCATCCGAGCCGACTAAGTCCCGTTGCAACGCCCTCACGTGTTCCACCACCTGCTTCTTCCGGTCGCCGCGGAAATAGGCCGACCGAAAATCGTTCGGATCGAAAGCCATCGCTTCCGTAATCGCACCGGTGAGGGCGCCTTCATCGAAAGGTACGCGCGCAATCACGCCAATGTTCATTTGGTGTGCCAGCGGAAAAAGGTTCTGCTTGGGTGTCTGATCAAAAATGTTGTAGATCACCTGCACTGCGTCGATGGAGCCGCTGCGCATCAGGCTTAGCCCCGAATCCGGCTGATGATCGTTGATGGAAACGCCCACCGCCCGCACTTTGCCCGAAATTTTCAGTTCTTCGAAGGCCCGCCGCCAGTCGTCCTGATCCAGCCATTCCGGATTCCAGACGTGCAGCTGCTGCAGGTCGATGGTGTCCACTCTCAAGTTGCGCAGGCTCTCTTCGGTGCAGCGGAGGATGTAATCGAACGGAAAGACGCTCTCGATCGCGACGCCCGGCCGCGCCGGCCACACCCGATTCTTGGGAGGAACTTTGGTGGCCACGTACATGCGATGCCGCGCCTCGCGAATAGCCTTGCCCACCAGCTTCTCGCTGTGCCCGTCGCCATAAACCAGCGCCGTGTCGATGAAGTTAACCCCCAACTCCATGGCGCGGTGTAAAGCCCGCAGCGATTCGTCATCCGAGCCGCCTTGCCACAGTTTTCCGCCGATGCCCCAGGCTCCGTAACCGATCTCGCTGATATGAAACCCGGTGCGGCCCAGTGTCCTGTATTTCATGCTGAACCTATCATAGTGGAGGAAGCATCTAACAGCTTCAAGGTCGGAGCGGGAGGCTGCGATGGAAACCAAGCATCGAGTCCTGATCCTGGGTGGTGGCTTCGGCGGGCTGTACGCCGTCAAGGCTCTCAAGCGCGCGCCGGTTCAAGTAACGTTACTCGACCGCCGCAATTTTCATCTTTTCCAGCCGCTGCTCTATCAGGTAGCTACCGGCTCGCTGTCACCAGGTGAAATCGCCTCGCCCTTGCGAGCCGTGTTTCGTCGCCAGGGAAACGCACAGGTGCTGCTGGGCGAAGCCATCGATCTGGACGTCGGGCGCCGAAGGGCTATACTTCTCGACGGTGAAATTGAATATGACTCGCTGATCGTCGCCACAGGTTCCGGCGACTACTACTTCGGCCATGACGAATGGAAGCAGTCGGCGCCCGGTTTGAAGAGTATCGAAGAGGCCACCGCGATTCGGCATAAGATCCTGTTTGCGTTTGAGGCCGCCGAGCGCGAGCACGATGCTCAAAAGCGCCGCGAGTGGCTGACGTTCGTCCTGGTTGGCGCGGGCCCGACCGGCGTCGAGCTGGCCGGCGCCCTCGGAGAAATCGCGCATGATACTTTGCGCCGCGATTTTCGCTCCATCGATCCGACGGAAGCGGTCATCTTATTGCTCGAAGGCGGCCCGCGCGTGCTTCCCACTTATCCTGCGGATTTGTCCCGGAAGGCCGAAGCTTCGCTGGTTCACCTGGGTGTCACGCCTCGAACCAATGTGCTCGTCACTCAAGTGGATGCAACCGGCGTGGATGTAAAGACCAGTGCCGGCATGCAGCGGATCAATGCCCGGACTGTTATTTGGTCGGCGGGCGTGCGCGCTTCGGCATTTGGCGAAGTGCTGGAGCGGCGCGCCGGGGCCGTGCGGGATCGCGCCGGCCGCGTAATCGTGAATCCGGATTTGACTTTGCCCGGCCATCCAGAGATCTTCGTGGTCGGCGACTTGGCGCATTTCGAACAGGACGGCAAGCTTCTGCCGGGTGTGGCGCAGGTGGCCATCCAAGGCGGTGGCTACGCGGCCAAGCTGATTGAGCGACGGCTCAATGGCGAGACCTCGCCGCCGTTTCACTACGTCGACAAAGGAAGCCTGGCGGTGATCGGCCGCGCGGCCGCGGTGGCCGATATTCGCGGGCTCCACATTTCGGGGTTGCTCGCCTGGTTCACCTGGCTGTTCGTGCACTTGATGAACTTAGTTGGGTTCTCCAATCGGGTACTCGTTTTCATCCATTGGGGTTTCCTGTACCTGACCTACAATCGGGGCGCGCGGCTGATCACGGGACCCGAGGTGCCGGTGGAAGCGAAAGAGCCGGAAGATATTCCCCACCTGGTGCGCTGATGGCGCTGAGTGCGCCAAATAAGGTAATCGCCGGAGTGCGACAATCTCTTGAGCCAGCCTAAAATCGGTAGTAGCGAGGTTACATGTACTCCTACCGATTGCTCTTGCTCTCGATTCTGGGGATTAGTTCCTGCTTAGGACAAACATGGTCGCTCGGCGGCGCGGCCGGCTTCGGCTTCTATCATGATGCGACCATCACCAACGGTTCAGGCTCGGTGCAGGCCGGTTTCGGACCGCGCCTCTCCCTCAGCGCCGTTCTGGGGCAAAATATGGGCGACTACTTCGGCGGCGAAATGCGCTATACGTTTCGCGATGGAGACGCGGAGTTAAAGTCTGGTGGACAGGAAGTCAACATGGATGCCGAAGCGCATGCCGTGCACTACGATGTTCTGTTTTATGCTACTCCGCGCAATCGCAAGCTTCGTCCTTATGCAGCGGCCGGCGGCGGCATCAAATACTATAAGGCGACCGGCGCCGAGTACCTCGCCCAGCCGCTGAGCAATTTTGCATTTCTCACTCACGCCAATGAAGTGGAAGGTCTGCTGAGCGCTGGTGGCGGGCTTAAATACTCGATCAACGAGCACTGGCTCGTCCGGGTCGATTTCCGTTACTACGCCACTCCATTTCCCGACAAATTGTTTATGCCTGCCCCGGGCGCAAAGATCAATGGCTGGCTGCACGACTTTGTCCCGTTGGCCGGCATCGATTGGACGTTTGGGAAGTAACGTAACACTGGCACACCATGTGCTCTCGGTCCAGGTAAGGAGGGGTGCATATGCGCGTGCGGTTCTTATCGATATTCTTCGTACCGGCACTATCACTCTCACCGGCACAGGAGACACGTCCGTACTGCTAAGCGTGTTGGCATCGGCGCGGCCGGCGGTGCGACCGGATACGTTTATGACCGGTACAAGAGGCATCACCACCGCCAATAGCGGCGTGGGCTAACTTTCAGCGGTTCGGCGCAAGCGTGGCAGCGCCCATTAGAATGGTAGTCAATCATCTATGGCGCGCTCGATGGCTTGCGTTCTTTTTGTAGCCGGATCGATCTGCGCTTCCGCGCAAGGAGTTCGATACCTGCGCTGGCAGCAGATCCAGCCTTTGACCGCGAGCATTACAACTGCCGATGAGAAGATGCCCGACTTCCCCACAGCGACCGCGTGGGACAACTGGATCCGCCAGCGCGATTGGGAACTGCGGGGCCGCGCCGATCAAAGCGTCGAGGATTTGATTAGCGGTTGGATCGTTTTCGGCAGCTCGTTCACTACGCAGCCAGTGCTGCTCAGCCAAAAAGACGCCGTGAATGCCGCCGGAGATCTGACCGCGGTATCGCGCGCGCGAATCGATGACTTTATCAAAGGCCTGGACACTCGCGACGACGAGCGCTGGCGCGACGTGCTCGAGTTCCTGCGCCGGCTCCGGGTGACTGAAGAAGAGCTTCCGGCTTTTTTGGGAGGCATTCTGCGGCGGTCGGCGCTGGACCATGCGAACGCGGGAATGGGCGATGCCGCCGCGCCGCTGCTCATGGACTTCGCAATGTCCGAGACACTGCATGCCTTGAAGAGCAGCGCTGCCGCGCCGGCTCACGTTCGCCGCGTGGCTTTGATTTCGCCCGAACTGGATTTCTCCGGCCGTCCGGACGGGTATGACTTTTATCCGCCCCAAACCATCCAGCCGTTCGCGATTCTCGAAGCAGTTGAGCGGCTGGATCTGGGACGCGCGTCCGAAGTGCAGTTGTCGCTCATCGACATGAACCCGTTCGTGCTTTCGCATTTGCGCGCCATCACGGCAAAACTTCGGAGCGGCCATTACATCCTGCAATTGCCGCTGAACATCGCGGCCGGCTGGAATGCGGGGGCGCTCTCTTATTGGAACCGCTTTGGCGAGCTGATTGGCAGCCCGGCCGAGCCGGCGGTGGTTCCTGCCGGCGTGCATCACGTGAACATGCGGGCCATCGCGGTGAAGCCGCAGGCCGGCGCGCGAATCGGCGTGAACGATCTGGATATCGTGACGCAGTCCGTAGAAACCGCGCCCGGTCAAGCGTTCGATATCGTGGTGGCTTTGAACGCGCTGGGCGAGTACGACCGCGTGGAGCAGTCGCTGGCATTAGCGAGCATGGCCGGGATGATGAATCCCGGCGCGGTCTTGTTGGTAAGCGGCGCTTCTCCGGTCAGCATTCCGTCCGAGCTTGAAGCGCTGGGTTCGCACCGCATCGTCTACAGCGAATCGGGCTTGGGCATCGACATTGCCGTTTACCGGCGGCGATAAGCCAAAGTGACCAAGGCCTGCGCTTCGGCGGAGCGGCCCTCGCCGACCGGTCCCAGTTTTTCGGCGGTCTTGAATTTTACCGAGACTCGATCGACCTGGAGATGGAGCGTCTCGGCCAGCTTTTCGCGAATCGCGGCGCGGTAATCCTTCAGTTTGGGGCGCTCCAGAATCACGGTGGAGTCGACGTTGACGATTTCGTATCCTTGGGCGATCACGAGGTCGCGCGCGTGCTGCAAGAATCGAAGGCTATCGGAATCCTTCCAGCGCGGGTCGGAATCGGGAAAATGCATTCCAATGTCGCCGAGGGCGGCCGCGCCGAGCAGCGCGTCGGTGACGGCATGCGAAAGCACGTCGGCGTCGGAATGGCCCTCCAGGCCGAATTCGGAAGCAATGGTGACGCCGCCCAGAATCAGCGGCCGGCCCGGCGCGATGCGATGCACATCCCAGCCTTGCCCGATTCGGAGCTGGGGGAAGCCGGGATCGCTCAAGACGAAACTCGCGCGGCCATCTCCTCGGCCAGGAACAGGCGGGCGAGGTCCATATCGGAGGGCTTGGTGATCTTGATATTGCGGTCGCTGCCCATGACCACGCTCACTTCCACCTGGTCGAGCCGCTCCACCAGGCTGGACTCGTCGGTGCCGGTAAAGTTGTCCTCGCGCGCCTTGGCGAAGGCCTGCTTCAACAAGTCGTAGCGAAAGACCTGCGGAGTCTGAGCCAGAACCAGGCGCTCCCTGGGAATGGTCTGCCGAATCTTATTGCGATGCACCTGCTTGACGGTGTCGACCGGAACAATACCGACGATAGCCGCGCCGGTTTCGGCCGCTTCGGCGAAAACCTTTTCGAGCACGGGCTGCTCGATGAAGGGGCGCACGGCGTCGTGAACGGCGACCAGCTCAGTTCCGGGGCCCAGGGTGGCGAGCGCATGCTCGACCGATTCCTGACGGCTGTCGCCGCCCTCGACCAGGCGCACGGGCTTAGAGAAACGCTCGGCGGCGAGCAAGTCGCGCGCCCAGCCCATGTCTTCGGAGCGCAGCGCTACGACAATCTCGGCCACTTCCGGCGTGTCCACGAATTTCCGGATGGTGTGCAGCAAGATGGGCGAGCCTTCGAGCAGCATAAACTGCTTGCGGCTGGTGCCGGCCTTTTCGGGGGCGGTTCGCCCCATTCGAGTTCCCAGCCCGGCGGCTGGGAGGATCACGGATACTTTCATGTCAGGTCCTGCTATCCGGCAGCGGTGACGCCTGAACCGCGGGCTTCGGCAGTGTGGGATCCCGAGGCGGGCTGGTCGCGCGGAGTTCCATGCGAGCGCTCGGGCGGTTGGCTCTTGTCATGAACACCGTGCACGCGTTCGTCAAAGCGGCCAAAAATCATTTTACCGGCCGTGGTTTGCAGCACGCTAGTGACAGAAATATCGATGGTGCGCGAGATCATCTTTTTGGCGTTATCCACCACCACCATGGTGCCGTCGTCCAAATAGGCCACGCCCTGGTTGTACTCCTTGCCTTCCTTCAAAATGAAGACGCGCATGGTTTCACCGGGGAGTACGATGGGTTTCAGGGCATTGGCCAGCTCGTTGATGTTCAAGACGTCGACGCCGTGCAGCTGGGCAACCTTATTCAGATTGAAATCGTTGGTGACGATCTTGCAGCCGTAGGCCTTGGCGAGCTCGATGAGCTTCATATCCACTTCGCGCACGTTGGGGAAATCGTCTTCGAGAATCTGAACGTTGATCTGGGTCATTTTTTGGACGCGCTGGAGGACGTCCAAGCCGCGACGGCCGCGGTTGCGTTTGAGCGAGTCGGCTGAATCGGCGACCAGCTGGAGCTCGCGCAGAACGAACTGCGGGATGACCAAGGAGCCATCCAGAAAACCGGTTTCGACGATATCGGCGATGCGGCCGTCGATGATGACGCTGGTGTCGAGGATCTTGAAGGATTGGCCGGCGGTTTGCTCGCCGCCGAACAGCCCGCCCAGAGCGCCCAAGTTCAGCATCTCGCCCTTGCTGGCACCCACGACCAAGCCGACGTAAGCCATCCACAGCAGGAGCATGACCTGGAGGAACGAGAGCGTAGTGGAGTTGCTGGGGAAGGCCCGGGCCAGGATCAGCGAAATGAGGTAAGCGCCCACGATTCCGAGCAGGGAACCGAATGCCGCCCCAAACAATCGCTTGAGGGTGGTTTTGCGAACCTGGATTTCGAACAGAACGATTGCCAGGCCGATCGCCAGTCCGGTGGCGGCGGCGTAGATATCAGGCAGATCGAACGGCCGCAGGAACCAGCCGGCGGCGGCCAGTACCAGCATAAATAAAGCACGAAGTATGAGCAAACTCACGAAACCACCCCCATACGAGCGGATTCTCGAATAAAAAACGAAGCGCTGCCCTATGTTACAGGGTGCATCGAGTATAGCACTGAAAAGAGTTCTTGTGAGAGAGAAGAAAATCGGGCTTACTGCGAGGTGGGCTAAGGGAAGGAGGGACCTACCAAAAAGACTTAGAGCGCCTTAGCCAACTCTTCGGCGAATGCGCTATGCGGACCTTGGGGACCGTTGGGGTTATGTTTCCGGTGTTTTTTGCCTCCGCGTTCGCGTCGCGGACCGACGTTGGTTCGATTCGCGGGACTGGCGGCAGCGGGACCCTGGCCTTTGGACTTGGGCGGTTGCGCCTGATTGGCTCTAAGGAGCCGATCTTCCAGCGGCGCGCGGTCGAAGCGGCGGATGATCAGATTCATTTCTTCGGCGTTGGGCGTATCGATGAAGGCGAAACCCTTGGACTCCTGTGTTTCGGGGTTGCGGATTACCTTCACGTCGTCGAAGGCCAGATTTTCTGCGGTTAACCAGGACTTGATATCGTCTTTGGTAACCCACACAGGTAAGTTTCCGAGGAAGACAGTAAAGCTCATTCTTGGGTGTTGTTAGCTCCGTTTGGAGGATTAGCGAGAACCACGGGTTGGGTGCGGTTCATGCAAGCTACTGATAGATTAACATACCGAGCGGCGCGGCGTAAACGATAAACTTTTCGCAAAACACTGTAAGTGAAGAAGAAGGTTTTTGGGGCCGGGCGTCATCGCAATTTCATGCGTGCCGGGTCAAGGACACCTGTTGCATGGGGCTGGGGAACATGTCGAAGCGGACATAGCCGACGTGGCGGGCGTCGTTTTGGCGGATGGCGCGGCGGGCGAAGAGTTCGACTTGCTCTTTAGAAAAAACGAAGCCATCGTCGGAGGGTTCCCAGGGAAGTCCTTTATGTTTATGGAATTCGAGCAGGGAGGCGGCGTTCTTTAGGTCGCGGCGTTCGCGATCGAGGCGGGCGGTCTGGATCTCGCCCAGGGTTTGGAGGGCTTTTTGAAACTGGCGGGAGAGGCGCTGGCCTTGGATGGAGAGGTTGTTGATCAGGCGGTGGGCGTCGACGATGTCGAAGTCGATACGGGCTTGCTCGTTGGGCGGATTGGCGGCGCGGTTAAGCAGGTCGGCTTCAAGCAGGGGGATGCGATTGAGGCGCCAGGAGGTGTCGACAAGTTCCTGGACGAGCTGGGTTTCCGTCGGGGTGGCGGGTTGGTGCTCCGCGAAGAACTGGCGGCGATGGGCTTCGTAGGCCGCCGGGTCTTCTGATTGGAGGACGACGGTGGCGGCGGTCAAGCCATGGCGGATGGCGTTCATGGACGAACGCTGTTTGCCGGCGTCGGTGCGAGGGCCGGTGGAATGCTGGGCGTTCGCCCGATTAACGGCGGTACGGTAAGCGGCGGCGCGCATTCGGTTTTCATACATGGCGCGGTCGGCCGCGGGGTCCAGGACGGGGTTCGGAGGTGTTGACATTTGTTTGGCCTCTGTTTGGACATAGCATGGGGCGCGAGGCTGGCTGTGGGTGGGGCGAGCGAAATGACTGAGGGTGTGGCGATTGTTCGAGTTGGAAAAACGTTACTGGGGCCGCGCTTATTAATCCACGGTGGTCTCAAATGGCGCTGGTTTTGGTGGCAGATTTACAGCGCGCCGACGGCGGAGGCGGCCGAGCAGGAACTGGAAGCGTTCGCGCGGCAATGGGACGCCAGTCACCCGACCATCAGCCAGATCTGGCGGCGGAACTGGGCGCGGATCATCCCGTTTTTCGCCTTCTCGCCGGAGATCCGGAAGGTGATTTATACCATCAACGCGGTGGAATCGCTGAACATGACGTTGCGAAAGGTGATCAAGACGCGGGCTGCATTCCCGACCGAGGAGGCAGCCTTGAAGCTGCTGTACCTGGCGCTGCAGAATGTGGCCAAGAAATGGCACACGGTGCAAGGGTGGCGGGAGGCGCTGAATAGATTTCAGATACTGTGGCCAGAGCGGATGCCGGCACTGGAGCGGGTATGAGAGGCGCCGCCGGCCGAATTTGCCATGGCCCAGCTACGCTCCGCCCGAAACGCGCCGCAAAACACCGCGGCGCCGGGCTGCGCTCCGCTGGGCCATGGCAAATTCAAATGTGGTTTACTGCATCAAGGAGAGAAAGTCGGAGAACATCGTTTACACAAAAAAGCTGACACGACCCACAATTCGGTCAGCCCGGCTCCCTGAAGGCGCGTTATCTGACGGAATGGGCGGACGCAAACCGACGTCACGGGAGTTATCCACGGGCACTTCTGCGAATAGCGACAATACGTCCATGTGGCAGCGGTCCCAGTGTTGGAACGCCATATACTGGGTATAGGGATATGGAAATGCAGTTAAACGAGCGGGAAGCCTCGTTGGTGGATGCCTTCCGACGCTTGCCCCCAGACACGGCTACGGAACTGTCCGCGCTGGCCCAGCGGTTAGCGGAACTCGCACCGAATCACAGAATCGACTGGTCGGATTCCTGGTCCGATGAAGACCTGAATGAATTCAGGGCCGCATCCCTGCGCCGCCTCGACACTGAGGAATCAGAGGACCGCGATTGAGGCCTGGCGATCTGGGTTCTGGTCGGCGCCCAGGAAACCAAGGTCCGTCCAGCCGTGGTTATCGCGAGCCCCACGTATCTCGCCGAGCGTCCGGATGCAGTAGTAGGGATTCTCACGACGAAGCTGCCGAGAACGCCAGGCACGACTGATTACGTTCTCCAGGACTGGCGATCCGCCGGACTCCGAGCGGAGTCTTGCTTCCGCGCCTACGTGTTGACTGCTCACCGTTCGGAGTTGAGCGTAATCGGCCATCTCAGTGCGCGCGACTGGGATGCTGTGAGAGCGTGCGTCCGCGCGGCCTTTGCCGTGTAACGACCCGCCGGCACCTACGATATTCGATGCAACCCCGCTGCGTGTCCATTTGCTGGGGCATGGAGGCCCTGCTTATGAAACGCGGCAAGACACGATCAACGGCAGGCTTGCTGCCGTAAGACGTCTCGCGAATGAGGCCGCTGATTCTGGACTGCTCACTCCCGATCTTGCCGCTGGCATCGGGCGAGTTAAAGGGCCTAAGAATCTCGGCGTTCGACTTGGAAACTGGCTCACCGCCGACCAGGCAGGTGCCTGATCCGAATACGCTCAAGGGCAAGCGAGATCGAGCACTCCTCGGTGTTCTCTGGGGTGCGGGTTGCGCCGGAGGGAGGCGGCAGAACTGGAGTTGCCGATCTTCAACGCCGGGAAGACCATTGGGCCATTGTTGATTTGGTCGGCAAAGCCCGGCATATTCGGACGGTGCCGGTTCCAGATTGGGTCAAGAGTGCTGTCGACTCATGGCTTGCCACGGCTCGCGAGAGCGAAGGCCGCGTGTTTCGGTGTGTCTGCCGCGCCGGAAAGACTTGGGGGATGGTGTAACGGAGCGGGTTGTGTGGCAGGTCGTGAAGGACTGCGCCAAACGGGCATCCATTGATAAGCTTGCCCCGCATGACCTCCGACGGACTTGTGCCCGCGCCTTCAGCGACTCCGTCCGGCGCGCGCCGGCGCGGAGGTGCAAAAGCCACTACATTCCGTCTATGATTGCGTTCAGCGTAAGGCTGGGCCGCATCGCTGCGGCGCACTTAGCGTCGTCTGGGAAATAGTAACCGCCGAGGTCTGCCGGCTTGCCCTGAGCCGCCAGCAACTCCTGAGTAATCTTCGCCGCGTTCGCCTCCAGCGCGGCCGCTACCGGAGCGAAGCGTTGCTTCAACTCCCGGTCCTCATCCTGGGCGGCGAGTGCCTTTGCCCACGCCAACGCGAGATAGAAGGTCGAGCCGCGGTTGTCGATCTCGTTTACCTTGCGCGACGGCTCGCGGGCGTCTTCAAGATACTGGCCGATGGCCTGGTCCAGGGTTTTCGAAAGCAGCGCCGCGCGCCGGTTGCCGGTTTTTGTCCCGATCAGCTCCAGCGAGGGCACCAGCGCGCAGTATTCACCGAGCGAGTCCCAGCGCAGATGACCTTCTTTAACAAACTGCTGGACGTGCTTGGGCGCCGAACCGCCAGCCCCGGTCTCTAACAATTCGCCGCCCCTGAGCAGCGGCACGATGGAGAGCATGCGGGCGCTGGTCCCCAACTCCAGAATCGGGAACAGGTCGGTGAGATAGTCGCGAAGCACGTTCCCGGTGACGGAGATGGTGTCCTGGCCGCGGCGAACTCGCTCCAGTGAGAATTTCATCGCGTCGACCGGCTTCATGATCTTGATTTCCAGTCCCGAGAGGTCGTGTTCGGGTAAGTAGGCATTCACCTTCTGAATAATTTGCGCATCGTGGCCGCGATCCGGGTCGAGCCAGAACACCGCGGGAGCGCCGGTCGCGCGCGCGCGTTCCACTCCCAGCTTTACCCAATCGCGGATGGCCTCGTCCTTGGTCTGGCAGGCGCGGAAGATATCGCCGCGCTCGACGCTCTGTTCGAGCAGTGTTTTGCCGCCCGCGTCAACGATGCGAATGCTGCCGTTGCCGGGCGCGACAAAGGTCTTGTCGTGCGAACCGTACTCTTCGGCCTTCTGAGCCATGAGGCCGACGTTCGATACGCTGCCCATGGTGGCCGGGTCGAACTGTCCGTGCTTCTTACAGTCCTCGATCATCACCTGATAGATGGTGGCGTAGCAGCGGTCCGGTATCATGGCGACGGTGTCTTCGAGCGCGTCCTGTTTATTCCACATCTTGCCGCCGTCGCGGATCACGACCGGCATGGAGGCATCGACGATCACATCGTTGGGAACGTGCAGATTGGTCTTGCCCGCCCGCGAATCGACCATCGCCAAGGCTGGACGGTTGTCATAACAGGCTGCAATATCGGCCTCGATCTCGGCCTTTTTCGCGGCCGGAAGCTGGGCGAGTTTGGCGAGGACGTCGGACAGTCCATTGTTGACGTTGGCGCCGACTTTTTGGATCGCGCCGGCATGCTTCTCCAGGGCGTCGGCGAAATACACGGCCACGCAGTGCCCGAACATGATCGGATCGGAGATCTTCATCATGGTGCACTTCAGATGGAGCGACAACAGGACCTGGTCAGCTTTGGCGGCGTCCATCTGCTCCGCATAGAATTTGCGCAGGGCCGCCACGTTCATCACCGCGGAGTCGATCACTTCGCCTGGGAGCAGGGGGATGCTCGGCTTCAACACCTGCACCTTGCCGGCTGGGTCCACGAATTCGATGCGGACGCTGGTTGCGGCGCCCACCGTCGTGGATTTCTCGCTGCCATAGAAGTCCTTGTCACTCATGTGGGCGACACGCGTCAGGGAGCCGGACTTCGGCCAATTTTTCATTCCCCGGTGGGGATGCTTCCGCGCGAACGCTTTCACCGAGGTGGAAGCACGGCGGTCCGAATTGCCTTCGCGCAATACGGGGTTCACCGCCGAGCCCAGGACCACGCCGAACCGGGCCTGCAGCGCACGCTCGTCCTCGGTGGACGGCTCTTCGGGATAGTCGGGGATGTTGTAGCCCTTTGCGCGGAGTTCGGCAATCGCTTCGCGGAGCTGCGGAATGGAGGCGCTGATGTTGGGGAGCTTAATGATGTTGGCCTCGGGTGTCTGGGCCAGTTTACCCAGGCGGGTCAACTCGTCGGGAATTTTCTGATCGTTCCGAAGACACTCAGGGAAGTTGGCGATAATACGTCCGGCGAGCGAGATGTCAGCGGTTTCGATCTCCACCCCGGTGCCCTTGAAGTAGGCTCGCAGGATGGGCAGCAGCGCGTACGACGCGAGTGCGGGGGCCTCGTCGGTCTTGGTCCAAGTGAGCTTCATGTGGTGGTCTCAGTGCGAATGGGTGTAGAGAGGACGCTGTCGCAAAGCGGGACGGTCCCAAACTGAAAGCGTAGGATAGCATGACTAACCCGCTGAGTCACACGTCCGATAGCATGGATGATTTTTGGTGACGCGCGGAGGAGCATCTTATGCGCCGGTTGCCCGGTCGGGTCGGAATTATTCATGAAGATTTCTGAAAAGATGTCCGTCGTCAAGCCATTGTATGGGCAGGAAGAATTTGGCCACTGGGATTGGATATTCGAGTCCCGAGCCTCGCGCTTTGTTTGGATGGTGGGAAATTCAGCGCGCGGAGAAAGCAGCTTATGCGTTTCAGATTTGTTCTGTATGTCGCGGCCCTAATCGCTCCGGCCGCCAATGCCCAGGTGATTTCGGACGTGGCGGGGAGCGGGCAGCAGGGCTACTTCGGCGACGGCGCCGCGGCGGTGAATGCATGGCTCGCGATGCCCACGGGAATTGCTTTCGACCAGGCGGGTAATTTGTATTTCGCCGATGTCGGAAACCGCGTGGTTCGCCAAGTGAACACGTCGGGCATCATCAGCACGTTTGCCGGAAATGAAATGCTGTTTTTCGGAAACAACGGAGATGGCGGACCGGCCACCAGCGCCATTTTCGGGTGGAATGGCGGTACGCCGTATATCGGTGTGGCTGTGGATAAGTCGGGCAACTTCTATGTTTCCGACAGCAGCAACGGCACAGGCCTGGTGCGGAAGGTAGACACGAAGGGAATCATCAGCACGTACGCGGGAGGAGGATTCGCGGACAGTGGCGATGGAACTCCCGCTGCCGGCGCGGGGCTCAGGACCGCCGCGGGCCTGGCAGTAGACAAGCAGGGGAATCTTTACATCGCGGATACGGTCGGCGAGCGCATTCGCAAGGTGGATACGCAGGGGATCATCAGTACCGTAGCCGGCAACGGCACCACGAACTACACGGGCGACGGCGGGCCGGCCATCAACGCCACGCTGAGCGTCCCAGTGGGGGTTGCCGTGGATGGGCAAGGGAACCTCTACATTACGGAAGCAGGTAACGCTTTGTACGGACCGCGCGTGCGCAAGGTGGACACCTCGGGAAACATCAGCACCGTGGCGGGCAACGGACAGTACGGCTTTATCGGGGACGGCCAATCCGCGCTGACCGCGGAGTTTGGAAACAATCTCGAGGGAATAGCCGCGGACAACGCCGGCAACATCTATATTGCCGACTATGGCAACTCCCGGATCCGCAAAGTGGATCCGTCCGGAACCATCAACACCATCGCGGGCAACGGAAAACCGGGCGGAAGCGGCGAAAATGGCAATGGTGGACTGGCGCTGGATTCCTTGGTGCACGAGCGGGCTCACGCTGGATGCATCCGGCAATCTTTATGTCTCGGATTATTTTGCCCAGCAGATCCGTAAGATCGCCTTCGGAGCCGCCGCGCCGGGGCTCTCGGCGAGCGCCGCGTCGTTATATTTCGCTGGTAAGGCCGGCGCCAATGCGACTCCGCAGCCTCAGTACGTGACGGTGTCGACCAGCGGTCCGTCGCTCGGCTTCACTATTTCGACGAGCACCGCCAAGGGTGGAGCATGGCTCGCCACCAGCGGTGCTTCCGGCAGCACACCGGGGACGACGCAGGTTAGCGTCAATATCAGTCCGGGAGGCACGGCGCTGGCCGCGGGGACTTATGGCGGCTCGATCAACTTCACTCCCACGGCTCCAGGCTACTCGCCCGTCACGGTAGCGGTGACTTTGGTGCTGAGCGCGACGATTCCCTCCCCGCCCTCCATCACCGGAGTGGTGAACGGCGCAAGTTTCCAGGCCGGACAAGCGATCGCCCCGAATACTTATGTGACTATTCAAGGGACGAATCTCTCGTCGTCGAAGGATAGCTGGTCGATTGTGGGCGGCGCTCTGCCCACGGAGCTGGACGGAGTCACGGTCAGCTTTTCGGGCTTTCCGGGTTACATCAGCTACGTTAGTTCGACGCAGATCAACGTTCTGGCGCCCCCGATGCCAAGCGGGAGCGCCCAGGTTCAGGTGATCAACAACGGTGCTGTCTCTTCGCCCCAACTCATCGGTACGGCGGGGGAGTCGCCCGGATTCTTCACCTTGAGCGGCAACCAGGTGATTGCAACTCGGGTGGACTACAGTTACGCCGCTAAGAACGGAACCATTCCGGGTCTGACCACGATCCCGGCCAAGCCGGGCGATGTTCTGATTTTGTGGGGCACGGGATTCGGCGCCACAAATCCGGTGACGCTG
The DNA here is from genome assembly GCA_035501355.1 of Bryobacteraceae bacterium. Taxonomy (GTDB): domain Bacteria; phylum Acidobacteriota; class Terriglobia; order Bryobacterales; family Bryobacteraceae; genus Palsa-89. The sequence continues at coordinate 1,882 of DATJWJ010000111.1, read as the reverse complement.
CCGGGTTCGGTAACGCCGAGCGATCAGACCTATTCGACCAGCCAGGCCGTTACGGTAACCATCAACAATGTTCCGGCGACCGTGTACGGAGCGGCACTCGCGTCCGGGCTGGCGGGACTTTATCAGATTGCGATTCAAGTGCCGACGACGCTCGCGAACGGAGATTGGCCACTGGTTGCTACGACCGAGGACGGCTTTTCGAGCTCCAGCGTAATCCTGACCGTCCAGAATTGAGGGGTCCCAGGCGGGGATGTAACCTTTCGCCAGCATTTGAGTAATGCCCGCATGTCGAGCTTTATCGCCGATCTTCGTTACGCCGCCCGCCTGCTCCGTCAATCGCCCGGATTCGCGTTTATCGCGATCTGCGCGCTGGCGCTGGGCATCGGGGCCAACACGGCGGTCTTCTCGGCAGTTAGCGCCGTCATTCTTCGCCCGCTTCCCTATGACGACCCGGAGCGGGTGGTCATGGTCTTCGAGGACGCGACCAGTATTGGCTTTGTACACAACACTCCCGCCCCGGCGAATTTCTTCGATTGGCGCGAACAGAATCATTCCTTTACCGATATGGCCGCTACGCGCGGGCGCACTAGAGCGGTCACCGGCGATGGGGCGGCGGAACAACTGGCCGGTTTTGCGGCTACTCCAAACTTCTTTTCCGTCCTGGGCGTGCGGCCGATCATCGGCCGCACTTTCACAGAAGCGGAAGACCGCGATGACGCGCATGTCGCCGTCATCAGCTATGGATTGTGGCAGCGCCGCTATGCCGGCGGGCTCGATATAGTCAATCGCACGATTCTGCTGGACGGCGCCAATTATCAAGTTATCGGCGTTATGCCCCGCGACTTCGTCTTTCGCGAAAGAGACCGCGATTTTTTTATTCCCATCCACGCCACGCCCCAATTTCGCGCTAATCGAGACAGCCATTTCCTGAGCGTGGTGGCGCGGCTGAAACCTGGCGTGACGATGAAGCAAGCGTCCGACGATATGCAGGCGATCGCGAATCATTTGAAGCGGCTCTACCCCGATTCGAATCGGTACGTTGGCGCGAATATCTTGCCGATCAAAGAAGATCTGCTCGGGAGGACCGGGACGGCACTGGTGGTTTTGATGTCGGCCGCCGGCTGTGTGCTGCTGATCGCCTGTGCGAATCTTGCAAGCCTTTTGCTGGCTCGCGCGGTAGCACGTAAACGCGAACTCGCCGTTCGGGCTGCTTTGGGCGCCGGCCGAGGACGCCTGGTGCGCCAGATGATTACAGAAGGAACGCTGCTCTCGCTGGTGGGCGGGGGCGCGGGCTTGGCGCTTTCGCTGGCCGGGATGCGAATTCTGGCGAAACTCGTACCGGAGGGTCTGCCCGTTTCCGCGCAGCCGCGGGTGGATGCGCGAATGCTGCTGTTCACGCTGGCGCTTGCATTGTTGACAGGCCTGCTGTTCAGCATCGTCCCGGCCTTTCAAGCGGCGCGGGCCACGATGAATGAGGCGCTCAAGCAAGGCGGCCGATCGGGCGCCGACGTCCGCAGCCGCGGCACGCGTGACGCACTGGTCGTTTTCGAAGTGGCCGCCGCGCTGGTGCTGCTCACTGGCGCGGGGCTGATGATCCAGACCGTGATGAAGCTGCGCGGGGTGGATTTGGGCTTCCGCTCCGATCATCTGCTTACTCTTCGAACCGCGCTGGGCCCGAACTATCGCGACAACGTCAAAGCTCTGGACTATCAGCGCCGGGTATTGGAACAAACCTCCGCACTGCCGGGCGTTCAAGCCACGGCCTTCGGGTCGATGCTGCCGTTTCAGAGCATCGGCAACACGCAGGGCTATCAGATCGAGGGCGTCGCGAGGGACCTGGCGTTTTCTCCGGATGCTCTGTATCGCAGCGGCTCGTGGAATT
>DATJWJ010000110.1:0-41478 GCA_035501355.1 Bryobacteraceae bacterium | reverse complement strand
CGCGCTGTTTCAGGAAGGGACGTCCGGAAGGCAACCGGTAAGCTGCCTCGAAGCCTTCCATCAGGGTCATCATGGCACCGGAGGCAGCCCAGGTAGCCAGCAGCACGGCGGCCAGGATCATCAACAGCGGGCGCTGGCCGCGGTCGATAAACTGATTCCGCACCAAGTCCTCCGAGCCGGGAGGGACAATCTGAAACAAGAGCCGCGTAAGAGCGCGTGCCACCGACTCGGCGTTAGCGCGGGCCAGAATGGACGCAATCGACGCCAGCACTGGAAAGAAAGCCAGCAAGGTAGAATAAGCCGCGCCTTTGGCGATGCCGAAGCAGTTGTCTTCGTAGGCTGCCACGCAGGCCTGCCGCAGCACTCCCCAGAACAGCGACAAGGGACCGGGGCGCTCCAGGTAGAGGCGGGGCGAGGCCAAGTTCATCCATCTCCGATTCTAAGCTGGGAGGAGTGCGCCGTGCGGTGTGCTGTCGCGCGAGTCGTAGCGCCAGCCACGCTTCTTCCCGGTGCGGCCCATCAAAGTTATGATTTGAGTACGGCATGGGTGACTCACCGGCAGTCAGTGTGGTGATGACCGCTTACAACGTGGCGCCCTATATCGGCGCAGCGATCCAATCGGCGCTCGCGCAGACCTTTCGCGATTTTGAGCTGCTGGTGCTGGACGACGGCTCTACCGATGGCACGCTTCGGATTGCCGAACAATTCCAAGACCGGCGCGTGCGTGTGCTGCGGTCGCCCCATCGCGGCGCTGCCATGCAATTACGCCATGGCATCGAGCAAACCAGTGGACCATATGTCGCGCTTTTGGATGCCGACGACCTATGGAGTCCCAATAAGCTGGAACAGCACGTGCGGTTCCTGGATGCGCAGCCGCGCGCCGATCTAACCTTTTCCTGGTCGCGCATCATCGATGAAGATGGCCGCGACACCGGGCTCACATCGCGGCTGTGGGATGGCCCAATTTCGTTCTCCGAGTTACTGGCGGATAACGTGATCGGAAACGGGTCGGCGTTGGTGTTCCGGCGAGAGGCTCTGGTAGCAGCAGGAGGTATTGATGCATCGCTCGCCGCCTGCTACGACCTGGACGCCTGGCTGCGTATCGGCGCGCTGCGGCCTGGCAACTTGTGGGCAATCCCGGAGTTTCTAACTTTTTATCGCAGGCGGCACGGCCAATTAACCGGAGACGTACCGGTGATTGAGCGATCATTCGAGCAGCTCATGCAGAAGGCGCGCTGGTTTGCTCCGCGCGCGGTGGCCCTGGTGGAAGGCCGGGCGCGATCCAACATGCAACGCTTCTGCGCATACGGCTGGTATCAGGCCGGTTCTTATGGCCGGGCCTTCGGCACTATGACCCGGTCTTTACGCCGTGCTCCGCGGGTCTTCTTCGCCGATCGCCGCAATTGGGAGATGACCGCCGCCGCACTCAGCGGGCTGCTGCTGCCCGCTGGCCTGCACCGGCGCATCACTGGCGCCGCACTAAGAGCCAGGCGTGCTTGACTAGAACAGCCCGCGCTTTCGGGCTTTGAAATCGTCCCACTGGCCGAACACCTTCATCTGATCCACCAGCTTGGTGTCGTCGAGCAGCTTCTCTACCTCCGCGCGCGTCTGTCTGCGGGCCGGCCTTTGCGGATTTTCAGCCAAGCTCCACAGCAGTACGCCCGAAACCGCCTCGGTCGTTTTCATTTCCTTGAAATTCACGCGGTCTAGCGTATCGGACTCGGCGTGATAATCGGGCAGATACGGCCCAGCGTCCTGGATGCCTACCAGATTCGGGACGCCCGAGATCAGAAAATCGAAATTGTCAGTCCCGTCGATTGCGTCGGCGACGTGTTCGGTGGCGTTCAAGCCGGCTACCGCGTCCAGCGCCGCATCGATCGGCTTGCGCAGTTCCTCGCGCCCGTTCAGGAAAAAACCGGACAAATGCCCGGAACCGGTGTCGAAAGCCAACATGGCCACGAAGCGGTCGAGTTCGTCCTTGTGCCGCGCGACATAAGCTTCCGAGCCGAGCATGCCTTGTTCTTCCCCGGTGAAGAGTGCAAAGCGAATGGTACGGCGAGGAACGATACCCAGGTCATGGAAGGCGCGCGCCAGATCGATCACCATGGCGACATTCACCCCATTGTCCTCGGCCCCGGTTCCGAGATCCCAGGAGTCCAGGTGCGCGCCAACCAGGACGATTTCATCCGGCTTCTCGCGCCCGCGGATTTCGGCGATGACGTTGCTCGATTCGTACGTGGGCGCGGTTTTGTTGGATAGCGCCAGGCGCACCCGGACTTCGCCTTTCTGCGCCAGCCGCGCCAGCCGTTCGGCGTGTTCGCGGGCGACCAGCGCGGTTGGAACGGGCGCATAATTCGAATCGAGCGAAATGGGATGCCGGTAGAGCAGCAAGCGCGGGCGCGTCGATTCGAGCAGCAGCGCGGCGGGTTGATATTTGCGGGCGGCCTCCAACAGCGCGGCATTGCGCATGTATTCGCCAAAAAGGTCGTCCAGCGTCTTCATCTCCGAAGAATGAATCAGAACGATGGAGCCTTTGAGCGCCGCGCCGAGTTTGGCGAACGCTTCGGAAGTGCCGTTTCCGGCATCCACCAGGCGGGCCTCGATGGGCGCCGAAGTGGACGGGCTCATGGGCGCGGCCGCGATCCGAAGATTGAATCGCTCCGGCGCGACGGCCGAGGCTTCCGCCGATATGGGCAGCCAGAGGCTCCGGGCGGTGAACTGCTCGACGCTGACATTCTGGATGCCGATGTCGCGAAATTTCTTAGCGGCCCAACCGATGGCGCGGGCGCAGGCAGGCGATCCGGTGGGACGTCCGCCGATGCCGTCGCAAAGTTCGCCGAGGTCGGTCTTCAGCGGCGTGTCGCCGGCGGCACGCGCGGCCAGGCGGTGAGCGGCATCTTGCGCCGGAACACACAAAGCGGAAATCAGCAGCAGGCCCGTTAGCCGAAGGGAGGGGCACTTGGCGCTTATGGCGGCGCGGTCAGCGCTCATGACGGTAGATCACTCCTTCCTTACTTCGTCGCCGCTTCCTGCTGCGGTTCCTCGCCCCAAATGTACTTTGCGAACCAGTCGTAATTGTGTTCCATGACGGCGCGCTGCTGCTTAGGCTTATTGATGGGATGGCCGAAGCCTTTGTACAAAATCATTTTCACGGGAACGCCGCGATCCTTGAGCGCCTGGTACAGCTCAAACGAATTGGGCGGAGGAACGCGCTTGTCCTGATCGCCGTGCTGGATCAGCGTCGGAGTCTTGGCCTTGCTGACGTAAAAGATCGGCGAAGTTTTCTGATAGATCGTAGGATCGTCCCAAGGCGTGGCCTTCAAATATTGGCGCGTAAAAGGATGTATGTCGGTGTTGACATAGTAAGTCATCCAGTCCGAGATACCCGCGCCCACGGATACCGCGCGAAACCGGTCGCTATAAGTGGTGATGAAAGCGGAAATGTAGCCGCCCTCGCTCCAGCCCATCGCGCCCACGCGATCCTTGTCCACCATGCCCTTGGAGATCAGATAGTCGACGCCCGAGATCACGTCGGCGTAATCTCCCAGGCCGAGATTGCGCACGTTCAACGCCCGGAATTTCTCGCCATACCCGGCCGAGCCGCGATAATTTGGCTTCAACACCAGCGCTCCTTTGGCGGCGAATCGCTCCACGGGATAATAACGGTCGGCTGAGGAGACCAGCGTGTCCATGCCGGTGGGCCCGCCATGAATCACCACCAGCAGCGGATATTTCCTGGATGGATCGTAGTCGTGCGGCTTCACCAGGACGCCTTGAATGGTTGTTCCATCGCTCGATTTCCACTCGATCATCTCGCGAGTGGTGAGCTGAAAATCCTTCCACTGTCCGGCCATGTCGGTGAGATAGCGCGGGGAGAAATCCTGGACGGAGGAAACGAACACTTCACTAAAATGATTCGGCATGGCGCCAAGCGCGGCGAACGTGCGATGGTCCGGCGTGAAGGATGCGTCGCCGGCGTATAACGCATCCGGTCGAGTGATGCGATCAATCGCCAAGCTGGTTGGATTTACGCGGAACACGTGCGCCGCGCCCTTCTGATCGGCCGCGAAGTAAATGCCGTCCGGCCCCCAGTCGATCAGGTTGGCGTCCTCATCGAACTTGCCCGTCAGGACCCTCGGCTCTCCGCCGGAAGCCGGAACGGTGGCGATGCGTCTGTTCGTGTAGTAGAAGAACGGATCTCCGCTCGAGGTATTGAAAGCGATCTGGCGCCCGTCCGGTGACCAGTGCGGGCGCTCATTCGGCCCGCCTGAATCGAGCAGCTTCTTGACATGCTTGTCCGCCAGGTCAACCAAATAGATCTGCTCGGTGCCGGATGAGCTCAGCGCCGGATCTCGCTGCGCGCTGAACGCAATCAGCTTCGAATCAGGCGACCAGGAAAATGTTTCAACGCTGAACTTATCCCCTTCGGTGAGCGCCTCCGCTTTGGGCTTCTGCTTGGGATCCGGCGCGATTTCCTCCGGCGCCTTCACCAGCCACAGACGCATCATGGCGTAGTCGCCTTCGACGACCTCAAAGTCGCCGTATTTCTCCTTGCGGTCTTTCTTGGCTTTGGACTCGGGCCCGGTGGAGGTGTAGGCGATGGCCGTTTCATCCGGCGCCCACTCGAATTGTCCGACGCCGTTCTCCTCCGTGGTGAGCTGTTGCGGCTCTCCACCGAGCGGGTTGATCACGTAGATCTGGCGCTTGCCGTCGCGTTCGGATGCAAACGCCAGGCGCTTGGAATCGGGCGACCATTTGGGGTTCTGGCTCGATTTCTTCGCGCTGGTGAGCTGGTAGCGCTCGCCGGTGGAAATCATGGCGACCCAAATTTGCTGCACGAACTCGTCTTCTTCCCAGTTGGCTTGCTGGACGGTGTAGGCGACGAATCGGCCGTCCGGTGAGACTTGAGCGCCGCTTACCGATTTCATGCCGAGGGATTGCTCGATACTGGGGGTTTGCGCGAAAACGGAAAGCGCGACCAGAAGGCTGAGAAATAGCTTGGCCATGCGGCCATTATAAAGAAGACGCGGCGGCTTTATTTCCCGGGCGAATTTATTCAGTGAACCGCCACTAATCTGGATGCCGTGAAGAATCCGCTCATCCTGCCGCTGTTAGCCTTAGCCGCGGGAATTTTCGCAGGGCATGTGTTGGCGCTCGATTTGCCCAGGCTCGCGGTGGCTTTGGCTGCGTCGGTAATCCTGACTCTGCTCGCTCGCTGGCGGGCTCGGCGTTTAGCCGTCGCTGGCTGCCTCCTGGTGGCAACGCTCGCCGGCGCAATGATCGAAGCCGCGCATCGTCCTGGTCGACCGCCTGAACTGGATGCCGGCGCGCGCGAGGTCGTCCTGCTGAACGGCTGCGTGGTGAGCCCGCCCGCGTTCTATGAGGGCCGCGACCAGTTCGCCGTCGAGTTGGCGCCCAAGGCTCGGGCCCAGGTCAGTATGATCGTCCGGGATGGCGACACGCCGCCCGATCTGCACTACGGCCAAATGGTCGAATTCGAAGCCCGCATCCGGCCCACGCGCAACTTCCAGAACCCGGGTGCGTTCGACTATCAGGCTTACCTGGCGCGGTCCTACATTTATTGGACCGCCTCGATTCCCGCGGGCGCGCGTCTCAGCGTCGTCCCGGGCCGATGCGGATCGCGCTTTTCCGCCGCGATCTTCGCCCTGCGAACGACCGCGCTCCTGCGCATCGAGCGTCTCTACGCAGGCAATCCCTACGCCACCGGCATGATGGAAGCAACGCTGATCGGCGAAACGCGCAAGCTCGAAGGCATCTGGACGGACCATTTTCGCCGCACCGGCACTTACCACATGCTGGTGATCGACGGCTTACACATCACCGTGCTGGCCGCGTTCCTGCTGTTCCTGCTGCGCCTGTGCTTCGTCCCGGAACTGGAGGCGCTGGCGGTGACGGCAGCCGGCGCCTGGCTGTACGCGCTGGTCTCGGGCTGGAACGCGCCCGCGGTCCGGGCTGCCGGCGGATTCACTTTGTATGTCATCGCTCGCTACTTCTTTCGCCGCGGACGTTTCCTGAATCTTCTGGCAGCGGCCGCGATCGTGTATCTGATCGCCGATCCTGCCCAGCTTTTCGAGTCCGGTTTCCAGTTGTCCTTTCTGGCCGTAGCCGCGATTGGCGCGCTGGCCGTGCCGATGCTCGACGGGACTTCGGCTCCCTACTCACGCGCTCTGTATGGGATCGCCGAGCCAAGCCGCGCCCCCGGTCTCCAGCCACTGGGCGCGCAGTTCCGCCTGGAGTTGCGGCTGCTCGCCGAGACCCTGCACGCTTACTTGAGAATTCCTGAAACCTGGCTCCTGCACGCGCTGGCGGCCATCGCGCGAGTGCTCTTCTATGCTTACGAAATCGCCGTAATCTCCACCGCGATCCAGATCGGCGTCGCTCTGCCAATGGCGCTCTACTTCCATCGCATCTCGCTTACCGGCCTGGCGGCCAACATCTTAGTAGTCCCACTGCTCGCGCTCGTCGTTCCGGCGGGCTTCGTCGCTATCTTTACCGGTTGGCACTTGCCGGCCGCACTGGCCGCATGGCTGCTGAAAGCCGGCGAAAACGTAGCCGATTGGCACCTGCGGTTCGAGCCTGACTGGCGCGTGCCGGATCCCCCGCTATGGCTCTCGCTCGCTCTGGCCTGCGCCGTGCTGCTGCTGGCGTGGGCGATGCGGCGTTCGCGCCGCCTGGCATGGACCTGCGCCGTGCCCGTGCTGGCCCTGTTCGCATTGGTCTACTTGCATCCCTTCCCGCCCAACGTGCATCCGCGTCAACTGGAGCTGACCGTGATCGACGTCGGACAAGGCGATAGCCTGCTGGTTTCCTTTCCCGATTCGAAACTCATGCTGATCGACGGCGGAGGAATTTTGTCGTTCGGCCGAAAAGTGAAGCCGCGTTTCGACATCGGCGAAGATGTGGTATCTCCGTATCTGTGGACCCGCTCTATTCGCAAGCTGGACGTGGTGGTGCTGACGCACGCGCATGACGACCACGCGCGCGGCCTGCCCGCCGTCATCGAGAATTTTCATCCGGCCGAGCTATGGACCGGCTCGACGCCCGCAAGTGAAGCGTGGTCCCAGGTGCGCGCCAAAGCGCAATCCGAGCGCGTCAGAATTCTCGCGATGCAGAGCGGCCGAAGCTTCGATTTTGGCGGCGCGCGCGTCGAGGTCTTGTCTCCGCCGCCCGATTACATCGCCGCGGACACCCCAAAAAACAATGACTCGCTAGCCTTGCGGATCACTTACGGACAGCGTTCCTTCCTGCTTACCGGCGACATGGAAAAGCCCATGGAGCAGCGCTTACTCATCTCCGGCGAGCCGGTTCGCGCCGACGTTCTGAAGGTAGGCCATCACGGCAGCAACACCTCCAGCACCGATCCGTTTCTCGATGCCGTTGCGCCCGTATTCGCGGTAATTTCCGATGGCTTCGCCAATTCGTTTCATCATCCGCACCCGCAGGTCTTGGCTCGCCTGGCCGCACACCGCGTGGGTGTCTTCCGCACCGATCAACAAGGACTCATTACCATACGCACCGACGGACGCAGAATGTTCGTGGAGACTTACCAGCCCGGCCAAGCCGCGCAGCGCGCCTATGCATTGGGCGCGGCGTCGCCCGATCTATAGCCGCCCCGGTTGGCTCTATCATGACAGCAGATCATGTGGTGCGCCTCGTTCATCTTACTCGCGGCTCTCGGCCTGTCCGCGCAGGTTGTGCCCACCTTCCGCAGCGACATCGCGCTGGTCCACGTGGACCTGGAAGTCACCGATGGCGACCGGCTCCTGACCGGTTTTCAGCAGCAGGATTTCATCGCGCTCGACAACGGCCGGCCGCAAAATATCCTCTATTTTTCGCAGGATGAAGAGCCACTGGACGTCATCCTGCTGTTCGACATCAGCGGCAGCATGCGGTCCAGCGTGGCGCGCGTCGCCGCTTCCGCTCAAGCAGCGTTTTCTGAGTTGCGCCCGGGCGACCGAGTGGCGGTGATGACTTTTCATAGCCGCAGCCGCGTCGTCGCACCCTTTAGCGAGGATCTCGCCTCCGTTCAACGGGCCATCCAAGAGGAAGTGGTCGGAGGTAGGTTTCGCGGCGGCACGCGCCTGCTGGCGGGAGTCGACGATGCGGCCCAGTACTTCCTCGATCAGCCCAAAACGCACCGCCGCCGCGCGATCTTGATCCTGACCGACAATTTTGGCCAGCGCTCGCGCCGATCGAGCACGGTCGTCCACCGTCTCTGGGAAGCGGACGCCAGCTTGAGCGGCTTGATTATTCGCGGTTCGCTCGACACCGCGCTCAACACCGCCTCCACCGTTATGAATCCCGCGGTGGGGCTGCTGCTCCGCGAAGGAATGGAGAGCGTGGCCGAGAAAACCGGCGGCGACACGATCAAGACCGACGCCCCGGGCAAAGCCGACGACCCGGGCCAGGCCTTTCACGAAATGATGCACCGCATCCGTCTTCGTTACAGCCTGTATTACGCCATACCCGCGGCCAAGCCGGGAGAAGAGCGGCAGGTGAAAATCGAACTCACCCCCGATGCCCTGCAGCGTTTTCCGAAAGCGCGGGTGCGCGCACGCAAGGGCTACCAGGTTCCGGTAAGAACGTGAATTCGCGCAACCGCCGATTCCCGCCGTGCTAAGTTGATGCAAATGGATCTCAGCAAGCATTGCATCGTAAAGCCCGGTAGGAAGCTTCGTTTGAAGCATTTCGATCCCGACGATACGTTCGGGAAAAAGCGCAACGATGACGCGCTTCAGAAAACTCTGCGACGGCTGCGAGAACTCCAGCACCTGCTCTACGCCGACAAGCGCTACGCCCTCCTGATCATCCTGCAAGCGCTGGACGCCGGAGGCAAGGACGGAACCATACGCAACGTGATGTCGGGCGTCAATCCGCAGGGCTGCGAGGTGGTCTCATTCAAGGCCCCAACCAACGAGGAACTGGCGCACGATTTTCTCTGGCGCATCCACAAAGCCGTTCCCAATCGCGGCAATATCGGGATTTTCAACCGCTCTCACTATGAGGACGTTTTGATCGTCCGTGTGCATAACCTGGTTCCCAAAGAGGTCTGGCACAGGCGCTATCGCCAGATCAACGATTTCGAGCAGGCACTGACCGAGAACGGCGTCACGATTCTCAAGTTTTTCCTGCACATCAGCAGGGAAGAGCAGAAGAAGCGTTTCGAAGCCCGTATTGCGGACTCGTCGCGAAATTGGAAGCTTTCGTTACCCGATTTTGAGGAGCGCCAGCACTGGGACGACTATACCGAAGCTTACGAAGAGGCGCTGCACCGCTGCAATACCAAATGGGCGCCCTGGTACGTGATACCGGCCAACAAGAAGTGGTTCCGCAATTACCTGGTAGCGGAAATAGTGGTGGAGGCTCTGGACCGTATGCGGTTGAAGTACCCGCCGCCCACCGTCGACATTTCCAAGGTGGTGCTGGAGTAGCCGACTATATCAGCCTGCCACGCCGCGCTTGGCCTTCAACTCCGCCAGCAACCGCTCCACCTCATCCTGTTTTTCCAGCGACGCCAGCCGATCCTCCATGCCGTCGGCAGTCAGCTCCGCCTTAGCCTGGCTCAAAGCTTCGCTGCGTTGCACCTTGCCTTTCATGCGGTCAAAGGCCGCCGCGCTCGACATGTCGCCCGCCGCCATGCGCGCGTCGCCGGCTTTGTTCAACGCCCGCGCGCGCCGATGCTGCGCGATCAGCACATCGCTCTTGGCCTCTGCCTCGGCCAGCTTCTGCTCCAGCTTCCGCAGCGCCGTCTTCAGATTCTCCACCTGTACACCCTGATCGGCCACCTGTTGCGCGAAGTTCTCGGCCAGCGCGCGATAGCTCATGGACCGCTCGATCGCCGCCCGCGCCAGGTCGTCCTCTTTCTTGTCCACCGCCAGCTCCGCCTTGCGAACCCACTCCGCGGCTTTCTCCTGGTTCTCCTGCCGTTTCTTTTCGAGCAGGTGCTGGTCGGCGATCGCGATCGCCACCTGCGTCTTCACCTGCAGCAACTGGTTCTGCATATCCAGAATCACCTGCTTGATCATCTTCTCGGGATCCTCGGCCTTGTCGATCAGGTCGTTCAGATTCGCCCGCACCAGTGTTGCTACTCGCTCCATGAGTGCCATATCCATTACCTCCTAAGATTTTGTGTCCGTGCCTAAGCCGTTACCCGGTTTAGGACTCTTGTCGCCGATGCTTCTCACCTTGCCCAGCAGATCCGACATCTGCATGCCCGAAAGCGTTTCAAACAACGCCGGGATTTGTGCGGCCATCTTGGTGATGTCGCCCGTGACCTTGCTCATGCCGGCCGAGTCGCCATTGCCCGTGGAGACGATGGTGATTTTGTCGACGTTGGCCAGCGGCGACGCCAGCGCCTTCACCACCTCCGGCAGCCCGGTTAGCAGTTTGTCGATCACGGCCGCCTGGTTGTACTCTTGGAACGCCTCGGCCTTCACGTTCATGGCCTTGGCTTCCGCCTCGCCTTTTTTCAAGATGATCTCGGCTTCGGCTTCGCCCTGCGCGCGAATCGCGGCCGCGCGCCCCTCTGCTTCGGCCGTCAGCCGCATCTTTTCGGCGGCAGCCAGCGTCTCGATCCGCTGCCGCTCCACTTCGGCCTGCTTCAACGTGGTCGCGATCAGTTCGTTCTCGCGGCGCTTGATCTCGGCCTCTTGTACCTTGATCTCGCCCTCCTTCTGCACTTGCTGGACTCGCACCTGCTCGGCCATTACCTGCTGCTGCATGATGTTGCCTTGGATGTCGTAAGCTTTGTCGGCTTGCGCCTGCTGCTTCTTGGTTACTTCCAGATACTGCGCCTTTTTGATTTCCAGATCGCGCGTCGCCTCGGCCTGCTTGGCTTGCGACAAGGTCTCAGCCAGCACGCGTTCTTGATCGGCCTGCGCGCGCGCTACCGCGGACGCTCGCATCGCCTCCGCGCGCTTGATGGCCGTATCGCGCTCGGCTTCGGCCGCTGCCACGTCGGCATCGCGCTTGATGCGAGCCACGTCCGGCCGGCCCATATTGGCGATGTATTCGTTCTTATCGCGAACTTCCTTGATGGTGAAAGAAATTACTTCCAGGCCCATCTTGCTCATGTCATCGGCGCAGGTGGCGCGCATGCGGTCGCCCACCATCTCCGGTTCCTTGACGATCTGCTCCACCGAAAGCTGCCCGATGATGCCGCGCAAATGGCCCTCCATCACCAGCCGGATCAGCGCCTCGCGCGCTTGATCGGTCTTGGTAAGGAATTGCTCCGACGCCGTCCGGATCGACTCCGGGTCCGACTTCACCTTGATCTGCGCTACCGCTTCCACCGTCACCGCGACGCCCTGCTTGGTGTACAGATCCTGCTGCGGCGCCACATCGAACGACATCAGCTCCAGCGACAATTCGTGATAGCTCTCGATCATGGGAAAAATCACGGTGCCTTGGCCCTTGACGATGCGTGTGCCTCGGAAACCGTACACCACCAGGGCCTCATGCGGCCCCGCTTTGCGATACAGCCTGGCGAACATCGCCATCAGGAACAAGATGGCCAAGACCATCAGCCCCGCGATGATGAATACTTCCGATGACATACGCATATCGATCCTCCTTAACGATCCGCTGACTTCGACCGCTCACTGATCTCTTCCCAGGGACGCACGTAGGCGATCCCGCGCTCGTAGCGCGTCACTACGATCTCGATGTCCTTGGGGATGGCTTGCCCGTCCTCGCTGCGAATGCTGGCCGCGCGCCGGATGCCATTCTGCAAAAAAATCATTTCGCCGGTGCCGCCTTTCCGTACCGCGCTGCTCACGCGACCCAGTACGCCGATCATGTCGTAGTCGGCTGGGTCGAGATCCCTTTCATGCCGCAGCAGAACCTTGAACACGAACCAAAACACCGCCGCCGCGCCTCCCAGTCCGCTCAGGAACGCGAGCGCCAGGGCGAGCAGAGCCCAAACGCTCGAATAACGCGTGAGCAGATAGCCCGTGCCCCCGAACCACGCCAAAAAAGCCGCGATAGTTCCGAAGTTGAAGCGTGAGTCCTGGCTTCCTTTCAGAACCGATCCGCCTCGAGCCGCCGGCGCGTGCCAGCCCCGTGGCAGGTGCAGATGCAAGTGGTGCGATCCCGACACTACCGACAGCAAGCTGAACAAAAACCCGATCAGGAAACAACCGAAATAAAATGTCTCCCAGCTCATACCGCCTGCCTCCTGGGACGAGCCTCTTTCTCCGGCGTCAGCACTTCGAACAATCGATCCGGCAATCCCGGTGTTTCCAGAATCGCTTCCAGTAACAGCAGACATTTCCGGGAATCTGCATGCTTGGCCAGGCTCAATAACGCCCGCCCCACCCCCGGATCGCGGCGGAACCGCTCGGCCCCCTCAATCAGCCACAAATCCAGTTGATCCTCCAGCGTGCGGACATCGGAAACCAGCTCGGTGTGATAGCCTTCCGGATCGTCCACCAGGTAACCGGGATGCACTTTGAAAAACCGCGCCAGCAGCATGCGAGTGGAATTGGTCAGATGCGGGCGCGCCCCGCTTTCGATTTGCGACAGGTACGACTGGCTGATGGATTGCCGCAACTCGCGCTTCAACGCGCGCACCACTTCCTGCTGCGTCATCTCGCGGTCCAAGCCGCGCAGCGCCCCTTCCACCTCGCGCAGATAGCGGATTTTCTCGCCCAGCCTCATAATTGCAATCTGCGATAATGATATTGCAATATGCAATTGGTGTCAAGCCCCGCCCGTAAACCACCCGTCCCCTGGACCGCTTCCATCCCGCCCGTTTACAATAAGGGCTTAGGAAACAAGCAACTATGTGGGCTGGTGAATACAGCTTCGTGCTCCGGAACCTGGTGGAAAAGGACTTCAAGGTCCGCTACCGCAACATGTCGCTGGGCATTTTCTGGTCGCTGCTGAACCCGCTCATCATGATGGCGGTCCTGACCTTTGTTTTCACCCAGATTTTCTCCAATTCGAGCGGCGCCGATTACCCCATTTCCGTGCTTTGCGCGCTGGTCCCGCTCAGCTTTTTCCAGATCGCCTGGGTCAGCGGCACCTCCTCGCTCCAGGAAAACGCGGCGCTCATCAAGAAGGTTCCCGTCCCGCGCCAGGTTTTTCCCATCGCTAGCGTGCTTTCGAACTGCCTCCACCTGGTGATCCAAATCGGCCTGCTGCTGGGCGCCGTCCTGGTGTTCGGCCGCGGCGTCAACAGATATTGGCTGTGGCTGCCCGTAATTTGGGGCTTGGAAATTCTCTTCGTGCTCGGCCTAACGCTGGTTTTCTCGGCCCTGAACGTCTACGTGCGCGACACGCGCTACGTGGTGGAATCCGCCAACACGGTGCTATTCTGGCTGGTTCCGGTGTTTTATTCTTTTTCCCTGATCCCTCTCCGCTATCACGAAATCTATCAGCTCAATCCAGTGGCGGCGGTGGTCCTGATGGTTCGAACAGTGTTGCTCGACGGCAAGCCGCCTCTGGTCCACACCTTGGGCTTGCTGAGCATGGTTTCATTCGGCATGCTCGCCGCCGGACTGCTGGTCTTCAGCCGCCTGACGAAAGGATTCTACGAGCACCTGTAACACGCAATGAGCGCTATCGAGTTCCGCCACGTCTCCAAATCGTTTCCGCGCCTCACCGGCCAGCAACTGTTGCGCACTCACATCCTGCGCTGGTTCGGTTCTGGGGTCCGCCACGGCGAATTTTTCGCGCTCAAGGACGTTTCTTTTCGAATGCAGCAAGGCGAAAGCGTGGCCATCGTGGGAAGCAACGGCGCGGGCAAAAGCACCCTGCTCGGATTAGCCGCCGGCCTTGCGACCCCTACCAGCGGACAAGTGATCAGAAACGGACGGCTGAATGCGCTGCTCGAGCTCGGCGCCGGCTTTCACCCCGACTTGACCGGCGCGGAAAACCTCATTTTGAACGCCGCGTTGCTGGGCTTGAGCCGCCGCAAAACCATGGAGCGCGTCGAGCAGATTGTCGACTACTCCGGCCTCGGCGAATTCATCAACGAACCGCTGCGCACCTATTCGAGCGGCATGGTGGTGCGCCTGGGATTCTCAGTCGCCATTCAGGCCGACCCCGACATTCTGCTGATCGATGAAATCCTGGCGGTCGGCGACGCCGCGTTTCAGGAAAAGTGCCGCCGCACTCTGGACGGCCTCATTCACGCCGGCAAATCGCTGCTGTTCGTCTCCCACTCCGCCTACGCCGTCCGCGAAATGTGCAAGCGCGCCATCTGGCTCGATCACGGCGCGGTGATGATGGACGGCGATGTCTCCGACGTGCTGGATGCCTACGAAGGACGGGCCCTGGCTCCCAAGGAAATCTCGGCCAGCAACAGCGGTCGCGAGGCTTAGACGTTTTGGAAAGCGGGCAATCGCCGGGAATAACTAACGGCACGCTCGTAGCCTCTAACGGAAAAGCTAGCGCCCCATGGTGTAGAACTCGGTGTTGGGACGCATGCTGGTGACATTGGCCATCCGATTTGACATCGCGAAAAATGCAGCAATCGCCGCGATGTCCCACACATCCTCATCGTTGAAACCGTGGGTCTTCAAGGCCGCGAGGTCGCTCTCGCCGAGGTCGTAAGCGCCGGTGGAAACTTTCATGGCGAAATCCAGCATCGCTTTTTGACGATCCGTAATGTCAGCCTTGCGGTAGTTGACGGCAACCTGATCGGCAATGAGTGGATTCTTTGCACGAATGCGCAGAATGGCGCCGTGGGCGATCACACAATAGTGACACTGATTGGCGCTACTGGTGGCGACCACGATCATTTCCCGCTCTGCCTTCGTGAGATTGCCCGGTTTTTCCATGAGTGCATCATGGTAGGAAAAAAAAGCACGGAATTCATCGGGCCGACGCGCGAGCACCAGGAAAACATTCGGAATGAAGCCAGACTTCTCTTGAACAGCAATAATTCTGGCGCGAATGTCATCGGGCAGAGCTTCGAGTTCCGGGACCGGGTAACGGCTAATCGGGCTTTGAGTGAGTTGGCTCATGAATCTCTCCTGGGCTTTAATCGCCTCTTTTCCGAAAAAGTTTTGGGCATTGCGTGCTGTACTCATCATGCGCAATTGAGGAGATCGTCCACGTGCGCAAACAACGCTGGTGTACCACCGCTATGCAAAAACAGGAGGGATTCGTCCGCCGCAACCACCCCCCTTCGGATATCGTCGATCAGGCCGGCCATGGCTTTGGCCGTATACACTGGGTCGAGAAAAATGCCCTCGCTCTGTGCCAACAGCCTGATCGCTTCCGACGAACCGGCCGTGGGAATGCCGTAGCCGCCGCCGATGTGGTCATGGTTTGTGGTGAGGTCTTCCTCGCGCACACGGCCGGCAATGCCGAGCCTGACTGCCGCCTCGTTCGCGATGCGTAGAGCGCGGGCGGTTTTCTCTGGTTCGCCTCCGCTAACCGCGATCCCACAAAGCCGGTAAGGAACATCGTACATCTTGCAACCGAGAGTCAGGCCGGCCTGGGTGCCGCGGGAACCGCTGGCGTAGTACAGACGGCTTGGCGATTCATCCATATTGAACAGTTGGCCGGCGATTTCCAGGGTCCCGGTGACGTACCCAAGAGTCCCGATCGAACTGGAACCGCCGACGGGGATAACGTACGGACGTTCCCCCCGCGCCTTCAGGGCGTCCACGACCTCGGCGATCTTGGCCGCCTCGGCATCGCCGATCGCAATCAGTGGATCCGGGTTCGCTGCAATGAAGTGGAGTTCCGCCCCGAGCAAGCGGTCGAGCAGCAGGTTTCCCTGCATCGCCGGGCGTTCGGTCTCGCTGGTCAATACCAGCGCCGCTCTCATCCCCGCCGCCCGCGCGGCCGCTGCGGTCATGCGCGCATGGTTGGACTGCACCGCGCCCGACGTAACCAGCACCGTCGCGCCGGCCCGAAGCGCATCGCCCACCAGGAACTCCAGCTTGCGTGCCTTGTTGCCGCCGAATGCGAGTCCCGTAAGATCGTCGCGCTTGATCAGGATGCGCGGGCAACGATGCCTGCCGCCCAGGGCCTCGCGAAGGCGGGGCAATTCGTGTAGCGGCGTCGGGAGCGTTGCCAGCCGAAATCGTGATCCAAGGTGCATGTCAACCTTTTCAATTATGTCTGAAGAGGTCGACTTGTAACAGCAATGTGATTCGAGATCGCTGCCCAATGTGTCCAGAGCTTTTCTAACCCAGGACCCTAGGCCCGCGTCGCAGCCCCAAGCTGCTGCTCTAACTTCGCTTTCACCTGGCTCTCGATCCACGGATATGTCCGGGCCAGCCCTTCTTCGAGCGAAATCTCCGGCGCCCAGCCCAGCACCTTGCGCAACAGCGTGTTGTCCGAATTGCGCCCGCGCACGCCCATCGGACCCGCGATATGCTTCTTGCGTACCGAAATACCCGCGATGTTTGCGATCATATCGGCCAACTCGTTAATGGTCACCATCTGTTCCGAGCCAAGATTCAGCGGCTGCCGGAAATCGGACTGCATCAGCCGATGCAGGCCCTGGATGCAATCGTCGATGTAGCAAAACGAGCGCGTCTGCTCGCCGTCGCCCCAAATCTCGATCTCTGGATTGCCGGTGAGTTTCGCCGTCGCGATCTTCCTCGACAAAGCCGCCGGCGCTTTCTCGCGTCCGCCCTCCCACGTGCCCAGCGGACCGAACATGTTGTGGAAGCGAAAAATGCGCGTCTCCATGCCGTAGTCCTGCCCATAATGCAGGCACAGCCGCTCGGTCACCAGCTTCTCCCAACCGTAAGCATCCTGCGGCTGGGCTGGATACGCGTCCTCTTCTTTTAGCGGCGCGACATTGGTCTCAGTCTGCTTGAATTCCGGATAAATGCAGGCCGACGAACTAAACAGGTAGCGCGGCACTCCATTTTGATGCGCGGCTTCCAGCGTGTTGATGTTGATCAGCGAATTGTTGTGCAGAATCATGGCGTGGTGCGCGCTGATAAAGCCCATTCCGCCCATGTCCGCGGCTAGCCCGTAGACCTGATCGACCCCCCGCGTGGCCTCGAGCGCGCTCTCCCAGGTGCGCAGATCCAGCACCAGAAATTCGTCCGCGGCGGTGGGCGCATACAGCGGCTTTTTCAAATCCGCGCCGCGCACCCAGTAACCTTGCGCCTTCAAATAATTCACCAGGTGATGGCCGATGAAGCCACCCGCACCGGTCACCAGGACTCGTGAATTCATGCTTTCTGCCTCCAGAATTTTGTTTCGGTCACCTGGACTGCGTGGCCCCTTCGGCGGCGTACGCCCTTGGTCCGGTTCTCGCCGCTGATGGGCCTCGTCCGCAAGCCTGGTACTCGGTGGCGGGTTCGAACACCGCCGGTGGAAGAATGCGCCACCAGTCGAATACCGCCGGACGACAGTCTGGCCGCAGATGCTGTGGCCGCAGCGACTGGAATTGCTTCCAGGGCGTGGTAATCACCAGCGTGGCCACTTGCGCGGCGCACGCTTCCATGGATTCGGCATACTCCACGCGTCCGTTTAGCACTCGCCGCGCGTTCTCCATCGCCGCCGGATCGTAAACCACTACGCGGAATCCGTCGTCGAGCAGCATCGAGGCCAGCATCAGACCCTGCGATTCCTCGATGACTTCTGTATCCGGTTTGTAAGACAATCCCA
This sequence comes from Bryobacteraceae bacterium, assembly GCA_035501355.1. GTDB lineage: Bacteria > Acidobacteriota > Terriglobia > Bryobacterales > Bryobacteraceae > Palsa-89. The sequence continues at coordinate 23,871 of DATJWJ010000110.1, read as the reverse complement.
GGATTCCAACCGCTTCCCCGCGCGGCGTCGCCGCCACGATCCGCTGTTCGAGCCGGCTTACCTGGCGCCGGTTCACCTGATCGGTCGCCTTGGCCAGCGTCGCATCCACCGTTTGCATTTCCGCAAATCGCGCAAAAGCTGCGTTGTCTCGCGGAAAACAGGGCCCTCCATAACCGGAAGCCCCCTTCAGATATTTACGGCCAATGCGCGTATCCAGACCCAGTGCCGCTGCCACCACCTCGGAGTCCGCCCCCGGCACCTTCTCGCACACCTCCGCCAGCATGTTGGCATAAGAAATCTTGGTGGTGACATACGTGTTCACCGAGATCTTCGCCAACTCCGCGTTCACGAAGTTCATCCGCGCCACCGGTGGACGATTCCGGCACACCGTGTGATACAGGTCCTCCAGGATCGACCCCGCGCGCGGATCAGACTCGCCGATCAGCAGCATGTCGGGATTCGACATGTCCTGTATCACGCTGCCCAACGCGATGAACTCCGGGTTGTAGCACAGACCGAAATCTTCGCCGCACCTCTTGCCGGATATTTCCTCCAGCAGCGGCAGCACCTGCCCGCCGGTCGACCCAGGCATCACCGTACTGGTAATCACCACCAAGTGATAAGCCGGCTTATTCCGCAGCGCCACCCCGATACCTTCCACCACTTTCAAGACATGCTTCAACGAAAATGTGCCCTCCGGGCCCGAGGGCGTCGGTACCAGTACAAATGTCAAATCGCTCTGCGCCACCGCCTCGCCGACATCCGACGTCGCCGACAGCCGATCCGCGCTTCTTTGCACCAGTTCGCTCAACCCAGGCTCGCTAACCGGCGCGCGGCCTTGATTGAAGGCATCTACAAACGCCGGATTCAGGTCCACCCCGACCACGCGATGACCGCGGTCCGCCATCACCGCAGCCAGCACGGCGCCTAATTTCCCTAATCCGACCACGGAAATATTCATTTCGTTGACCTTCGATGTTTCAATGACTTGGATTCAAGACTGCCGCTGTGACCAGCCTACAACGTAACAGCGCTGACAAAACGTCAAGTTTAACAAAATCGACAGAATTCAGGCAATTTTCTTGTGTGGACTGGCGAACGAACCCACCCCCGGCCCAAACCGAACTGGTACCGTTTCAAACCCGGCGGCGTAACTCCGCAGCCCTCCATCGCATCAATCAACCGTGCTCACTTGCCCGAACTGTAAGTCGCGTGCGCTCGCCCTGTCTCAAAGAAAACTCAGGGAAAGACCGCTTCGAATCCTGCTGATACGCGCCTTTCGCTGTAGAGCCTGCGAGCGCCGCAGCCTGCTCTACTACGGGCCTGTGTTTAGAATCAGGGTGCCGAAGTTCGTGCGGGAAACCTCGCTCACGCTTCGCAGATTTCTGAAGGACTACACCACCCGCCTGAGCACCCGTCGCAAAGCCGCCACCCCGCCTGCCTGAGTGCGTTCCATGTAACATCCTCTATCTCTGGCTTGTCCCACTAACAGGTGACCCCTAACTCCCCACTGAATTTGGACCCGGATCCACTCTGGTACAAGGACGCCATCATCTACGAAGTCCACGCGCGCGCCTTTTGCGACAGCGACGACGACGGGATGGGCGACTTCCGAGGACTGAGCGCCAAGCTGGACTACCTGCGCGACCTGGGTGTCACAGCCCTCTGGCTGCTCCCCTTCTTTCCGTCCCCCTGGCGCGATGACGGCTACGACATCTCCGATTACAAGGAGGTCCATTCGGCCTATGGCAGTCTGCGCGACTTCCAGGTTTTCCTCAAACGCGCTCACAACCGCGGCATTCGAGTCCTTACCGAAATCGTCCTCAACCATACTTCCGATCAGCATCCCTGGTTCCAGCACTCCCGCCGCGCTTTACCCGGAACCCGCTGGCGCGACTTCTACGTCTGGAGCGACACCGCCGAAAAGTACAAGGACGCGCGCATCATCTTCCAGGATTTTGAAACCTCCAACTGGACTTGGGACCCGGTTGGCAAAGCCTACTACTGGCATCGTTTCTTTTCCCATCAGCCGGATCTCAATTTCGACAACCCCAACGTCCAGCGCGCCATCATGGACGTGATCGACTTTTGGTGCGACCTGGGCGTGGACGGATTCCGCCTCGACGCCGTGCCCTATCTTTTCGAACGCGAAGGCACCTCCTGCGAAAATCTTCCCGAAACGCACAACTTCATCAAACAGCTCCGCCAACACATAGACTCCAGGTACAAAGACCGCGTCCTGATTGCCGAAGCCAACCAATGGCCCGAGGACGCCGTGGCCTATTTCGGCGCGGGCGACGAATGCCACATGGCCTTTCACTTCCCGCTCATGACGCGCCTGTTCATGGCCATCCGCATGGAAGATCGCTTTCCGATCATGGAGATCCTGCAGGAAACGCCGGCTATCGCTCCCACCAGCCAGTGGGCCTTGTTCCTGCGCAACCACGACGAGCTCACGCTCGAAATGGTGACCGACGAGGAACGCGACTACATGTACCGCGTCTACGGCCGCGACCGCCGCATGCGCATCAACTTGGGAATTCGCCGCCGCCTGGCGCCGCTGCTCGAAAACGACCGCCGTAAGATCGAGCTCATGAACGCTCTTCTGTTTTCCTTACCGGGCACCCCGGTCATTTACTACGGCGACGAAATCGGCATGGGCGACAATATCTACCTCGGCGATCGCAACGGGGTCCGCACCCCCATGCAGTGGAGCTCGGACCGCAACGCCGGATTTTCCCGCGCCAATCCCCAGAAGCTTTACCTGCCCGTCATCATCGATCCCGAGTATCACTACGAAGCCATCAATGTGGAATCCCAGCAGAATAACCCGCATTCGCTGCTGTGGTGGATGAAGCATCTGCTCGAGCAGCGCAAGCGCTTCAAGGCCTTCAGCCGTGGAACGCTGGAATTTCTGCGGCCTTCCAATCGCAAGGTGCTGGCCTTCTATCGCCGCTATCAGGACGAAACCGTCCTGGTGGTGGCTAACCTGTCGCGCTTTCCACAATACGTCGAGTTGGATCTGTCTGCGGCCAAGGGAACCACGCCCGTCGAAACCTTCGGTCAAAGCGACTTTCCTCCGGTAGACGACCACTTCTACAACCTCACTTTGGGAGCTCTGAGCTTCTATTGGTTCTCGCTCGAAGCCCGCCAGGCCCACCCGGAAGCCGTCGCAGCTTCCGCCACAGCCGCCCTTCTTCCGCTCATCATCGTGGAATCGTGGGAGCAGGTGTTTGAAGGCCGGGCCCTGGCCACGCTGCTTCGCCGGCTGCCCGCGTTTCTCAAGACCCGGCGCTGGTTTCAAGGCGCCCACCGCTCCATCCGCTCCATCGATTTCATCGATGACATCCCCATCCCCGACACTTCGGCACACCTCCTGCTCGGGCTGGTTGAATATAACGACGGCGATCCGGAAACCTACGTCATGCCCGGATCGGTCGCCGTGGGCGAGACCGCCGAACAACTGAAAGCCAAACTCTCGGACGTATCCGTGGCCGAGCTCCAGGCCCAAGACGCTTCTAAAGGAATCCTCTACAGCGCCATCTGGGACCCGGCTTTTTGTGAGGCTCTGCTCTCATCCATCGCCCGCAGACGCCGTTTCCGCGGACGCGTAGGAGAACTGGTGGGCACCCACACCCGTGCATTCCGCAGGGCCTGGGGCGAAAGCCACCCCGAGCTTGGCTCAGCCGTCCTCAATGCCGAGCAAACCAACACCGCTATCGCTTACGGCCGCCGCTTCTTGTTGAAGCTTTACCGCCGCGTGGAACCAGGCGTTCATCCGGAACCCGAAATGGGCGCGTTTCTCACCGAGCGCGGCTTTAAGCACGTCGCGCCCCTGGCCGGATTGATTGAGTACCGCGCCGGCAACCGCGATCCCACCGTCGTTGCCACGCTTTCGGCCTTCGTCGAAAATCAAGGCGACGCCTGGCACTACACGCTCGATTCCTTGGGCCAGTTCTTCGAGGCTGGACTGGCCCGTAAAGAGCCCGAATATACCGGCCCCGACTTGACCCGTCATCCTTTCGAGCTGCGCCTGGTCGAGCCGCCCGCCCATGCTCACGAGCTAATGGGCGCCTATCTCGATTCGGCCCGCCTGATGGGCCAGCGAACCGCCGAACTGCATCTGGCCCTGAGCACCGAGCCCTCCGACCCTGCTTTCTCGCCCGAAATGTTCACCGATCACTATCGCCTGGCTTTGCAACACAGCCTGATCGCCCTGAGCAACCAGGCTTTTCAATTCTTGCGCTTTCAATTGAAGAGCCTCAGCCCCCCCATCCAGGCCGAAGCGCAAAAACTGCTCGACCAGCAGGACAAGCTCCGCAAATGTTTTCGCTCCATTTCCGACCGCCGCATTCCCGCCGTACGAATCCGCATCCATGACGATCTCCGCCTCAGCCGCTTGCTGCATACCGGCAAGGATTTTGTATTCATCGGCTTCGAGGGCCGCTCGGACCGCCCCTTGAGCGAGCGCCGCATCAAGCGCTCGCCTGTGCGCGACGTGGCCAATCTCCTGATGTCGTTCCAGACTGCCGCCGATGCGGTCTTTTATGATCATGTCCCCGGCGTGAAGCACCGCCCCGAAATCGACGTTGCCCTCGAGTCTCTCGGCACTTATTGGCTGCAGTGGACCAGCGCGACTTTTCTGAATGGTTACTTCAGCCGCATCCCCAATAATTCTCCGCTGGCCCAAAGCGAGGCCCACTTCCGCCTGCTGCTGGACGCTTTTCTGCTGGAACAAGCCTTGGAGGAAATCCGGGAGAAGTTACGCGTCGAACCGGAACGCGTCAAGACCCCGCTCAAGATGTTGCAGCGCGTCCTGGCGGCAGCCGCATCGTAAGTCCGCGCACTAAACATCCAGCTAACATTTCCTCGCGGCAGACTGGAAAAACTTCCAGCAAGGAGCGCGCTGGGCATCGGAAGGAAAAATCAAACCCTCTGCTTTCAATGCAATCCGTTACAGCCTGAGTCTGGCCTTCGGCTTGCAAACCTCCCCTGGACGATCCGGCATGCGTCTAACCTCCAGGCTTTCCATTTCGCTGATCGCAAGCGTCGCCGTGGTCTCGCTGGCCTTTGCGTATGTCCAGATGCGGGCCAGCCGCCGCGGTTTGAATCGCGAATTGGAACGGCACGCCCTGGTGCTCGCGGAAACTCTCTCGAAATCCGCCCAGCCTCTGCTCGAGAATCATTCCTACCGCGAACTGCAGCGCCTGGTTGACCAGTTCGAACACCGCGAGCAGATCGCCGGCGTGGTGGTCTTGAACATGGCCGGAGAGCCGGTGGCCATTAGCTCGCGCCTTGCTCCCCGGCTCGACAAATACCCTGAACCTCTTCGTCACGCCCTTCAGGATGGCCTCACTCACTCCGGCTTCGCCACCCTGGGCGGCGGCGATCCAGTCCATGTCATCGCGACGCCTTTGCGCGACGAGCCACTGGTCATCGGAGTCCTGGCGATCTTCCACGATGCCGCCTACATCGAGCAGCAAACCGCCGCGCTCTGGCGCCGCGCCTTGATCGGCGTGGCCATTCAGACTTTTCTCATCGCCATCATTACTCTGCTGACCATTCGCCTGGGCTTAAGCCGCCCCTTGAGACGCACCACCGAGTGGCTGCATGAGCTGCGCACCGGCGCCAGCCCCAGCGTTCCCGAAATGCCACAAAAGGGCGAGTTCGCGCCGCTCACGCACGAAGCGTCGCAATTGGCATCCAGCCTCAGAGCGGCTCGAGCCGCGGCTGAACACGAAGCCCACCTGCGCGAATCGGCCGAATCCAACTGGACCGCCGACCGCCTGCGCGTATTCGTGCGCGGCCGCCTGGGCGGCGACCACTTGTTCGCCGTCTCCAACCGCGAGCCCTACGAACACGTCCACCGCGACAACACTATCCAGTGCCGCGTTCCGGCCAGCGGCCTGGTCACCGCGCTCGAACCGGTGCTGTGCGCCTGCGAAGGAACCTGGATCGCCCAGGCTACCGGCGATGCCGACCGCGAAACCGTTAACCAGGCCGGCCGCGTTCGAGTGCCGCCGGAACACAACCAATACACCCTGCGCCGCGTTTGGCTCACTGAAGAAGAAGAGCAGGGCTTTTACTTCGGCTTCGCCAACGAAGGCCTATGGCCCTTGTGCCACATCGCCCACACGCGCCCCACTTTCCGCGCCAGCGACTGGGAGGCCTATCGCACCGTCAACGAACATTTCGCCGACGCGGTACTCGAAGAAATCGCGCGCGAAGAAAGCCCGGTCGTGCTCGCGCAAGATTACCATTTCGCGCTGCTCCCGAGAATGGTCAAGCAGCGCCGCCCGGATGCGCGCGTGGCCATCTTCTGGCATATCCCCTGGCCCAATCCGGAAGCTTTCGGCATCTGCCCCTGGCAGCGCGAGCTCCTGGATGGCCTGCTGGGCGCGGATCTGATCGGCTTCCACATCCAGGCGCATTGCAACAATTTTCTGGAGACTGTGGATCGCTCGCTCGAATGCCGTATCGACCGCGAGCATTTCTCGGTCACTCGCGACGCCCACCGCACGCTGGTGCAGCCATTTCCGATCAGCGTCGCCGTCGACCACGCCGAATCGGCACCCCATTCCACCGAGCTGCCGCACCTGGAACGCGCCGGCCTGCTGGCCAAACTCGGAGTCCGCGCCACCTACATGGGAGTCGGCGTCGACCGCGTCGACTACACCAAGGGCATCCCGGAACGCTTCCGCGCCATCGAGCGCTTTCTTGAAAACTGCCCGGCCTACCGGAACGAATTCACGTTCGTTCAAATCGGTTCGCCCAGCCGCATCCACATCACGCGCTACCAGGATTTGATGCAGGAAGTGATTGAGGAAGCCGAGCGCATCAATCGCCGCTTCCAGAACGGAAGCTGGAAGCCCATCGTTCTGCTCACCCGCCAGCACAGCCACGAAGAAATTCTGCCCTACTACCGCACCGCCGACGTCTGCCTGGTCACGTCGCTGCACGACGGCATGAATCTGGTGGCCAAGGAATTTGTGGCCGCGCGCCAGGACGATCAAGGCGTTCTGGTCCTGAGCCGCTTCGCCGGGGCCAGCCACGAGCTAGCCGACGCTTTGATCGTCAACCCCTACGACGTCGAAGAATTATCCGAGGCCCTCCATCGCGCCCTCGAAATGTCCCCGGAAGAGCGCGGCATCCGCATGCAGCGCATGCGCGCCGTCGTGAAGGAACGCAACATCTATCGCTGGGCCGGAAGCCTGATCGGCGAGCTGTGCGCCATCCGCACCGCCACCCCTTCGCGCAAGCCCAAGCTGGTCCGATCCGCCGTCAACTGGCCATAAGCCTCGTCTCTCAACCCTTCCGGCTATACTAGAGACATCCGCTTAAGACGATCCCTGGGGAAACGTGCATGCTAACCGACCCTTCAAAAAAATATCGGCCATTTGAGCCCGTCGGACTGACCGGCCGTCAGTGGCCGTCCCGAACCATCCTGAAGCCGCCCGTCTGGTGCAGCGTCGACCTGCGCGACGGCAATCAGGCCTTGATCGAACCCATGGACACGGCGCGCAAGACTCGCATGTTCCTGGCGCTGGTCGAGCTGGGCTTCAAGGAAATCGAGATCGGCTTCCCCTCCGCTTCCCAAACCGACTTTGACTTCTGCCGCGACCTTATCGAGCGCAATCTGATTCCCAGCGACGTTACCGTACAGGTCCTGGTGCAGGCCCGCGATCCTCTGATCGAGCGCACCTTCGAAGCGGTAAAGGGCATTCGCCGCGCCATCGTCCATCTCTACAACTCCACGTCCACCCTGCAGCGCCGCGTTGTTTTCCAACTCGACCGAGCCGGCATCAAGGACATCGCCACCAGCGGCGCCCGCACCGTCCTGGAATGCTCCAAACATTTCTCGGAAACCGACTGGGTCTTCGAATATTCGCCCGAAAGCTTCACCGGCACTGAGCTCGATTACGCTCTCGAAGTCTGCGAAGCAGTCATGGACGTCTGGCGCGCTTCCCCACAAAATAAAACCATTCTCAACCTGCCCGCCACCGTCGAGATGTCCACGCCCAACATCTACGCCGACCAGATCGAATGGTTCAGCCGCAACGCCAGTAGGCGCGATTCCATGATCTTGAGCGTCCACCCGCATAATGACCGCGGCACCGCCGTCGCAGCCACCGAGCTCGCCCTCCTTGCCGGAGCCGAGCGCGTCGAAGGTACCCTGTTCGGCAATGGCGAACGCACCGGCAACGTCGACATCGTCACTCTGGCGCTGAACATGTACTCGCAAGGCCTGCATCCGGGCCTGGATTTCTCGCGCATCAACGACGTCATCGAGTGCGCCGAGTTCTGCACCCAGCTCCCAATCCATCCTCGCCATCCCTACGCGGGCGACCTGGTCTTCACCGCCTTCTCCGGCTCCCATCAGGACGCCATCAAGAAAGGTTTCGCCGCGCAGAACCCCGGCCAGCAGTGGGCCATCCCCTACCTGCCCATCGACCCCAAGGATCTGGGCCGCAGCTACGAGCCCATCATCCGCGTCAACAGTCAATCCGGCAAGGGCGGCGTTAGCTTTCTACTCGAGCGCGACCACGGCATCAAACTTCCGCGCAAGCTGCAAATTGAGTTCAGCCGCGTCATCCAACACATCACCGATTCCACCGGCCGCGAGATCACGTCAGCCGAAATCTGGCGCGCTTTCAAAGCCGAATACATCGACCAGCAATCCCCGCTCTCGATTCGCGAACACTCCGAGCACTCCGCCGGCGAGAGCGGGGAACTGCGTGCCACCGTCACCGATGGCTCGGCCGAATACGCCATCTTCGGTGAAGGCAACGGCCCCATTGACGCCTTCGTCCACGCCCTGAACAAACAATTCGACCTGGGAGTCCGCATCCTGGACTACGACGAACACGCCGTCGGCAGCGGCGCCGACGCCACCGCGGTCTCTTTCGTGGAACTGCGAGCCGGCCAAAGCGACCCGGTCATGGGCGTTGCCATGCACCGCAACATTCTCACCGCCTCGCTCCAGGCCATCACCAGCGCCTTGAACCGCGCCCTCCGCGACCAAATCGTCTCGTTATCGAAAACCAGCGTCCCCATCGGAACGGCATCGGCCTAACGACTTGCCCTTCCATCACAATAAAGCGGATAATTGTTAAATAGACTATGCGCACTCCACTCGTCTCACGCATCAGCATTGGCGCACTAACGGCCCTGGCGTTCATCTCACTCGCGGTCGTCCCGGCGACGGCCCAAACGGCGAACACTGGCACAAAATCCAACATCCGCCGCATGCCGGACGGACATCCGGATTTGCAGGGTACCTACGACCTGGCCACCATGACGCCGCTCGAGCGCCTGCCCGGACTTCCCGCTAGTCTCACCAAGGAGCAGGCCGAAAAGCTCCAGCAGGCTGAGGCGGCTCGCAGGAAGGCCGACAACGGCGAACTACCCAAGGCAGGGCAGGCCAAGCCGGCGACCTCGTACTTTGGACTCCTGGAGCAGCTCGGCGGCGGCGCCGTCGGCGGATATAACCGCCTGTGGCTGAATCAAGGCACCACCTACACCGTCGTCGACGGTCAGGTCCGCACGTCGCTGGTCATCGATCCTCCCGACGGCAAAGTGCCGCCGCTGAACGCCGCTGCCAAGAAGCGCCACGCCGATTCCGAATCCCTGCCCACTTCCGATGCCGCCGAGGAAAATAATCAGGATGTCGCCGCTGCTGCGGGTCGTGGCGAATACGACAATCCCGAGCAGCGTCCGCTGAGCGAGCGCTGCATTCTCGGATTCGGTTCCACCTCCGGTCCCCCGATGCTGCCGGACTATTTCTATAACGACAACCATCAGATCGTTCAGACGCCTGACAGGATCCTGATCCTCAGTGAAATGATTCACGACGCGCGCATTGTGCGAATGAATGAACCGCATCTCGACAAGAAATTCCGCTTCTGGATGGGCGATTCGGTGGGCCATTGGGAAGGCGACACGCTGGTGATCGACACCACGAACTTCACCAATAAAACCCGCTTCCACGGATCGACGGAAAACCTCCACGTGATCGAGCGCCTGAGCCGCATCGACGACAAAACGCTCCTGTATCGCTTCACGGTGGAAGATCCGCAAACCTGGGATCGCTCCTGGACCGGCGAGCAGACCTGGCCGGCCACCGACAAGCCGATCCTCGAATACGCCTGCCACGAGGGCAACTATGCCCTGGGCGACGTAATGCGCGGCGCACGCAAACAAGAAGCTGAAGCGGCCGCGGCGAAGACCAAGAAGTAGCCAGGAACCTCTCTCGTCAGTCAACCGAAGGCACAGCGTCTAATTGCGTTGCAGAATCGCCTGCAGTTCCGCCGTCTGCCCCGCCGGACAGTTCTGCGATAATGCTTCGAAGCTGCTCCGGGTCCAGCGGCTTCGTCAAGCATCCGTTCATACCCGCGCGCAGGCATTTGTCGCGATACTCCAGCGTCGCATGGGCCGTAAGGCCCCAGATAGCAGGTTGAAGGTCGGCAGAGAGGCTGGCTCTAATCTGCTGTGTTGCGGTTAGACCATTCATTTCGGGCATCTCCACATCCATCAAAACCAGGTCGTAACGAGTTTTGGACACAGCCGTAATCGCTAGCACACCGTCCTCTACCAGGTCAGGGCGCACGCCCAGTTTTTCCAGCGTCTTCAGAGCCACAAACTGGTTCACCCGATTATCTTCCGCGACCAGTACTTTCAGCCTGCTTGCGTTTCGCAGGGGAGCCCCAGCGATTTGCGCCTGGGCTGGCTCTTGAGCGGCTGCCAGCGAGACGGTGAACCGGAAACTCGTCCCTTCGCCGCGCTTGGACTCGACACACATGGCGCCATCCATCAGCTCAACCAGTCGCTTGGAGATCGCTAACCCAAGACCCGTTCCCCCGAAACGGCGACTGATCGAGGCATCCGCTTGGCTGAATGACGAGAACAGCCGGGACAGTTGGTCCGGCGGAATTCCAATGCCGGTATCCCGCACCTCGATGCGGACGAGGTACGAGCCTGAGTCGCGGCGTTCAACCGCCGCGGAAACCATAACCTCGCCCGAACTGGTGAACTTTAGCGCGTTGGATATGAGGTTGAGCAACACTTGGCGCAATCGTGTGCCGTCTCCAGCCACCCATGACGGCAGGTCCGGCGCAAAGCTGCCTTCCAGCCGCAGAGCTTTTTCGACAGCCTTGGCACGAAAGAGTTCGATGCTTTCCTCTACGCAGCGCCGCAGTTGGAAGGGGGCATTGTCCAGCTCCAGTTTCCCGGCTTCGATTTTGGAGAAATCGAGAATGTCGTTGACTACCCTCAGTAGAGTGTCGGCGGAGGAGCGAATCACTCGGATCGTTTCCAACGCCTCGGTGGGGTCGTGCGTTTCCTCGAGCAGTCTGCTCAAGCCGATAACGCCATTCAACGGCGTTCGAATCTCGTGGCTCATCTGTGCCAGAAAAAGACCCTTGGCTTCGTTGGCCGCGTCAGCCCGCTTCTTCTCTTCCAGCACTTTGCCGCGTTCGGTTTCCAGCTCCGTGGTGCGTTGGCGGACGGCGGATTCCAGTTCACGGTTGCGGCGTTCAAGCAGCCGATGCCGCCATAGAACCATACCCCACACGGCGGCCACTCCCGTCAGGAGCGCCAGACACCGCAGCCACCAGGTCTCGAACCACATCGGCTCCATCTGGAAGTCCACTGCCGCGATGCTGGGGGAAGCCGGTGCCTCGCGAATGTGCGACCGCAGCTCCAGCCTGTGGGTGCCTGGGCCGAGTCCAGCCACCGACACAGCGCGCTCCGACGTGTCCACCCATGGTCCGTCATCCAGCCGGTAGACGAAGTGGACTAGTTGTTCGTACTTGTAGTTCAGCGTGGAGAATTCCGCCCGCACAATTCGTGGCCGCTGGCTCACTTTGACTGCTGAAATGATTGGATCCGCCGCCGGCGTTCCGGTTGAACCCGAGGGAGGCCGGTAGTGCGCCAATCCGCCGCTGGTGCCGATCCAAACACTTCCATCGGAGTCGGCCCAGAAAGCCTCCCCGTCGCAGTCATTCCAGATCAATCCGTCTTCGGTCGACATCTCGGTCCAGGAGTTGCCGCTCAGGCGCGCTACGCCCTTGGCACTCCCGCGCCAGAAATCGCCAAACGCGTCAAAGCCGTGAAAGGCGGTTAGGTCATTAGAGTTGGGGTTGCCCGGCACCATCGCATCCGAGCGCACAATGCGATCCCCGGAAAGCTGTAACCGTTCGACTCCGGCGTCCAAGCGGTGACGCAGCCACAAGCTACCGTCCGGCGCGAAGGCCGGAATGTAGGCGTCGCCGCTGAGCAGGCCTTCGGATTTCCCGTGGTGACGCCAGATACCATCGCGCAAACGCCACAGCCCGTCCGGATTGGTGATCCACATCGCCCCGTCCGGATCCATGCTCACCGCCCAGGCTCCATGCTCGAACGCTTCAGGTTGGTCGATGCGGACGAAGCGATCCGAAACGGCCGGCCGGCTGTTGAGAAAGACTCCGCAGGAGGTCGTGAGCCACACACGATCCAAACGGTCCACGAAGCCTCGATTCGGGCTGGCGCATGCCAGGTCCGACGGGCTTACTAGATTGACTTTTCCGGTGGACGGCTGCAGCCGTGCTACCCCGCCCGGTTTAATCACCGCCCAGATGGACCCATCGCGCGTCTCACCCAGCCATCGGACGTTGTCGCCTCCCAAGCCGTCCTTCTTGGTCCAGATTGTTGGCCGCGACTTCCCATTGAGGCGCGCCAAGCCCATGGAAGTTCCGATCCAGAGCGCTCCTTTTCGGTCCCGCATGATGCTCCAGATCAAGTCCGAGGGTAGGCCCTGCGCCACTGTCCAGGATTCCCATTCGTTCCTGCCGAGCCATCGGACTAAGCCGCCGCCGATCAGACCAATCCACAAGGAACCCCCGCGATCTTCCAACGCTGCCGTGGTCATGGCGCTGTGCAAACCCCGCCGGCGGTCCACCACAGTCCAGCCCGCCGAACTCCCTATCGCCAACCCCTGGTCGGTGGGAACCATTACTGACCCATCTCTGGTGGTGGTTACCGCGCCCCAGAAATAGCTGGAGCCAATGTTCTGCTTTTCCTGGATCATGCGAGCTTGGCCCGGCGGCTTGCGATAAAGCCGGCTAGGGCTGCGAGCCCACACCGTCCCATCGGACGAAATCGCGATCCCGTCCCACGAGTCTTCCGGCAATCCGCTTTCAGGTCCGAAAATCGAAACCCGGCCTCCGTCTTCGACACACAGATGGAGGTCGCAGCCGAACCAGAGTTCCGACCCGTGCCGCAGAATTCCATGCGTCGGTTTGCCCGCCAGAGCGGCGCTTAGCGGATACCGGCCCAGAACGAAGGAACTGGCGCCATCCGGCAGGACCTCTTCGAGACCCGTCCTGGTCGAGACAACCACATGACCATGCACGTCTTCAGCAATGCGTTGTGTCCCGCCGAGTGGGCCGGTGAAGCCCGGTACGGCCTGGAACCTCTGGCCATTGAAGCGGAAAATCTGGTTGCAGGCGTTCGTCCAGAGGGCGCCATCGGCCGCCACGTAAAGTGTGTGTATCTCTGTAGTACAGGGCAGCCCTTCGGCTGGCCCAATCAGGCGAAAGCGCGTGCCATCATAGCGGTACAACCCGCCTTCGGACCCAGCCCAGATATAACCGTCATGGTCTTGCGCCAGTGACAGAACCACCAGGTTTTGGAGTCCTTCAGCAGCGCCATACTGGCGAAAGCTGTACTGCTGCGCAATTGCCGTGACACTGAACGTCAGACTCAGCATCACCCCCACGGCCGAGGCACACTTCCAGGACATCCGACACCCCTACATCTTTGTTATCGGCAGAAGTCCTGGAAAACCCATCTCCCCGTGGAACATTTACCATCAGCTCACCGCTGATTCCGGGCGCCACTTATCTTGTTCGCCGCGCTTTCCGCGCGGCCCACCAGACTGCACTGCCAACCGAAGCCCGCATGCATGTAGGACCGCCGACAAACTCTCCAGCGACGGATTGCCGGATTTGGACAGCATCCGATACAGACTCTCTCGATTTAGGTGCTCTTCACGCGATAACAACCTGTTGCCTCAGCGCGGCCGCAACATCCCGAAGCGCCATAAGGAACACGCGCGGATCGTCGTGCTCCAAGCAGGCGTTCAGGTACTGGGCCGCCTCGCCAGGGTCAACTCGGAAATCAGGCGCTGCGACCAACCAGGCAATGCAGTGTGCGCTGCTGTCGCCACAACTCAACCCCGCTTCGCCCGCGTTCCAGAGTCCCACGCCCAGCATCGATCACGCGCCGCGGTGCGGTTCCAAGTTTCCAGGACCGCGCCCATGCTTCACGGTAACACGCGAGAGCTCCACATTTCGCTCACGCCGTTCGCCGCGCTTTCCGCCGCCCCTCCGTGGATTGCACCGCCAACCGAAGCCCGCATGCATGCAGAACCGCCGACAAACTATCCAGCGACGGATTGCCAGACCTGGAGAGCATCCGATACAGACTCTCTCGATTCAGGTGAGCCTCGCGCGATAACACCCTGATGCCGCCGCGAGCCTCGGCAACATCACGAAGCGCCATAAGGAACACACGCGGATCGTCGTCCTCCAAGCAGGCGTCCAGATACTGAGCTGCCTCGCCGGGGTCCTTGAGTGACTTCAATAGATTCTCGCGATAAGATTCGGTGCTAACCAGTTTTTTTGGCATCCAAATATTTCCTCCAATATCCCTTCGCGCGAAGAATGTCGCGAGCCTGGGTTCCCTTGGTCCCGCCGCAAAGGAGAACCACCACTAACGCTCCATCTCGTCCGTAGTAGACCCGATAGCCAGGGCCGAAATCGATGCGCAGCTCTTTCCGGACCCTCCCACACCCGGAGTCAAACATCACGCACCGGCTGCGCCGGTCCAGGAATCACCTGCCTCTCTCTGCGACGTCTCCTTTCGCGTCAACCACTTCCAACCACCGGCCTCTCGCCCCAACCCACCGCCATGCTATGTCCAAGTCGAGGTCACCAATATGTCAGCCACTCCAGTCCCAGCCATGGACCGCGCGTCAATCAATCGCGCCAACGCCCAGCACTCCACCGGCCCGCGCACCGAATCCGGCAAACAGCGCTCCTCGCTCAACGCGTTGCGCCACGGCTTGACCGCCGCCTCTCCAATCCTCCCCTCCGAAGATCCAGCAGCCTACGAAACCCATCGCCGCCAGTTCATCGACGACTACCAACCCGCCACCGCCACCGAAACCCAACTCGTCCAGGAACTCATCGACACCTCCTGGCGCCTCAACCGCATCCCGCTGCTTGAAGCCGACCTGCTCAACCGCGCCGCCAATCCACCCAGCGAGCAAGCCCGCATCGACTTCGACATCGTCGACGCCCACCGCATCATCAACAATCTTTCCATCCAGTCCCACCGCCTCTCCCGCCAGTTCCAAAAAGCGCTCGACAAGCTCCGCGAAATCCAAACCGATCGCCGCGACCGCGAGCGCCGTCAGCTCAAAGACGCCGCCGCCCTCCTCGAACTTCATAAACACAAAGGGATTCCCTGGGAGCCCGCCGACGATGGCTTTGTTTTTTCAAAGGACCAAGTCGAACGCACCGCCCAGCACCTGATCCGTCAAAACGAGGCCCGCCACGTCGGCTATGTCCGCTTCGAAATGCCCCCGCAGCCCCCCAAGCGCTATCTGAACGGTTCCATCGCATAAACGCACGCGGCCCAACACCCGACAAACACCGAGCCCGACGTTGAACCTCCGCCCCAACCATGCTTCAATATTAGTTACACTCCTTCCCGAAAGCGTACTGGAGGAAAATCCGAATTGAATCAGGCAATCCTCGCCCTGGAGGACGGGACGGTCTTCGAGGGCAAGAGTTTTGGTGCGCCAACTGACCGCACCGGCGAGGTGGTCTTCAATACCGCCATCACCGGCTATCAGGAAATCTTCACCGATCCTTCCTACGCCGGCCAGATCGTCGTGCTCACCAATCCGCAAATCGGCAACTATGGCGCCAACGCCTACGATGAGGAAGCCGCCCGCCCTTACATCGAAGGCCTCATCGTCCGCGAATTCTCGCCCATCGCCAGCAACTGGCGCTCGGAAGAAACCGCCGGAAAATTTCTCACCGATCAGGGCATCCCGGTAGCCGCCGAAATCGACACCCGCGCGCTCGTGCGTCACCTGCGCACTCGCGGCGTCATGCGCGGCATTCTTTCAGTCCAAGGCGGCGACCCAAAGGATCTGATCGAGCGCGCCCGCCAGTCCCCATCCATGACCGGACTCGATCTCGCGACGCGCGTCTCCACCGCATCGCCCTACCAATGGGACAAACCCGTCTTTCCGTGCTCGCCCTCCGAGCCAACGCCAGTCGCTCCCGAGCCCTGGTGTCACGTCGTCGCCTACGATTTCGGAATCAAGCGCAATATCCTGCGCCGCCTGGTCCAGGTCGGCGCGCGCGTAACCGTTGTCCCCGCGCTCACTCCAGCCGAAGACGTCCTAAGCTTGAATCCCGACGGCATCTTCCTTTCCAACGGCCCCGGCGATCCCGAACCGCTGCAATTCCAGGCGCAACAGGTCCGTAAACTAATCGGAAAAAAACCAATCTTCGGAATCTGCCTGGGCCATCAGATCCTGGGCCTCGCGCTCGGCGCCAAGACTTACAAACTGAAATTCGGCCATCGCGGCGCCAACCATCCGGTACTCAACAAGGTCACCAACAAAGTTGAGATCACCTCGCACAACCACGGCTTCGCGGTCGACCCCGACTCCCTCAACCAAAACGAAGTTGAACTAACGCACCTCAACCTGAACGACCAGACGCTCGAAGGCTTCCGCCACCGCAGCGAGCCAGTCTTCTGCGTCCAGTACCACCCTGAAGCAGCCCCCGGCCCCCACGATTCACAATACTTGTTCGGCGACTTCATGAACTTGATCAAGGACTCCAGCCATCGATGAGCGTGTACCCACCAGATGCCGCGCCGTAACGACCTCCATCGCATCCTGATCATCGGCTCCGGCCCCATCGTCATCGGCCAGGCCTGCGAATTCGATTATTCCGGCGCACAAGCCTGCAAGGCGCTCAGGTCCGACGGCTATGAAGTCGTGCTGATCAATTCCAACCCGGCCACCATCATGACCGATCCCGACATGGCCGACCGTACCTACATCGAACCGCTCAGCGTCCCCTACGCCGAAGAAGTGATCCGTCGCGAACGTCCCGACGCGCTGCTCTCCACCGTGGGCGGCCAAACCGCCCTCAATCTCTCGGTGGATCTCGCCGAGAAAGGCGTGCTCGAAAAATACGGCGTCGAGTTGATCGGCGCCAAAGTCGAATCCATCAAGAAAGCCGAAGACCGGCTGCTCTTCAAAGACGCCATGCGCCGCATCGGCCTGGACACGCCGCAATCGCAGCTCGTCAACAACGTCGACGATGGCGAAGGCTTCGCCAACCGTATCGGCTACCCGGTCATCCTTCGCCCCAGCTTCACACTGGGAGGTTCCGGCGGCGGCATCGCCTACAACCGCGAAGAACTCCACGAAATCCTGGAGCGCGGCCTCGACCTCTCGCCCGTCCACGAAGTCCTGATCGAGCAAAGCGTGCTCGGCTGGAAGGAATTCGAGCTGGAGGTCATGCGCGACTTGGCCGACAACGCCATCATCGTCTGCTCCATCGAAAACTTCGACCCCATGGGCGTCCACACCGGCGATTCCATTACCGTCGCGCCCGCGCAAACCCTTACCGATCGCGAATATCAGATGATGCGCGATGCCTCTCTGCGTTGCCTGCGCGAGATCGGCGTCGACACCGGCGGATCGAACGTGCAGTTCGCCATCGATCCCAGCACCGGGCGCATGGTCATCGTCGAAATGAATCCGCGCGTCTCGCGTTCCTCGGCACTGGCCTCCAAAGCCACCGGATTCCCCATCGCCAAGATCGCCGCCAAGCTCGCGGTCGGCTACCGGCTGGACGAAATCAAGAACGACATCACCAAGGTCACGCCCGCCTGCTTCGAGCCTACGCTCGACTATGTGGTCGTCAAGATTCCTCGCTGGCAGTTCGAAAAATTCCCCGGCGCCGAACCCGTGCTCGGCACGCAGATGAAGTCGGTGGGCGAAGTAATGGCCATCGGCCGCACCTTCAAGCAAGCTCTGGCCAAAGGAATCCGCAGCCTCGAAACCGGCAAGTCCGCGGCCAGCGAAACCTTCGATCCCAACCTGATTCCCAAGCGACTCATCACTCCCAATCCCGAGCGCCTCGGCTACGTTCGCTTCGCCTTCGAACAGGGCTGGAGCGTGGAGCAGGTTCGCGAAATAACTTCCATCGATCCCTGGTTTCTGACCCAAGTGCGGGAGATGGTCGAGTTCGAAGCCGAACTGGCCAAAGTTAATCTGGGATCTGTCTCGCGCGAGTTGTTGCTCGAAGCCAAGCGCGACGGTCTGTCCGACACACGCCTCGGCCAGCTCTGGAAAACGGATGCCATGTCGGTTCGTCGCAAGCGCAAACAGGTAGGCGTTAAGGCGGTTTTCAATCGCGTCGATACCTGCGCCGCCGAGTTCGAAAGCTTCACGCCGTATCTCTACTCGAGTTACGAATCGGAGAACGAATCCGCGCCGTCCGATCGTAAGAAGGTCATGATCCTGGGCAGCGGCCCCAACCGCATAGGGCAGGGAATCGAGTTCGATTACTGCTGCTGCCACGCCTCCTTCGCGCTGCAGGCTTTCGGCCATGAGTCCATCATGGTCAACTGCAATCCCGAAACGGTGTCCACCGACTATGACACCAGCGATCGCCTGTACTTCGAGCCGCTCACGCGCGAAGAGGTCCTGAACATTTTCGACGTCGAGAAACCCGACGGCGTCATCGTTCAGTTTGGCGGCCAGACTCCGTTGAACCTGGCGCTGCCGCTCAAGGCTGCCGGCGTTCCGATCATCGGAACCGATCCGGCCGACATCGATCTGGCGGAGGACCGCAAGTTGTTCGGCAAGCTGCTCGACGAATTGCAAATCCCGTCTCCGGAAAATGGCGCCGCCACCAGCGCCGATGAAGCCTGTGAGGTCGCGCGCCGCATCGGATTTCCGGTGCTGGTGCGTCCCAGCTACGTGCTGGGCGGCCGCGCCATGGTGATCGCTTACGACGAGGAAATGGTCCGCCGCTACATGCGCGAGGCGGTGGTCTTTTCGCAGGACCGCCCCGTGCTGATTGACCGCTTCCTTGAATCAGCCACCGAAGTCGACGTCGATGCGCTCGCCGACCGCAGTGGATCGGTCCTGATCGCCGGCATCATGGAACACATCGAGGAAGCCGGCGTCCACTCCGGCGACAGCTCCTGCGTTCTTCCGCCGCAGGGACTTTCCGAAGGCGTTCTCCGCGTGATTCAGGACTACACCGCCAAGCTCGCCCGCGCTCTCCACGTCATCGGTCTGATGAACGTGCAGTACGCCATCAAGGACGGAACCGTCTATGTGCTGGAAGTGAATCCGCGCGCCTCTCGCACCGTGCCATACGTCAGCAAAGCCACCGGCGTGCCTCTGCCCAAAATCGCAGTTGGGCTCATGCTCGGAAAAAGCCTGGCCGATTTCGCCGCGCTCACCGGCGGCCGAACGTCCGGCGTCCTGCCGGTCACGCAATGCTTCGTGAAGTCGCCCGTATTTCCGTTTGCGAAATTCCCAGGCGTCGACCCGGTCTTGGGGCCGGAAATGCGATCCACTGGCGAAGTGATGGGCGTCGGCGAGAACTTCGGCGAAGCGTTCGGAAAGGCGCAGCTCAGCGCCGGTACGCCGCTGCCCGAAGACGGATGGGTCTTCATCAGCGTTAATGACCGCGACAAACCAGCCGCGGTTGAGGTAGCTCGCAAATTCGCCGAGTTCGGTTTTTCATTGTCCGCCACGCGCGGCACCGCCGCCGTATTGCGAGCCGCCGGCCTGACAGTGAAGACCGTCTTTAAAGTGAACGAGGGCCGTCCCAACGCGGTCGACCTGCTGAAGGCCGGCTCGCTCAAACTCGTGATCTACACCACCACCGGAGGCCACTCCTTCAGCGACGAGCAAGCCATTCGCCGCGCCGCCGTTGCCTATCGCATACCTTGCATTACGACCATCAGCGGTGCAAAAGCATCGGTCGAGGCGGTAGGCTCGCGCCGCCGCGATCCCATTCGCGTCTGGAGCCTGCAGGAAATTCACCGCCCGGATGGAACCAGGCCGGCTAGCGCTGGCTGACCTCTCCGGCCATCACGCGCTCCAAGTATTGCTGTGACATTCCGCGCGGAATGGTCAACGGCTTCCAGTTTTCGTGCTGGAAATGCTTGGCGAGCAGTACAATCTGGCCGCAATGCATCGCGTAGTGCGCAAGCTGCCGGTTGATCGCCTGCATCACCGAATGCGCTTCGCCGCGAATGGTCACGGTGCGCGCGAGGTCCGCTTCAGACAGCGGCTCGAGCGCGCCGAACACATACGCCCATCCCTCTTCCCACAACTTCATGAGCGCCTCGCGCGACGCCGGCGGATCGACAAACTCGGAGTCGCGATTGCGATCCGGCTTCTCGCCATCGCTGGTCAGAAAATCCCGGAATCGCGATCGCATATTGCCCGCCATATGCTTCACGATGGTCGCGATCGAATTGTTTTCCTTGTCAATTTGCGCCGTCAGGTCCCGATCGTTCACCTGCTCGATAGCCCGCTCGGCCAGTTTCTTGTATTGACGAAATACAGCAAGCGAATCTTCCAGATAGGAGGTGGTTAATTTCAGCGCCATGCTTCATTATCTTGCAACCGGGCGGCGACTCGCGCTATCTACTGGTACATGAATATCGGCATCATCGGTTCAGGCAACGTTGGCGGCACGCTCGGCACGCGTTGGGCGCGGAACGGACATCAAGTTGTATTCGGTTCCCGAAACCCGCAAGAGGCCGATGTGAAACAGCTGGTGGCAGGCGCCGGTAAAACCGCGCGCGCGGCCACACTCGCCGAAGCCGCCACCACCGACGTGCTGCTGTTCGCCGTGCCGTGGCCCGCCGCTAAGGACGCTCTAGCCGGCCTCGGAAATCTCACCGACAAGATCCTGATCGATGCCACCAATCCACTATTGCCGGATCTTTCCGCTCTCGCGCTCGGCACCACTACATCCGCTGGCGAACAGGTGGCTGAATGGGCGCGCGGAGCGAAAGTAGTAAAGGCGTTCAACACGGTCGGCAACAACATCATGGCTAACCCATCGTTTCACGGAGAGAAGCCGGTGCTTTTCTATTGCGGCGACGATGCGGACGCCAAGAAGACGGTGCACCAACTGGCCGAAGAGCTTGGATTCGACGCTCAGGATGCCGGCCCGCTCAAACAGGCACGCGTGCTCGAGCCCTTCTGTCTGCTGTGGGTCTCGCTCGCTTTTCAGCAGGGCTGGGGACGGGAGTTCGCCTTCAAAGTCTTGCGGCGCTAAGCGGCCGCCGCGAAGGCCAGCCGGACTTCCATGCCCTCAGCGTTATTCACTTCGAGTTGCGCGCCGAGTTGCTGAGCCAGCGTCCGGACCAGTCTAAGTCCCAGCGACCGCGTGTTCACCCAGTCGATGTCAGCCCGCAGCCCAACGCCATTATCGGCCACCACCAGCCGCGTCGAGCCATTGGAGAGACCGCGCAGTTCGATGCGGATCTTGCCTTCGCGCCCATCGGGAAACGCATACTTCAAGGAATTGGAAACCAGCTCATTGATGATGAGCCCGCACGGCACGGCCGCGTCCAGATGCAGCGACAAATCGTCCATATCGGTTTGCAGGTGGATTCGCTCCGCCGCGACGCCATAGGAATGGAACAAGTGCGCGGCCAGTTGCCGGATGTACTCGGGAAAATTGATCTGCGAAAGATTGTGCGATTGATACAGGCTCTCATGCAGCAGCGCCATGGAGTGCACACGGTCCTGGCTTTCCTGGAACATTTTGCGCGTCTCCGTATCCTGCACCGCGCGCGACTGCAGGCCGAGCAGGCTGGACACCACCTGCAGGTTGTTCTTGACGCGGTGATGAATTTCCTTGAGCAGCGCCTCCTTCTCGCGCAACGAAGCGCGGATGCGCTCTTCGTTGGCCACGCGCTCGGTGACGTCGCGCAGAATGACGGTGAACATGCTCTGCCCGTCCACCAGTACCTTGGAGATGGAGGCCTCGGCGGGAAATTCGATGCCGTTCTTACGCCGGCCCCGGATTTCCCGGCGTTCGCCCATGCGCCGCGCCGCAACCGGAGAGGCAGCGAAGTCCTGGATATGCCGTTGGTGAGTCCTCGCCGCGCTCTCCGGCAGAAGGATGTCCAAGGATTGCCCGCTGACTTCCTTAGCCGAATAGCCGAAGATCTTCTCCGCGCCCTGATTGAAAAGGATGATCCGCTGCGATTCGTCGGTGGAAATAATGGCGTCGTCGGCCAGATCCAGGATACGCGCCAGTGGATCGTCCGAGTTAAGCAGAGCGGGATCTTTGAAAGCGGGCTTGGAACTGGATTGCTCCGAATCAAGCCCAGACGGCAACCATGGCTTCATGACTGCACTCCTTACGTGCAGGCCACATTCGGGCCTGGCCCGACACGGTCCAGCCTCCAGCTGTCGCTCGGCGCACGTGTGCCCACCTAGCAGGTCACTAATTCAACTTGAACATCAATAGTATCACAGAATACCTTCAAGGGCTGGCACTTCTACCAGGATGCGATCAGCTCCATTGAGGCGGAATGTAAGCTGACTTAAAACATAGGTAAACTGGTCTTGGATGGATCAGCGGCGCGTTTCCGCCTTGGTGCTCGGAGCCTGGATCATGGGCAGCCTGTTCATGATCTTTGTAGCTATCCAAAATTTCCAGATGGCCGATGTACTGGGCAATTCCGAGACTCACGCCGCGCTTCGCGACATGGCCGGCCGGCTAAACCAGGTCTTCTTCGTGAACTGGGAGCGGGCCGAGTTGCTTCTGGGCATCCTGTTAACGGCGGCGCTCATCTTCGGCGTGCGCAGCCGCATTCAAGCCGGCCTCTCGGGCGCTCTGCTGATCCTGGTCGCGATCCAGCATTTTGGAGTCACGCCACAAATGCTCTCGCTCGCCGCGCACCTTGATAACGCTTCGGCTGCCGGCCAATTTGGAAGACTCCACGCCATCTACGGAGTCATGGAAGTGGTAAAACTGGTTGGCCTGGTGGCTCTAGCTGTTATTCTGATTCCGAACTGGCGCAGGCGGGCTGCCGCTGTCGATGTCCAGCCGATCGATTACGCCCACCACGGCCATGTCGATCGGTGATTCGGGCCGGCCTACGCTGGTCATGGCGCTGAAGCCCTCGGTCACCAGCAGCACTCGGTCGCCGACACCAGCGTCCACTGCGTCCAAAGCGATCACCGGGTCGCCGCGATTCGATCCGTCCAGATCCAGCGGTTGCACTACCAGTGCCTTGCGTCCCAGATGGCTCGCGTGCTTCTGAGTTGAAACCAGCTCGCCGATAACCCGCGCGATCAGCATCTAGCTTGGCCGCTCCAGATGTAGTTCATCGACAATCCCGACGATGGTGTTGTCGGCAGGAACCTCGGCCGGCAGGAACGGAAAGCTGGCTTCCTTGCCGCGCACGCAGTAGACCAGTTCGCCGGCGCCGGCGCCGGTGCAGTCCATGGCCACCACGCGGCGGCCGGTGGCTTCCAAATGCGGCGTGACCGGCTGAATCAGCAGCAGGCGCTGCCCCTCCATGCTGGGGTTCTTGACGGTGGCCCAAACGCGTCCGATCACACGCCCGAGGTACATAGTTCCGCCTCAATCCATCGCCACTTCGTCAACAATGCCCACGATGGCGGTATCCACGGGAGTGTCTTTGCAACCCTCCGCCATGCGGGCGGAGCTTCCGGACACGGCCAGCACGCGCTCGCGGTAGCCGGCGCTCACAGTGTCCACCGCCACCACATAGCCGGCTTCG
>DATJWJ010000109.1:0-49139 GCA_035501355.1 Bryobacteraceae bacterium | reverse complement strand
ATTATTACCTGATCGTTTCCGAATTCGTGGCGTACAAGCGTTTGGATGCCGCGGTGCGCGTGTTCGCCAACAACGGCCGCAAGTTCCGGCTGGTGGGGGACGGCCGCGAATTCAAATCGCTGAGGCGGCTTGCTCGAGGCAACATCGAATTCTGTGGACGCGTGAGCGATGCGGATCTCCGGGAACTCTACGCGCGTTGCCGGGCTTTTCTGATGCCAGGCGAAGAGGACTTCGGCATTACCGCGGTGGAGGCGCTGGCTAGCGGCAAGCCCGTAATCGCGCTCGCCAAGGGTGGCGCTCTCGAAAGCGTTCCCACCGCAAGCCCGCGCGGCGGTCTGCTCTATGCCGAAGCCACCGATGAAGCTCTGGAGAAGGCTATTGAGCATTGGGACAATTGCGAACCGCACCTCGATCCGCAGGCGCTACAGACCTACGCAGCTCAGTTCTCGGAGGCCGAGTTCGCGCGAAAGATGCGGCCTATTTTGTTCTCTTCCCAGGCGCAGCCGGCTTATGTTTAACACGCCGGGCCGGCGCGAAATCGTGTTGATGTTTCTCCATCCACACTCGTCCGGCGCGAAACGCCACGCCTTCAGTTTCCAGGCGCAGCCGTTGTTCGATGCCATTTTCTCCCGGCAACATGATCTTACCGCCGGCGCCAACCACGCGATGCCACGGCAGCGCGCGCGCATTTCGCAACGCCCAGACCACTTGCCGCGCCCGGCCTGGAAACCCGGCGGCTCGTGCCACCTCACCATAGCTGGACACCTTGCCCTTGGGAATTTTGCGGATCGTATCGCGAATGATCGCCAGCATCATACTATTGCGTCTTGTACCAGGCTAGGGTGCGCCGGAGGCCTTCTTCCAGCGTGAATCGGGGAGCGTGTCCCAGATCGCGAGCGGCCGCGGTCCGGTCGGCCTGCGAATCTCGTACGTCACCTTCCCGCGCCTCGACATACCGGGCCGGCAGCGACACGCCTTCCATTTTCTGCAATAGCTCCCAGACGCGATTCAAGGAGCAGCGCTCGCCGTTTCCGGCATTGTACATCTTGCCCGCAATCCCGTCCGCCGTCGCCGCCTTCAGACACAACGATGCGACGTCTTCTACATAGGTCCAGTCGCGTGTTTGCCCGCCGTCTCCGAAGATAGTGGGCGGCCGGCGCTCGATCAAGGCCCGCATGAAAACCGAGATTACGCCCGAGTATGGGCTGGATGGATCCTGACGCTCGCCGTATACGTTGAAAAAGCGCAGCGCGACGGTGTTCAGTCCCAGACAGGAATGGAACACGCTGGCGTAATATTCCCCCACCAGCTTTTGCACCGCGTAGGGCGACTTGGGCCGCGGCGCCATGCTCTCGACCTTCGGCAGCGTGGGAGTATCGCCATAGGCCGACGAGGAAGCCGCGTACACCACCCGCTGTACCTTGTTCTCTGCGCACGCGCGAAACACATTGAATGTCCCGTCGATATTCACCTGGTGCGAAAGCAAAGGCTCCTCAATGGAGCGCGGAACCGAGGGAATGGCGGCCAAATGAAAAACTACACTGGCGCCGCCGATGGCCGCTCGGACGGCGTCATAGTCGCGAATATCGCATTGCTCCAACTCGATGCGCGATCGCACTTCCGCCAGGTTGCGCTCATAGCCGGTCAGAAAGTTATCGATCACGCGTACCCGGCATCGTCCCTGCGCGAGTAACGCGCGCACCAGGCTGGAGCCAATGAAACCGGCGCCTCCCGTAACTACACACGCGTCCATTGCAGAATTATTCCTTGCTTGCCACCGCGATCAGCGACAAGCCGCGCCACGGCAGCAATGGATCGATTCGGCGCCAGATCCAAACGCTTTTGTCAAATACCTTCAGCATGGGCTTGTTGAGGTAGGGTCTGCGCAGCACCTTGCCGAACAGCCACCAGCCCGGTGTTCCGATCTTATTTATCTGGCGCATCTCCTTCACTTGAAGACCGGTCTGTTCCAGGAAAGCGCGCAGCCCCGGCCGGCTGAAGCGCCGCCGTTGTCCCAACGTCTTATCCAGGGTCCCATACAGCGCCGGGCCCTGCGGCGCCAGCACGACCATCGATCCGCCCGGCTTGAGGACGCCGACAGCGGCACGGACCGCCGTTTCAGGATGGTCCAGGTATTCCAGAAGATTCACGCACAGCACCGTGTCGAAGGGTCCGCCGGCTTGTTGAAAATCTTCCGCACGCTCGGGATCCAAAGCCAGCACCTCAACGTTGGGCGTGCGCAGGAAGCGATTGCGCAACGCATGCAGATACAGCGGATCGGTCTCCGCGGCAACATATAGTAATCGCCTCCCCATCAAGCTGGCGCTGAGGTTTCCGATGCCGGCCCCCAGCTCCAGCACCGTGTCGCCAACATAAGGACGCACGATGCGGGTCAACCAGTTCACATACTGCGGCGTTCTCAAGCTGTTCAGAAATGTACGCCCGTACGGCGCCGAATACAGATCGTCGATGAGCCAATAGTGCAAAATCACGCCCAAGGCCTTCAGGCCGTCCTTCCAACCGATCTTCTTGCCTTCTTCGTAGGTGCGCCCGTGATAGCTGATCGGCACCTCATAAATGCGCAGCTTGCGCTTGGCGCACTTCATCGTGATCTCGGGCTCGAAGCCGAAGCGATTTGAACGGATCGGAATGCTCTTGAGCAAATCCGTGCGAAATACCTTGTAGCCTGTCTCCATGTCGGTCAGGTTCAGATTGCAGAACATGTTCGACAGAAGCGTAAGGTACTTGTTGATCATGGAATGCCAAAACGGCAGCGCGCGAGTTTGTTCGCTCACCAGATAGCGCGATCCGAAGACAGCGTCGGCGTTACCGTCCAGCAAGGGCCGCAGCAGCCGGCGATAGTCGGAAGGGTCATATTCAAGATCGGCATCCTGCACGATGCAGAAATCTCCGGTCGCGTGCTGGATAGCGGTCCGCACCGCCGCGCCCTTGCCCTCATTGACCTTCTTGCGAGTGAGGCGAATACAAGGCTCTTGGGCTGCCAGGCGCTCCAGGATCTCCGAAGTGCCGTCGGTAGAACAATCATCCACAATAATGATTTCGCGCTCCATATTCTCGGGAAGCGGAGCCGCGAGCACCAGGGCGAGACTGCGTTCCACGACGGTGCGCTCGTTGTAGACAGGAACCAGGATGGATAATCGCAATTCCTTAGTATATCGGGAGGTTGTTTAGAGTCGCCCGCAATTATGCTGCTTCCGTTCCAAGCTGAGACGTTTTCGACTCAGCGGCCACTATTTCAAGCAAATGTTCACATTCAGACGTAACTATCTCGTTCCAAGCCTGCTGTTTCTCGCCGCCGGCGGGGGCCTGGCGTCGGCGCAGACGATCGCTAACGACAACACCATTCTGAAGCAGATCATCATCTTTGGCCGTCATGGCGTGCGAGCGTCAACAGTCTCACCGGCAGATTACGCACAGTATTCACCCAGAGCGTATCCGGATTTCGGCGTCTCGACCGGCTACCTGACTGTGCACGGGCAGCAGGCCGAAGTCCTGCTCGGTACTTATTTTCGCGATTATCTGCTCGCCGAAGGCCTCTTGACTGGCGATAACGCAACCGATTTAGCGTCCTCGTACTTTCGTGCCAATTCCATTCAGCGCTCCAATCTAACCGCCACGATGTTTGGAAATGGACTCTTTCCTGGCGCCACGGTGCCGGTACACTCCTATGCACTGGGTCAACCGGATCCGGTTTTCGATCCGATATTGGCTAACGTGGCGATAGTGAATTCTACTCGGGCCGCCAACGAAGCTCAAAATATTTACAACAGTGGGACAGCATTGGCATCCGCTTACAGCGCGGAGTTTTCTCTGGTTCGCAGCGTGCTTTACAACTATCAGAACGGAGCGCAGCCGCCGCCCCCCACGCCATCCGGCGTCACCGACCCGACCGCTCAAACGATTCCTCTGAGTGCCTCGGCCGGCCCGCTATACACCGGGGGTGTTCTGGATTTGGGCGGACTGGAAGATACCGTGAATGCCGCCGATCCGTTTGTAATGGAATACGCGGCCGGCATGGCGCCCGCGGACGTAGCCTGGGGCGAGCTTTCCGTCGATGCTCTTTCCCAACAGCTCCGGCTGGCGACGCTTACCCTCAGTATCGCGATGACGGCCCCCTATGTGGACCAAGTGCAAAGCTCGAATGCTGCCGCGCATGTGCTTCGTTCGATGAAGCAAGCCGTGATTGGCGAAGCCGTGCCAGGCGCATTTAGCAGCCCCGCCGCCAAAGTGCTCGTGGTAATTAGCTCCGACGCCTACGTAGAGGGATTGGCGGGCCTTCTCAAGATGCACTGGCAACTGCCCGGTTATCAGCCGGACTTTTGCGCGCCTGGTGGAGCGCTAGTCTTCGAAGTGCGGCAATCCATGGACACGGGCGAATTTCTGGTTCGCGTATACTACACGGCGCAGAATCTGGACCAGTTGCGTAACTTGACACCCCTGACGCTCGAGGCCCCGCCGGAAACCGCGCAGCTTGTGGTTCCTGGCGGCAGCAGGCCAGGCGCGAGTTTCGACGTCGGTTTTGCGACCTTTCAGAGGCTCCTGACCAACGCAATTGGCCAGCAATACGTGCAGGATCCCTCTACCGAGACTCCGCCGCCGGTGTTGCCTAGCGTGCCGCTGCAATAGTTGATTGTGCGCAGGGGCGTCCGGCCCGCTTACGGCCTGCTAAGATCGAACTTCGGACATGCGAAAAATCTGGCCTCTGGCCGTTGCACTCGGTGCGGCTGCTTTCGCTCAGGAGTATGCGACTGACGCGACGATCGAGTTCGAAAACCCCTGGGTGCGCATTGTGCGCGTCCACTATCTGCCGCACGAGAAGACCGCCGAACACGAGCATCCTCCGGCGCCGACGGTTTATGTTTACGTCACCGATGGCGGGCGCCTGAAACTGACGCACACGGGCGAAGAGCCGGTCATTCGCCCTCCCGTAAAGGCCGGCGGGATACGTTTTCAAAAGGCAGTGTATGAAAGGCACGTCGCCGAGGAGCTGGACGGCATCGAGAGCGAGTATCTGAGGATCGAATTGAAGACCGAGCGCGTGGACCTGCCCGAACAGGATGTCCGCCGCGCTCCCGCCGACAACACGCCCTACGAGAGCCGCATGATCCGGATTCTGCGCGTGCATTGCGCCGCGCAAAGCCTATGCCCGGCTTCAGCGCATCCGGAAGCCCCGGCGGTTGTGGTGACGGGCGCAAAATTCAAGTGGCTAGCGCCAGGCTCCGCTCCGGTTCAAAACGATTCGGATGCCGCGATCGACCAGGTACGTATAGAGCTGAAAACGCCTCCCGCGCCGTGAGGATTGCAGATGGACGGCCGGTAGGCTCGACTCCCGATATACAACCCCAAGCTGCTGCCGATTGGCGTCCAAAACATTTTTCAGACGGTATTACCAAATCCGCCGCCATCGTGCTAACTGTAAGTATTGGCTCCCATCTTTGAAACCAGCCTGCCGGGCATCGAGCGCTGTGCCCGCGGCAAAGTTCGCGACGTGTACTCGGCCGGCGACTTCCTGGTCATCGTCGCCACCGACCGGCTCTCGGCTTTCGACTATATCCTCCCTGCGCCCATCCCCGATAAGGGCCGCGTCCTGACCGCGCTCACGGTCTTCTGGCTGGACCTCCTGCGCGACATCGTTCCCAACCATTTCGTGTCCGCCAATGTGGACGACTACCCGGCCCAGTTCCACCCTTACCGCGACCAGCTCGAGGGCCGATCCATGCTGGTGCACCGCGCCAAAATGATCGACATCGAGTGCGTGGCCCGCGGCTACATCTCGGGGTCGGGCTGGAAGGATTACCGCAAGGACGGCAAGATCTGCGGCATCCAGCTTCCCGCGGGCCTGCGCGAAAGCGATGCGCTTCCTCAGCCGATCTTCACGCCCGCAACCAAGGCCAAATCCGGGCACGATGAAAACGTCGCCTTCGAAGCCGTGACGGCTCAGCTCGGTCCGGCTCTGGCTGGCCGCCTGAGCGAACTGACTCTAGCGATCTATAAACGCGCGGCGAGCTACGCCGAAACGCGCGGCATCATCATCGCCGACACTAAATTCGAATTCGGCTTCTTGGGCGACCAGTTGATTCTGGCCGACGAGGTGCTCACTCCGGATTCCTCGCGCTTCTGGCCGCGCAACACCTATCAGCCGGGCGGCCCGCAGCCATCGTTCGACAAACAGTACGTTCGCGACTATCTGGAATCCATCCACTGGAACAAGCAGCCTCCGGCGCCCGCGCTGCCGCGGGAAGTGATTGAACGCACCTCCGAAAAATACCGCGAGGCTTATCGAGTGCTAACGGGGAAGACCTTATGAATTGGATCGATCTCGTCCTGATTATGGTGCTGGGTTTGTCGGTGCTAACGGGGCTGGCCGCCGGTTTCGCGCGCGTCGGCATCGGCTTCATCGCCGCTATTTTCGGCATCTTCATCGGCTTTTGGTCCTACGGAGTGGTCGGCGCCTACGTGCTCGACTATGTTTCCTCCCGTCAGATGGCCAACCTCATCGGATTCTTCGTAATCTTCTTTGGCGTCGTCATCGCCGGGGCCATCGTGGGACGCATCCTGGCGAAATTTTTCAAGTGGGCCGGGCTATCCTGGTTCGATCGCCTGCTGGGCGGGGCCTTTGGTGTGGTCCGCGGATTCATCATCTGCGCCGCCATGGCAACGGTGCTGCTCGCATTTGCACCCTCACCGCCGCCGCGCTCGGTGATGGACTCGAAGTTCCTCCCCTACGTCGTGGATGTCGCGGGAGTCCTGGCCGCCATGACGCCGCACGACATCAAAGACGCCTTTCGCGATGCCAAGGAAAAAGCGCAGAAGGACTGGGAAGCGCGCCGCCTGGCAAAACGTCCGGGAGACGCGCGCCGCGAATGAAGCTGCTAATTTTCGACCTGGATGGAACGCTAATCGATTCCAAGATCGACCTGGTTCATTCCGTCAACGCGACCCGCGCCCACATGGATCTCGCCCCCATTTCGGCCGATCTAGTCGCCACTTACGTCGGCAGCGGAGCGCCGGTCCTGGTGCGCCGAGCGCTCGGCCCGGAGGCCGGCGAAGCCGATGTCCAGCGCGCCTTGCGTTACTTTCTGGACTACTATCGCGAGCACATGCTCGATAACACCTACGTCTACCCGGGCGTGCGGGAGGCGCTCGATCGCCTGCACGACGCCGGCATGCAGATGGCGGTGTTGACCAACAAGCCCGTGCGTTTCAGCCAGGCGCTGGTCCAGGGCTTGGGCCTGGGATCGCACTTCTTTCGCATCTACGGCGGCAACAGTTTTGAACAAAAGAAACCAGACCCAGTGGGCATTCTGACGTTGCTCGAAGAAAGCGGCGCCGCCAAGGAGCGGACCATCATGGTCGGCGACAGCAACGTGGACGTCCGTACCGCCCGCAACGCGCAAGTGATGGCTTGCGGCGTCACCTATGGTTTTCAACCGGAAACGTTCGAGCAAGATCCGCCGGACCTGATGGTCGACGACATGCAGCAGCTCGCCGAGTACGTGCTCAATGGCCGCTAACGCCAGCCAGCGCTTCCAGTTTCTGCGCGGCTGCTCCGGTATCTAAAGAACGTTCGGCCAGCCGCATCGCTTCTCCGACTTCTTCGGCCCCGGCTGCGAGCAGAGCGGCCGCGGCATTCACCAGCACAATGTCGCGACGAGGGCCGCGCTCGCCTTCAAGAATCGACGTTGCAATGCGGCGATTCACTGACCGGTCCCCTCCGGCGAGTTCGGCCAACTGCGCCGGTTGGACTCCGAAGTCCGCCGGACTCCAGGCAAATCGCCGAACCCGGTTTTGATGGACTTCGAATACGTCGGTCGATCCGCAGATAGTTACCTCGTCCAGGCCGTCCGATCCGTGCACCACGAAGGCGCGCTCCGAGCCGAGCCGGGCCAGCGCGTTGGCCATCAGTTCGGCGGCCTCCACCGACGGCGCGCCGATCAACTGCCGCGTGGCCCCCGCCGGATTCACCAGCGGCCCCAGGAGATTGAATACGGTTCGCATCTTCAATTCCGTGCGAGCCGGTTGCGCATGCTTCATGGCGGGATGAAAAGCCGGCGCGAACATGAACCCGATGCCTACCTCGCGGATCGCGCACGCCACTGAATCCGGCGTAGTCAGAAGGCGCACTCCGAACTCCTCCAGCAAATCGGCGCTGCCGCATTCGCCCGAGAGCGACCGATTCCCGTGCTTAGCCACGCGCACTCCAGCCCCCGCTACAACCAAAGCCGCGATGGTGGAGATGTTGAACGTTCCACCTCCGTCTCCACCTGTGCCGCAGGTGTCGAGCAACGGTTCGGAATCGACCGCGATCTGGACGCGAGCGCTCTTCTCGCGCATCGCGCGCGCAAATCCAAGCAGCTCTTCCGGCGTTTCGCCTTTCATTCGCAGCGCCACCAGGAACGCGGCAATTTGCGCGGTAGTCGTCTCTCCTTCGAGAATCGCCAGCATGGCTTCACGCGCTTCTTGAGCCGAAAGATGCTCCCCGGACGCGACGCGGTGGAGGAAAGGCAACAACATGGAGGGCTTTAATGGTGAGTTTAGCACGCGCTGCCATCCACCAGATCGGCAGTGCGCTACTTCTGTGTCTCCGGTTTAAAGCCTTGACGAAGCGCCCAAGCAAAGACATCCTGATCGGTGTCCAACCTCGCCATGACCACCCACCCAGTGGGTTCGCCTTTAACATCTGTAAATTGCGTCAACCGCCAGACCTTACCAACTTGTGTGTCAACCAGAAACGTATTCCTTGCAAATTCCGGATTCATCACGATTTGATATCTCCCATTGGTTCCAGATTGAATGATTGGTTGAGCAGGTTTGGAATTTTGGGAGTAGCCTACCCCAAGGACCAGCACCTGAAGCAGCGCAATGGTGATGATTTTCATGGCCGCGATGATATCACGCACTGTGGTATTGTGGGGCATCCTTGGACGTCCTCCAATTCATTTGGGCAGTGCTTCAGCATTGGTCAAGCATCCTTACGGGGGGTGTCTTGATGCTACTTGTCGGAGGCTGGGAGCGTTGGAAAAACCGACCGATACCGTGGGGCCTGTTCAAATCGATCGCCGTCGTTTGTATTTTTATATCCTGCTATTTGGCGTGGCACGACGAGCACAGGAAGGTAACAGAGGCAGGCCCTCTTAGATCGAAAGTGGTCGCGCTCATTCGTGATTTAGAGAGCTTTCGAGCTGAGCGCCAAGAATTAGAACTAGCTGCCAGCGGGAGTCCGCGGGCCATCCCTGTTGGACTTGAAAGTGTGCGCCTCTTTCAAAAGCAATTTTCTTCCCGACTTCGCGCACTGGCAGGTGAGCTGCCACAGTCTTTGAGTGGCGAAGGAAGGCAATTGAGGGAGACCGCTGACGTGCCTATTGGCCCAGACAGTTCGTTCCTAGGTGCACTGTTGCAAACTCTTCGAGATATATCTGCTTCCCTATAGGCGACGCCATCAGTGCTCCATAAGGACACAAATCTAGCGCACCACCATCAAGTCCACAAGAAGAAGCGAAAAGCTGGATCTGCTTGATACCAGGGTCTGACCACCGGCGATACCACACCTCGGAGTATTATGACTCCATGGCCAATCCTGCGGATGGTTGTCTTTCGAGCGACGTCGACCTGGAACGACCCAGAGATCCCATTGACGTTTGAAGAAGAGATCGAAGCGCTGCCAAAGGAATGTCGCGCGCTCCTTGAAGATCGCGATGGAGGGTGGCATCTGTGCGACGTGCTACCGGGGCTCTATTCTCCTCAGGATGTTAGCACCGGAGCAACGCGCCCGTGGGAGGTGAGCGGATTGGTTCTCTTGAATCGCGGCCGTTTCCATGAGGCTGTCGCGGTCTTCGAGCGCCTGTATCTGCACCAGCAGGCACACGAGCTCAAGACCCGTGAGCATGTGATGAAGGGAATGCCTCTTGTATGGATGAGCGATTGTCATCTCCGCCTTGGGCGGCCAGTCCTGGCCCGCCGGTTTATCATGCTGACGCTGATTGAAGACGCGATTGCGAGTGGAGGCACCGTATCGCCAGAGCATACCGGGTCATACTTCCGGGCCGCTTGGACGTTTGGCCTCCATCACAGCCTGATTACGCAGTACGCCAAGGACGCGCACCGACTGTTTCAAGATGATCCCGAATCCGGCGCGTTTCCCGAATGGGTGTTACAGCAACTGGATCAAGAGTGGATGACCGGCTATTCCTCCTCCGAAGAGGTGGACTTGTATCCGGCCAACCGCCAGTATATCGTGTTCCTTCTGGACCGACTGGGAGATGGGACTGGCAAGCAATTGGAATTACTTGCTGAATATTTGCTGAGCATCATGCCCGGATGCCGCGTCTACCGTCGCAAGCGGAGTCACGCGACGGACTACGATCTTGTGTGTGCAATGGAGGGTGTCCAGCTAGACTTTCGTGGCGAGTTTGGACGGTACTTCGTGTGCGAATGCAAAGATTGGCGCGAACCCGCCGGGATCACAGAATTTGCGAAATTTTGTCGGGTACTAGACTCGGTCAAGGCAAGGTTCGGCATCCTCTTCTCCAAGCATGGCATTTCGGGGAAAAAGTCCGGGGACGACGCTGCCCGGGAGCAATTGAAGGTCTTTCAAGATCGCGGGGTCGTCATCGTCGTGATTGACGAGACCGACTTACGCGAGATCGCAAGTGGGCGGAATTTGATCCCCCTACTCCGCGCGCGGTACGAGAGCGTCCGACTAGACTTGGAATCTTAGATCGGGGCTGATGGAGGCCGTCAGGATTGACCAATCAGGCTGGTGTTCGCGGTGGGAAACCCACTACCGCACACGACCTCACGCTACCGTTAAGCAGCATTGTCGGTAGCTTCTTTCGCGCCGACGCCTAAGGGAGCAATCCCTGGCAGGACCAATTCACCAGTTTGGCTGCCACCAGTCAATATGGTGGAGAAATAGTACTAAAGTGTGAGTGCGGCACGCTGCTTCGCTGGCGCGAGCGCGATCAAGGGTAAGCCGATGGCGATGAGAACCTCCGGGCCGCCCGATCTCGCCGCGCCATTCTCTTGAACGAATAGTCTGGAGACAGAAGACCTAGACCTGCTCCTGAGGCATCGCGGAAGCACGTGCAGCGGGGCCATCCACGCTACCATGTTGCTAGCGACATCTCGACTAAGGAGACTTCTGTGCGCCTTCCCTCGCTCTATCTGCTCACCGCTTCGGCACTGCTCATCGCTTCGGCCAACGCTCAAGGACCCGGCCGCGGAGGACGAGGCGGCGCTGCTGCCGGCGCGCAATCAGAGGCCGACGGATCCAGCACATCCGAGCGTTTCCCCGCCCCGCCCGCCGTGGAAACCACCTCCAAAACCGAACACGAGATCACCATCAACGGCCGGAAAATCCCCTACACAGCTACCGCTGGAACGCTGGTTTTAAAGAAGGACGACACTAAACCCTGGGCCAGCATGTTCTATGTCGCTTATACCCGCAGTGACGTCCAGGACCCCGCCAAGCGGCCCATCACTTTCTCCTTCAATGGCGGGCCCGGTTCGGCATCCATCTGGCTGCACATGGGCGCTCTCGGACCCAAGCGCGTCGAAATGGGCCCGGAAGGCGAGCAGCCCAAACCGCCCTACCATCTGTTGGACAACGACGACACTGCCCTGGAGTTTACCGACCTGGTGTTCATCGATCCGGTATCCACCGGCTTCAGCCGTCCGGCGCCGGGCGTAAATCCATCCGAATTTCACAGCTTCGAGGGCGATCTCCAGTCCGTGGCCGCATTCATCCGCCTTTATTTGGTGCGCTCCGAGCGTTGGGACTCGCCCAAGTTTCTGGCCGGAGAAAGCTACGGCACCACGCGCGCTTCCGCGCTTTCCGAATACCTGCTCAATAACGACGGGATTTATTTGAACGGGATCACTCTGATCTCCAGCGTGCTCAATTTCGAAACCATTTCCTTCAACCCCGGCAACGAGCTTCCTTACGCGCTTTATTTGCCTAGCTACACTGCCACGGCCTGGTATCACAAGAAGCTGCCCAAGGACCTGCAAGCCGACTTGGAAAAAGCCGTCGGCGAATCGCGCCGTTTCGCGGCCAACGAGTATAACGTCGCCTTGATGAAGGGCGACAAGTTGACCGCCGCCGAGCGCTCGCAAGTAGTGAAGCAGCTGGCGCGTCTCACGGGCTTGTCGGAAGAATATATCGACCAAGCGAACCTGCGAATTCCCATCCAGCGCTTCACCAAGGAATTGCTGCGCAAGGAAGGCAAGACCGTGGGACGCTACGACAGCCGGCTGGAAGGCGCGGATCTGGATTCGGCCGGCGAACGGCCCGAATATGACCCCAGCTACGCCTCAGTACAGGGTGTTTTCACAGCGGTATTCAACGAATACATCCGCAAAGATCTGAAGTACGACACCGATCTCACATACGAAGCGCTGACCAACAAGGTCCAGCCCTGGAGTTATGCTCACTTTGAGAATCGCTACCTGAATACCGCCGAGATGATGCGCCAGGCCATGACCGAGAATCCTAATTTGAAGGTCATCATCGCCAACGGCTACTACGATCTGGCAACGCCTTTCTTCGCCACCGAATACACGGTCAACCACATCGGCCTGCAACCGGCGCTAAGCAGTCATATAGGCCTCACCTATTGCGAAGCCGGGCACATGCTGTATACGAAGAAGGCCTGCCTGGACAATCTGCACAAGTCGATGACCGATTTCTATCAGAAGGCGCTGCCGACTCCGTAGTTGCGGCTCGGGATCGGTTTTGGGTCAAAACCCCCGCTCTCACCCCACGTGGCCGCAGGGCTGGGTTAGGCGCGAGCCATCGAGCAACCTGGAAATTTTCTTTCGTTCCAGCGTATTAGAGCCTTACAGCCGCCGCGTGACGCGACCCTCGAACGCTCGGGAGGCAAGATTGCCTTGGAATGGGCACCGACTGGGAGCTCTTATCGGAACAAGAGTGCACGCTGACACGGACTCGATGGCGAATCCGACTGCTCCCAGTCGAAGCAAGTAGACTCCCACTGCCCGAAAATGTTTCACGCGGCGAATTGGTGAAACAACCCGATAGTTATTCCAGTCAACTTTCCATCCGTCGGACCGCCCTTACGCCCACCTCTGAGCGCCCGCACCAGCGCGCCGGGGGATTTCACCATGGTCCATAGACTTTCCACCCATCGGCCATTCCTGAAGCGCGGCGAAAGCCCTACGACTCGTCCGGCAACGAACTATATCCAGCTAACGCTTCGGCTACCTTCTTAGCGCGGCCGCACCATTAGAGATGTCCAGGCTTTGACCAGGAAAGCCTTGGCATTTCACCGCCTGGCGCGGCCAAACGAATTAATTCCTTCTGGTTCGGGCAGGCCGCCAAGCCGCGCACCGCTGGGATCTTCGGGACTACGGACATTGTTTGGAGTACCAGTTGCTCCGGTACGGGAAACGCCTGACTGGTTGCTCTTAGAATGACACGTTGTCCAACGCGCCATTCCCAGCCCTCGCCGGAGGAAATCCAAAAGGAATTTTAGGAAACGTAAGCGCGTGCGTGGCGCGGTATTGGTGCGCCTTCCACGTGGTGGGAAAGGAGTTAGTGGGAAATGGTTGTAACAACAGGAAAGCTCGGACTTATCAGAACCCAAGCCAATCGGACCGAACGGCACTCCGGGGTCGCTGTAGACACCGCCCCCGAAACGGCCGTGGCCACGCCCTATGAAACCGATGCGGCTGAGATCGGGAGTAATTCGGTCGACTGGACCGAACTGGTCGAGCGAATCCACGGCGGCGAAGAATCTGCGATGGAAGAGCTGTATCGTCTGTTCGCCAAAGGGGTCCGCTTCTATTTGTGCCGCCAACTCGGAGGCCAGGAGATCGACGACAAGATCCACGATACGTTTCTCATTGTCGTCAAAGCCATTCGCCGGGGCGACTTGAGGGAGCCAGAGCGCCTGATGGGATTCGTTCGCACGGTGCTACGCCGCCAGGTTGCCGCCCACATAGACCACCTGGTTCATCGCCGCCGCGACCATATTAGTCTGGACCTGAACTCACGCGTCGCCGACGCCCGCCGCAATCCGGAGCAGCGCGCCGCTTTCCGCGAGAAGGTCGATCTCATGGCCGAGGTCTTGCGCGAAATGTCGGATCGCGACCGCGACGTATTGACCCGCTTCTATTTACAGGAACAAAGCCAGGAACAGATCTGCGAGGAAATGAACTTGACCGAGACTCAGTTTCGCCTGCTGAAGTCGCGAGCCAAGGCGCGCTTTGGCGAGCTGGGGCAGCGAAAATTGCAACAACGTCCCCTGCGCGCAATTTCTTTGAGAACTTCCGCCAGCGCGGCGCACTCTGGCTTTTAGAATCGCTGGCCATCTAACGGCCCTTCGAGGCTAAAAGCAGTCGGTGGCCCAGACTTCGGTCGCCGAGGAGGTTCTGTATGAACACTGCTACCTGTCATTTTCCGGATCACCTTCTGGAAAGCTACGCCATGGGAAAGCTGTCCGACCAAGAGAGCGAACCTGTGGAAGAACATTTGCTCCTCTGCTCGGTTTGCCAAGAACGGCTCGACGAGTTGGACGACTTCGTCCTGGCAATGAAAACCGCCCTGGCAGGCCCTGTCCCCACTCCCCCGGATACGTTAACAATCCGCATTCCAATCAAAAGACCGAAGCGGCGTGTATCGCACTGTTATTTGTAGGGGGCGAACTTTCTAGAATACGCGCCGGCTCAGCCG
Source organism: Bryobacteraceae bacterium (assembly GCA_035501355.1). Lineage (GTDB taxonomy): Bacteria > Acidobacteriota > Terriglobia > Bryobacterales > Bryobacteraceae > Palsa-89. The sequence goes on along the minus strand of DATJWJ010000109.1, from coordinate 34,426 downwards.
TCCCACGGTGAACTTTGCGGTGTCAGCCACGGCCATGACCGCCATGACACCGGCCTGCACTGGATCGGTCACCACCAGATCCGCCGCCTCCGGCACGCTGCCCGCCATATTCAAGCTGATTACCAGCAACCCTTGGCTGCGCACTTCACGCACGGCCGTCTCGATTTCCCCGCCCATGAGCGCACCCGCCAGCACCAGCGCCCGCGCACGCGGCAATCGAGCCACCGCCCGCACCGCATCCGCCAGCGGTTGTTCGCCGACTAGCGGGATCGTATCCACCGAAATGTGCTCGCCGCGAATATTGTGACGATCCGCCTCCGAAATGGCCCCGATGGCCACCTGCCCAACCTGCGCCCCGCCGCCCACGATGATAATGCGCTTGCCGTAGATTTTCTGCAGCGTCTTCACCACGGTTACCTCGCGCACCACCGTCAATCCTCGAAGCGCCGCCTGTAACGCCGCCGGCTCGCCCGGCAAGTCGATCTCGAAATAAATTCGCGACTCCGGCAGTTGTTCGATAATCTCCACCGAAGCGATATCGCCCTGCTGCCGCGCGATCACGCCGGTCAACTCATGCAGTACGCCGGGACCCGCCTGCGCCACCACCACCAGTCCAACCCGCTCGGCGCTCATCGGACCTCGTACTTCCGCAGCAGATCGTCCCAGTGGCCTTGAGCCTTAAGCAAGAGCTCGGCGACCTCGCGCACCGCGCCGCGCCCGCCCGGATTCTCGGTGACGTGCATCGCCGAGCGCTTCACCTCGGGCCGCGCGTTGGCGGGCGCAATACTCAGCCCGACGCGATTCATCACTACCACGTCCGTCAGATCATCCCCCACGTACGCCACTTGCGAAGCGGCGAAACCCGAGCGCTCCAGGATCTCCTCCAGTATTGGAATTTTCTCGAGATGCCCTTGATAGATGTACGTCATGTTGCATTGCCGCGCCCGCGTTTCGGTGGCCGGCGAAATCCGCCCGCTGATCACGCCAGTCTGGATTCCCTTCCATGACAGCCATTGCAGCGACACTCCATCCTGCGTATCGAAGCCTTTGGTTTCCACCATATTTCCGGCTGCATCGGGAACGTTGTAGAGCTTTCCATCAGTCAGGACGCCATCCACATCCATCAACAGCAGACGAATCTGCGCGGCCAGCTCAGTCAAAGATCGAGGCATTAGTTTTCCATGGTACCGAAGGTCAGTACAAATGCACGCCCAGCTCGCGCATTTTCCGCGAAGCAGCCGGGAGCCCGGCGGTCACCGCCGTGGCGACAATCACGTAAGGCTGCCATAGCGGACCGGCGTCGAGCGTCCGCCGAATGGGATTGTCGCGCCAATCCCAAACTCGATATCCGGCTCGATCCACGGAAACCGGCGTGTTGTCCCAATGCCCGTTCGGATAAAAGTAGACGCCCACGGCCTGGATTAAGACGCAGTAAATGGCCACCACCGCGAGCGAGCGCTTCACCCACGGCCGCTCCAATTCAGCCGAGCCCAGCGCCATCAGGATCACCAACAACGGCATAATCTCGGTAAGGTAGCGCGGCCCCCAGCAATATCCGCCCCACCATAAGTTGACGCGCGAAACAACCAGGAAATGGAGCACCAGCAGCGTACCGCTCGCCACCAGCAACGGAGCGTGTTTGCGTCTCGCATCGGAAGCAGCCGGCAGGAAGGCGCACAGCGCGAATACGGCGATCGGCATGTAAATCAGCAATCCTCGGGCCGGACTCACCAACAGTCCCGCCACGCCCTTCAGCGCCGATCCCGCCCACATCCCAAACGTGTAGGTTCCGGTTGGATTGCTAAAAAAGTAAAGATTATAGGCCAGCGCGAGCAGCCCGCCCAATGCAGGCAGGGCGAACAAACGCACGTAATCGAGCAGCCGGGCCCTGGCCACCAGAATCCCCGCCGCAAGCGCCGCCAGCAGGACCACTTCGCCGGGTCGAATCATCAGCGCGCAAGCCGCGCAGGCCCCGCAAAGCCACAGCGCTCCCGCCGACTCCCGATTGCGCCACCAGGCCTCCAGGAAATACAGCGACCCGACGATCGCCAGTTCCACGGTGGTGTGCTGCCACAGCGCCTGGCTGGCAATGGACCACGTGGCCGTAGCCAGCGCGTACGCCAACGTCAGCCGCCAGGCCCAATAGCGGCTGGTCAGGCGTAGGAGCAGCGCCAGCATCACCACCGCGGAAAACGCCGCGATCGCCGAGGCCGCGAATTTCTCCAGGATCCGCGCCAGCACCACCAGCGACCCTGGATTCCAATCGCGCAAACCCGGAACCGCCAGCAGCGGCAAGTACAAAGGAGTGACCAACACGCCGCCCGCGATCGGATACCCGCTGTAGTAATGCCCGCCCTTGAAGCGAATCACCTCGCGGGTATAAGGTACATGCGAAAACAGCCAAGGGCCGAAGCGATCGAGCAGCACCGAGTGGTCCAGCAAAATCGATAGCGGCACCAGCGAAGTGCAAAGCGAATCGCCCGACGGGATCGGGCGCATATTGGAATGATAGACCGCGGTCAGCCCGGCGAATAGCAGAATATAAGGTTTCAACACGCGAGGCGCGCGAACAGACACACTCTGAGTATAGGTGCCGTCAGTGCCCCATCGCGGCTTGCCCCGGTTTGGTCTTCTTGGCGAAAAACAAAATCACGATCGCCAGCAGGCAGACCCCGCCCATGATCCAAAACACGTCGATATACGCCAAAACAGCCGCTTGCTGCTGCATGGCCCCATAAATCTGGCCATAGGCGCGCTTCATCGCCAGCGCCGCATTCGTCCGGCTGGAGCCCAGCTTCGTCATCGCCGCCAGCGTTTGCTGCAACAGAGGATTGTATTGATAGGTGTGGCGCGCCAGATAATCCTGGTGTACTTGCTGGCGGCGGATCACCATGGTGGTGACGAAAGAGATGCCGATACTCCCTCCCATGTTGCGCATCAAGTTGACCATGGATGAAATCTGGTTGCTCTGTTCCGGCTTCATGTCGTTATACGACAGGGTGTTGATGGGAACGAACAGAAATCCCACCCCCAGGGCCTGGAAGACGCGCCACCACATCAGAGTTCGAAAATCGATGCCTGAGAAAAGATTGGTCATGCGAAACAAGGCTAGGCCGCTGATCACGAGACCAAACCCGATCAAGTAGCGCGCATCCACGCGCGTCACCAGCCGTCCGACGATCGGCATGATCAGAATAATGGCGAATCCGCCGGGCGACAAAAGTTCTCCCGCCAGCTGCGCCGTGTAACCAATTTCGGTCTGCGCGAATTGCGGAATTAATACCGTGCTTCCGAACAGCGCCGCGAAAACCACCAGCATGAGCAGGCACGCTACGGCGAAACTACGATTTTGGAACAGGCGCAGGTGCACGATCGGGTGTTTGTTGTTCCACTCCCAAAAGACGAACGCCACCAGCGCGCAGCCTGACAGAATGACGAACCCTATGATGAAGTGAGACGCGAACCAATCTTCGCGCTGCCCCTTATCCAGCACCACTTGCAGCGCGCCCAAACCGGTTGCAACCAGCACCAGGCCCAGGAAGTCCACCGGATTGCGCTTGGCCTCTTGCTGATTTCTCACCATGTGCGGCGGATCGCTAACCATGAAGCTGCTGAGGAACAGCGACAGGACGCCGAACGGAATATTCACGTAGAAAATCCAGCGCCAGGAGTAGTTGTCGGTAATCCAACCGCCCAGCGTTGGCCCGATCGCCGGCGCCAACACCACCGCCATGCCATAAACCGCGAAGGCCATGCCGCGTTTCGCAGCGGGAAACGTATCGGCCAGGATAGCCTGTTCGCTTGGTCCTAGCCCGCCCCCTCCCATGCCCTGCATGATGCGGAAGAAAATCAGCATCGGAAGACTAACCGATAGCCCGCACATAAAAGAGCTGACCGTAAACAGCGCCACGCAAGTCATATAGAATCGCTTGCGCCCGAAGCGATCGCTCAGCCAGGCCGAGATCGGCAGAATGATGGCGTTCGATACCAGGTAGCTGGTGAGAATCCAGGTGGCCTCGTCCATTCCCGTCGACAACCCGCCGGCGATGTGCGGCAGCGCCACGTTGGCGATGGATGTATCCATCACCTCCATGAACGTCGCTATCGTCACCGTCAGCGCGATGGCCCAGGGATTGTGGCCCGGGTGCCAGCCTTGCGACTCGTCAAACTCGGGCATAGGCTACTCCAGCGCGACCTTGGGCTCAACCGACATCCCCGGCCGCAGCCGCTCCAGCCCGCGTTGGTTTTTCTTGAAGCGAATGCGTACCGGCAGCCTCTGTACGATTTTTACGAAGTTGCCGGTGGCGTTCTCCGGCGGCAGCAGGCTGGTAACCGAACCGCTGGCCGCCGGCATGTATTCCACGTAGCCATCGAAATCCGTCGAAAGCGCGTCCACATGTATGCGCGCACTCTGCGGCGCGGGCAGCTCGTGATATGGAATGCTATCCGACAGCGTAAAAGTCTGCGCCATGGGCAGCCCGATCAGGCGAGCCAGAGTGATCTTCTGCTTTTCGAAGTCATTCACCAGCGACGTGAGCCGCTGTTGTTGCGTCTGCAATTCCACCAGGCTGCGATTCACATCGATGCGTGCGTTCAGTCCGCTGCGGTTCCGGTCCACGGCCTGCTGGTACACCGCTTGGGCGGTTTGGATCTGCGCCTTGGCCGTCTGGATACGCGCCGTCGAAGCCAGAATTTGCAAATACGATCCCGAGACCGCCAGCGCCACCAGGTCGCGCGCGTCCCGGTTCGACAGCTCTAACGACCGCGCATTCTGCTGCGCCGAGCGCCAATTCCGGATACCCGTCAAGCTGAGGCTCTCGTTGAAATTCGCCTGAGCGTCGAAGTAATTGAACGGGCCAACCACCGTCGGGAAATGAAATCCCGGAATCGGAATATTGAAGCGCAAACCCTGCGCCGCCAGGTTGATCTGCTGCACCGATTCCTGCACGCTCCCGTTGATGTCGGGAAGCAACTGCGCCACTGCCGCCAGCTTTTGCGCGCGCGCCAGGCGTCCCTGGTCGCCCGCCGTGATTACTCCCAAGTTGTACTGAATTCCCTTCTTGACCGCCTGATCGAGCGTCAGCGGCAACCTCTGCGCGCTCGCGGTTCCAGTGGCAGCGCTGCCCTGAAAGACGCCCTGCACTTGAATTGAAGGATTGATGGTGTTAACGGAAGTGGCCGCGCCCGCTCCAGCCGCGGGTGTCTCAACCGGCGTTACCGCGCCATTATGCGGCCGGCCCGAAAGCGGGAGCTGCTCGGCTCGCGGAGTCTGTCCGGAGGGCGGCGGCCCACCGAATTGCGCAAGCGCCGTAAAGCACCAAAGAAACTACAAACTAACCAGCGACGTGCTGTCGGTATAAGCATCCCGCAAGGTTAGATGCCCGCACCGGCAGCAGCATGTCACTATGACAGATTGTTAGGATCGGTTACATCCGCCAACGTTACTCACACTTGCAAATCTTAAGCCTGATATACCGTCTTCCCGCCCACCACAGTGCGGACAATTTCGATGTCCTTGATTTTGTCCTGGCTCACGGTGTGAAGATCGTCCGACAGCACCACGAAGTCCGCCAGCTTGCCCGGCGTGATAGATCCCTTGATCGCTTCCTCGTGTGAGTTGTAAGCGCCGTTGATGGTGTTGATCCGCAGCGCTTCATCCACGCTCACCCGCTGATTCGCTCCCCACGTCTCGCCGTTCCAGCCGGTGCGGGTCACCATTCCCTGAATGGCCATCCGAGGATCGAACGGCCCCGGACTGAAATCCGATCCCGCCGCCGCCACGATCCCGGCGTCCAGGAACGTCCGATACGCCATGCAGCGCTTCATCAACTCTTCGCCGTAGAAATGGAATTTGTCGGAGTTGTAATACGCGTACGACGTGAACGCCGCCGGCACCACATTCAGGGCCTTCATGCGCCGGATGAGGTCGTCGTTGATCAATGTGCAATGCGTGATCTTAGGCCGCACGTCGGTGCGTGGCGCCAGTTTCTGCGCGCGCTCGAACGCCGTGAGCGTCATGTCGATAGCGACGTCCCCGTTGGCGTGGCAGTTAGGCTGGATGCCCGCCCGCTGCACTCGTTCGATCCATGCGTTCAGGCTGTCCTGCGTTTCCGTGATATTGCCCTTATACGGCGGCGTCACGCCTACATACGGCACGCTCAGCGCCATCGTCCGCTCCGAGAACGACCCATCCACGGTATGCTCGGAGGTGGCTCCAAACCGGATCCATTCATCCCCGAACCCAGTCTCGATCCCGCCGGCGATCATCGCATCCAACACCTTCCCGTTGGCCTCGTAGCTCACGCGGTGCAGCAGATCGCCGCGCGCCCTCACTTGCTGCAGCGCGAACAGATCTCCGCCTTCGTGATGCACGCTGGTCACGCCATAACGCACGAACTGCTTCGAGATATATGCCAGCCCGTCGCGGTTACGCTGTTCCGTCTCTTGCGGGCTGAATGTCCGCCGTTTACCCACACGATTCACCACCGCCGTCGCCCGGTCCGTAACGCGGCCATTCAGATCGCCGTTCGCGTCGCGATCGAACGTTCCTCCCGGCGGATTGGGAGTGTTCTTGTTGATGTCCGCCATCTCCAGCGCCTTGCTGTTGTAAAAAGACGTGTGCCCGCCGCGATGATGCACCGCTACCGGATGATCCTTCGACACCCTGTCCAGGTCGTGAATGTTGATCAGGCGGTTGTCCTTCACCTTGGTGTCGTCGAAGAAAAACCCTTCCACCCAGGTGCCCGGCGGCGTCTCCTTTGCCCGCGCTCGCAGTTTCTCGACGATGCTGTCGATGGTCACAAACTCGACCACGTAGGGATTGCCCACCAGTACTTCGTAAAGCAGCACATTTCCGGGCGCGTGATTGTGCGTGTCGATGAACCCCGGCACGATGGTCATCTGCTTGGCGTCGAACATCTGGGTCTGCTTGCCGGCAAACGTCTTCATCTCCGCGCTGCTTCCCACAGCTGCGAACCGTCCTGCCTTGATCGCGAACGCCTCCGCCCGCGGTGCGCTCGAATCCACGGTGTACACCTTAGCGTTGAACACCACCAAATCGGCGTCCTGCTCTTCGGCAGCCCATGCTGCGCCCATCCATGGCCCGCCTAACGCAGCGGCGACGCCGGCTCCGGTCAGGCCCAAGAACTCTCTACGGCTGTGGCGATGATTCTTCATAATGCCCTCCATCTTAACCCGCAGGCGTGGCAGTTCGTGACGCCACACCCGCATGCGCTTGGGTGTAGAATAGCCCGATACGGGAAGCCGGCAATGTCTGGACAGGTTCCAAGTTCGACATTCGTGACCACAGGAGGGTCAAATCGATGAAGCGTTCTATCGTGATCGTTTCGTTTTTCGTATTGGCGTTCGTAATCGGCATCAGCACGCTTTCGCTGCGGCGTGCCGAAGCCCAGGGCCGTGGCGGCCGCGGCATGAGTCCTGAGGCGCAAGCAGCCCGGGCAAAGCAGGCTGAGCTCGAAAGAAGTACGCCCCAACTGCAGATCACCGAAGAAGTGCTGCCATTGGTCGTCCCCAGCCACACCATCGGTGAAACCGAAGGAGTCTCCAAAAATTCAAAAGGTCACCTGTTCGTCTACTCGCGCACCGGCAAGGGCGGAAGCGCACGGGGCGGAACGGCCGCCGAGCTCTTCGAGTTCGACCAGAATCTGAAATTCGTCAAGGAATGGGGCCAGGATAACTACGCCGCCTCCTTCGCGCACTCCGTCCGCGTCGACAAGTACGACAACGTCTGGATGGTGGACGAAGGCTCCGGCATGATCGTCAAGTTCGACCCCAACGGCATGGTCAAAATGGTGCTCGGCCGCAAACCCGAGGCCATCGACTACCTGGAGCGCTTCCTGGAGCGCGAAGAGAAAGACGAGAACCGCTATCCGGTGGGCAACCCCGGTTCATTCAACCGCGAAACTGACGTGACCTGGGATTCGCACGACAATATCTACGTCAGCGACGGCTACGGCAACTCGCGCCTCGCCAAGATGGACAGCAAAGGTATGTGGGTGGGTGCGGTCGGCACGCACGGTTCCGGCCCCGACCAATTCTCTACCCCGCACGGCATCGCCTCCGACGCCAACGACAACATCTACGTCGGCGATCGCGGAAACAATCGCGTCCAGGTCTACAACACCGAATTGAAGCTGGAAAAAACGATCACCGGCATGGGCGCGCCGTGGAGCGTCTGCATCACGCCGGGTTCGCCCCAGTACATGTACAGCGGCGACGGCTTCAGCGGCAAGATATATAAATTCGACCTGGACGGTAAGCTGCTAGGCTGGGCCCAGACCAGCCTCGGCCACGGCCAGAACACATGCTTGATCCACGAAATCCATTGCGAGTCGGCGCATGTCATCTACAAGGGTGACTGCTCCACCTGGACCGTGGAAAAAATCAGCGTTAAATAGAACTTCGCAAACAAGGGGCTCGGGTCAGTAAGCTCGAGCCCCCACCACTGTGCGCCCTTCCACCAGATGCCGCTTCGAATTCGTAGTTGTGATCGGCGCCGCGATCGCCGCCGCGCTGGCCTTGCCTGCTGAATCGTTCGCCCAACTCAACGTCATCACTTCCGGCGGATTCGCTGCCGCTTTCCAGCAGATCGTGCCGCAATTCGAGAAAAGCACTGGCATTAAAGTCACCACCGCCAGAGGAGCGTCGCAAGGAAACGGGCCCAACACCATCGGCGCACAGCTTCGCCGCGGCGTTCCAGCGGACGTCGTGATCATGTCCAAAGAAGGACTCTCGGAGCTGATCGCCGAAGGCAAAATCGTCCGAGGAACCGCGGTGGACTTAGCGCAAACGCCGCTCGGCCTGGCGGTGCGCGCGGGAGCATCCAAGCCTGATATCAGCACGGTGGAAGCTTTCAAACAAACGCTGCTGCGCGCCAAATCCCTCACTTTCCCGGCCAGCACCACCGGCATTTACATGACGTCGAAACTTTTTCCACAGCTCGGAATCGCCGCTGACCTGGCGGGCAAAATCAGCAATACCGGCGTTGCCGCGGTAGCCAAGGGAGACGCCGAAATCGCGATCCAGCCGGTCAGCGAGTTACTCCACGCGCCGGGCGCCGATTTCGTCGGCGTCATCCCCAAGGAGATCCAATACATCTCGATTTTCAGCGCCGCCATCGTAGCGGGCGGCAAACAAGCGGAAGCTTCCCGGCGCCTGATCGCGTTCCTGAAATCGGAAGCCGCGGCCAAGGCCATCCGCGATAGCGGAATGGAACCGTTGCTATCGCGTTAATGGCCCGACCAGTTAGAATAGTCGAGCCTATGGCCCAAGTTCTCGTTCTTTACAACACCCCGGCGGACCCTGCCGCCTTCGATCGCTACTATCACCAGACGCACGTCCCGCTGGCCAAAAAAATCCCAGGTCTGCGCTCGCTTTCGGTCAGTAACGGCCCGGTGCAAGCTCTCGCCGGAAGCGCGCCGCACTTGATCGCAACCTTGAACTTCGATTCGATGGCGGACGTCAGCGCGGCGTTAACCTCTCCGGAGGGCCAGGCCGCGGCAGCCGACTTGCCGAACTTCGCATCCGGCGGCGCAACCCTGCTGATTTACGACAACAAAGCAGTGTGATTACCGGCTCTCCGGCTCGAACGCCAGCAAGACGTTGCCCGGAAGCCCGCCGAATCGCGAGTAGCCCGAGTTCACAAACACCATTCCCTTGATCACCATCGGCCCCGGTCCATCGATCGCGCCGCCTTTGGCTTTTACTCCATTCACCGTCTTAAAATCCTGCGCGGTATCGTACTCCCACAAGACCTTGCCGTCTTCAGTGGAGTAAGCGCGAAGAATCCCGCCCAGCGTCCCCGAGAATACCGCACCGGGAATCGTCGTCAACGCAGCCGATTGCGCCGGACTGCATCCGGGCCGCGTTCCGCACTCCGGCGGAGCAGCGAACCACACCTTGCTCCCGTCGGAAACTTTCAGCGCTGTCAGGCCGCCGCCTACTTCCGGATCCATCATTCGGATCGGAGCGCCGTTCGCGTCGGTGGCCCGCTTTGACCCGCGGTCCGAAACCGCCGCGTAGACCTTCTGCCCGTCGTAGGACAGGCCCCACTGGACGCCTCCGTTCGCGCCGCCGCGTCCCACGCGCGTCTGCCAAACCACCTCGCCCTTCTTATCCGGATCGAAAGCGTAAACAATCCCCGACTTCTGTCCGGCCAGGACCAGCTCACGCCCTTCGGGAGTTTTGATCAGCACCGGAGGCGCGCCAAAATCGAAATCCGGACCTTTTTCGGAAGGAGAAACGTCGTTGGCCGTGGTTTGCGAGGCCCACACAATCTTGCCATCGGCGGGATTGATGGCCACCAGCGCGTCGCTGGTCAGCGTCGCCGGCGCCGAAAAGTTATCGCCCGTGGTCACGTAAATCAAGTTGCGCTTGGTATCGTACACCGGCGTCGACCAGATGCTCGCACCCGAGGGACCCCACTTGACTTTTCCGGACGCCGTCTTGCCTTGCTCGCTCGGCTCTCCCACCATGTAGCTTTTCCAAACCTGCTGGCCGTCGCGAATCCGCAGCGCCACCAGCGAGCCCCGGAACGTGCAGCAAAGATAATCCTCTCCCGACGAGCGCGTTTCCTCCCAGGATGCAACCGGCACATAGACCACGCCGTCATGCACCAGCGCCGCGCCCGTCAGACGCGCGGTATCGTGATCCTCGATGTGCTTCTTCCAGATCAGCTTGCCCGTCTCGGCTTCCAAAGCGTAGTACCAACCGATCTGATCGCCGAACAACAGCGTGTGACGCGCTCCGTTGGGAACCACGATCATGGCCGAACGAACCGGACCGTTGGCATCATAGGTCCACTGCACGCAGCCGCTCTCGGCCCGCAGAGCATGCACCGTCCCGCGCGCGCTGCCCACAAAGATCTGGCCGTCGAAAAACGCCGGAAAGGCGAAAGCATTCACGTCGCCGTCGTAGCCAAACGCCCATTTCAGCTTGAGCTTCTTCACTTGATCGATACTCAGCCCGGCCACGTCCGCGGTCTCAAAGCGCGCGTTGTCGCCTTTGGGGCTCCATCCGTCCCAGACGAACTTGGATTTGTCGTCGATGGAAACGGTCCGGTCTTTGCAAAACGCCTCGGCCGGAAGAACGGTTTCGGCGCCATCCGTGCCCAGGAATTTTGCCACCGCCTCGCGTTCCTCCCGCGGCATGTGATACGCCACCTGCATCATTACCCCAAAATCCAGGATCTTGAGGATTCGGGCCGCCGGCATTTTCTGGAGCGTGTCGCGGGGAGGAATGCGTGAATTGCTTTGGTCGTGACAGCCGGAGCAGCGTTTTTTGTAAACCTCTTCGCCGGTTGCAGCTGCCAGTAGGGCGGTGAAAACGGAAAAGACCGCCGCCAGTCCAACAATGCGCCAAAATGTGCGGGTCAAGTGCATGGCCGTCAATTTATCACACGCCGTTCCGAATGGGAAATCCACCCCCGGCTCTACATCTAGCGATTCGACTGATCGGCCAGCGGCAGCCACAGCGTCACACGATCCTCGCTGCCGGTGACTTTCGTGATATGACCCTTGCCGGTGACATCTTCCACCAGGTCAATATGCCCGGGTTCAATAGCGATCTTCTTACCTCCCGCGACCTCGATCTCTCCCTGACCTGTGAGCGTGATCACGTACTGTCGCCGCGGCGCAGTGTGCCAATCGGCCACCGAACCGGGCGACCCGCGATGCAGCTCGGCGCCGGTCACTGGAAGCATCTTGAAGACGTTGCCTTGGAACTTCGCTTCGATTTCTTCGGCGTGCGTCTGGTTGTCCGGCCCGGTGAAGAGATGAGTCATCATGACGGGCTTGCGGGTTTGAGCCAGCACCACGCCGGCCGGCGGAAAAGCCAGGTGCCCAACGATCGCGCCACAAGTGAAAGCGAAGATCAGCGCCAACGGTGTTCGAGTCATCAGAGTATGCCTCCGAGGACCAAGTATAAGCCGGGTCTTGCTCCGAGTGCTGCCGTACAATGGAAACGCTTGACTAGACGCATGAAGGATCTGACAAAGCAGCAGCGTACCGCGATCGAAGCCGTCGCCCGACGGTTCTCGGCAACATGGGAAAGCAGCGATGAACCCCCCGGCGCCTATATCACGGTCGCCGTGAAACGGATTGCCGTTGACATCACAACCCTCAAACGGCGCGGCGCTGGCCAAAGTAAAACCGCCCAGCCTCGTTTGAGGTTCGATAAGGTTGTCACCAGGCTAATGCAACGTCTGCAAGCCACCCTCGCCGAAATCGTGCCGGATGGCGTGACAGTGTTGCTGACCATTACCGCTCCCATACGTTTGGCGTCGAAAACCGCTGCCGCGCTGGAGGGAAAAATACAAACTCTACTCGGGCGGAAAACGGCAGGGCGAGACGTGAAAGATACAATGCACGGGAATCGTGTCCAGATTCGCCTTTTGAAACACAAATCCGGGCGAGCGCCGAAAATGATCGGGTTCGTACACAATCCCGATTCAGACCCGCTTCTCCTTTTGAACATGACCGGTGAATTGTTCGACCTGGCCGGCGCGGAGGCCGGCAGACAGCCGCCGAACTTTTCGGGTGACCGATGGCTGGTCGTGATAAGCACCGCCGGAAGTGCATGCTTAGAGGCCTATCGCTACATCTATTCGCAGCTGCGCATGCCGACCGGCTTTAAGAAGATTCTGATGGTGTTCGCCGATGGACGTGTCGGAACGTTGACGGAATGAAACCGGCTCCGGTCAAGATCTTCTGGTAAACTCCTCCTATGAGTTGGAAGCGTGGTCTTGCCTTCTTCTTCCTACTCGCGGTCCTGGCCGCCTTCCCCTACGGGCCGCTCTTTGCGTGGTCGCCCGTTCATCCCGGCTATACGAAGCTCAATTTCAAGCGCGCGGACGTTTTGTATCCCTCGGATCGTCCGCCCGATCCGGCCTACAGTGACGTGGATCGGTACGTCGCCCTGGCCGAGAGTTTTCACAATCTAAGATGTTCGAAGAAGATCACGGTGGTTGCCTGTCGAAACTGGAACGATTGCCTCCGCTTTGCCGCTCCTTTCCTGGGCAACCAGCGGCCGGTTGGCGTGACAATCCCGACCGGCACAGTGATCTTTCTGACGCCCTACATCTACGGAACATTGGATGTCGGCGGAGTCTTGCGCCATGAACTGTCGCACGCAACCCTCAACCAAAATCGGACACTCCTCAGTGTATGGCGCTTGCTAAAACAGCCGTGGTTTTCAGAAGGCGTTGCCGGCGTCGTAGCGGGCATGGACGCTACGGCCCCCGGACACCAACTGGTTGCCCTGCCCGCACTGGATTTTATCGCGGCGGCGCGGCACCAGGATTTGTGGCCGTCCTTCGACGCCGTGCAGCAAAAAAATTGGCGCTTCAGTTATACAGCTTGGGAGTTCTTTTGGGTTCGTCAGATCCAGTTGGGCGGGAAGGAAGCCTTTCTGAAGTTTGAGGGGGCGTGTACGTCCGAACCGGAAAAATGCCGGGCCGATTTTGCCACTATCTATGGAATGGACCTCAGACAGGCAGTGGAAGTAGATCAGGACGATTTACGCTCGGGCCGCTTCGTCCCTGTTGACTGAACCGCTTCAGCAATGCCAGAATGGTATTAATTGATGGGTGAACCCACAATGTTGTACCAGAATGAGCATCCGTTTAACCATTGATAAAGCAGGCCGCGTCGTCATCCCCAAGCCATTGAGGGAAGAACTGCATTTGGAGCCCGGCGATGCCCTCGACCTGGAAAGTGCTGGCGAGCAAATTACCCTTCGCCCCGTGCGCGGGACCGGGCCGCTCGCAAAAGAGCATGGCGTCTGGGTATTTCACAGCGGACAGCCCCTGCGCGCTTCTGCCACCGATGAGATGCTGGAGCAGATCCGCAAGGAACGGGACTTGGCGAACCTCGGCCAGGGCGAATGAAGGCCTTTTTTGATACGTCAGTGCTGGTGCCGGTATTCTACGGCGACCACGTGCACCATCAGGCCAGCTTGGCCCAGTTCATCCAATTCGACAAATCCTCGGGCTGTTGCGGAGCGCACAGCCTGGCTGAGGTCTACTCCACGCTGACCCGGATGCCGGGTAAGCACCGCATCAGCGGCGAGCAGGCCATGCTGTTCATTGGCAGCATACGCGAACGGCTGTCGATCATCGCGTTGAGTGGCGATGAATACGCCGATGCGCTCGAAGCCTCCTCCACCCTCGGCATTGTGGGCGGTGGAATCTATGACGCGATGCTCGCGCATTGCGCCATTAAGGCCAAGGCCGAAACAATTTATAGCTGGAACGGGAGGCATTATGCTCAGTGCGGGCCGGAAGTCACAACGCGTCTTCGGAGACCCTAGGGAAAACTAACTGGCATGCCAAAACCCTGCAACAACTCTCGACTTCCACGATCCGTAGATGAGGCAGCTTTGGCTTTCCGCGTGAAAGCCGAATGTGATTACCGGAACCTAGTCACGTGCACAAGTCACAAAATTGATCATCCTTGGTCAGCTGCTTAGACCCTCTGGTTCCGACGATGTTCATCTGCTAGGTGTAGCGTTGTCTTGATGAACCATCCGAGAATCCCTTGCAATTCTCCAATCGCGGGGCGCACGCCTCCTGGCGAAATAAAATTTGCACAAACGAACCCAGGCCGCATCTTGGGGGCACTTTAAAACTCGCGTCGACATCGTCCAGCCCTATCCCGGATATCCTGAAAGCATCATGCCTATCTCCGCTAGAAACCAACTCCCCGGCCGGGTTACCGAAGTCCAGCTCGGCGAAGTTATGGCTCACGTCACCGTTCGCGTCGGCAAGAATCTGGTCGAAAGCGTCATCACCCGGCGTAGCGCCGAAGAACTCGGATTGAAAAAAGGCGACACCGTCACCGTGGTCATCAAATCCACCGAGGTGATGCTACAGAAGGGATGACCTCCCTGCTCGACCGTATCGCGCAGTTCATCGCGCGCCACCAAATGTTTCGCCCCGGCGACCGCGCGGGCGTAGCCGTGTCCGGCGGCGCGGACTCCGTCTTTCTCCTGCACGCCCTCCGCGATTTGGCGCCGCGCTGGAGTCTCGAACTGAGCGTGGTCCACATCGAGCATGGCATTCGCGGCGAAGCCTCCATTGCTGACGCCGAGTTCGTCGGCAAACTGGCCGGCGGGTTTGGACTTCCGTTCCATCTCCATCGCGCCGACGTCCCGGCCTTGATGGACAACCTGGAGCAGGCCGCGCGTGGCGCTCGTCTGGGATTCTACCGGGAACTGCTCCAATCCGGCCGCCTGGATCGCATCGCCACCGGCCACACCCGGTCCGATCAGGCCGAAACGGTGCTCTATCGCGTGCTGCGTGGCTCAGGACTCGCGGGTCTGGCGGGCATCCTGCCAGTCGCTGAACCCGGGCTGGTCCGGCCGTTATTGGAACTAAACCGCGCCGAGATCCAGGACTGGTTGTGCCAGCGCTCTATCGTCTGGCGCGAGGACCAAACCAACCAGGACTGCTCCTACGCCCGCAATCGCCTGCGCCACCAGGTCCTCCCGATGCTGGCAGACTCATTCAATCCGCGCCTGGAAGAAGCCCTGGCAAATCTCGCCACCCTGGCAAAAGACGAAGAGCTTTACTGGGACGCTGAGATCGACCGGCTCCAACCGGTCATCCAGGAACCGCTGGTCATCCCCGTTTCCATCTTGACCAGCCGACCGGCGGCCGTGGCCCGCCGCCTGATCCGCCGCCTCATCCAGACCCTCAAAGGCGACCTCCGCCAAATCGACTTCCCCCACGTGGAACGAATCCTCCAAATGACCCAATCTTCTGAAGGACATGACCGCGTCCAGATCCCCGGCCTGGACATCTTCCGCTCCTTCGAATGGCTTCGTTTTTCAAAAATCGCTCCAAATCCCGTCGAGCGCGATTTCTCCCTCCCACTCCTCGCCCCCGGATTCGCGGAACTGCCCGGCTCCTCGGGCCGTATCACCTTGCAGGTGCAAGAGAAACCGGAGTCCGCCAAACCCTGTGCTACAGTGGTGAATGAACTGGATTTCGAGCGGCTGCGAGCAGCAGACGGTGCCGCTCCAACCCTGGAACTCCGCAATTGGAGACCTGGTGACAAGTACCGCCCCGCGGGGCGCTCCCAAGAAGAAAAGATTAAACTTATGTTCCAGGAGGGTCGCGTCCCCTTGTGGGAGCGCAGACATTGGCCGATTATTACCTATAATGGAATCATCCTGTGGACGCGCCGTTTCGGGGCCGCCGCCGATTTTGCCGCCAGTCCCGGCGCGCGCGTGGTGCTTAGGATTGACGAATCCAGCTAGGGGAATGTCGCATCGGTCGGCCGCCGGATACGTCTAATATTTGGATAGGCTCTCAGAAGGTAGGAGAGGTTGATGAATAATTCGAACATTAAGACCGCAGTCTTCTGGGTCGTGATCATTATGGCAGTGGTATTGTTCTGGACGCTGGTCCACAACACCAAGTCCCGTCCGGACGCTCAGCTCTCATACACCAATCTGATGAACGACGTGGTGGCCGACAAGATCAAATCGGCGACCATCACCGGCAACGATCTGGTCGGCAAGTACAAGGATGACGACCAGCAATTGCACGCCGTCATTCCCGCCAACCATCAGGCCCTGGACGATGCCATGTGGCAGCACAAGGTCAACGTCACCTACAACAAAGAGGCCGGCAGCGGCTGGGTCTCCATTCTGATCAACGCCATCCCCTTCGTGCTGCTGCTGGCGTTCTGGATCTTCATGATGCGCCAGATGCAGAGCGGGGGCAACAAAGCCTTGAGCTTCGGCAAGAGCCGCGCTCGCCTGCACTCGTCTCAACAGAAGAAAGTCACCTTCAAGGATGTCGCTGGCGTCGAAGAAGCCAAGGAAGAATTGCAAGAGATCATCGAGTTCCTCCGCGAGCCGCAGAAATTTCAAAAGCTCGGGGGCCGGATCCCGAAAGGCGTTTTGCTGATCGGCCCTCCCGGCACCGGCAAGACACTGCTGGCCCGTGCCATCGCGGGCGAAGCGAACGTGCCGTTTTTCTCCATCTCCGGATCTGACTTCGTCGAAATGTTCGTCGGCGTGGGCGCCAGCCGCGTGCGCGATCTGTTCGAGCAGGGCAAGAAGAATGCCCCGTGCATCATCTTCATCGACGAAATTGACGCGGTGGGACGCCATCGTGGCGCAGGCCTCGGCGGAGGGCATGATGAGCGCGAGCAAACCCTCAACCAGTTGCTGGTTGAAATGGACGGCTTTGAATCCAACGAAGGCGTCATCCTCGTAGCCGCTACCAACCGCCCCGACGTGCTTGATCCGGCGCTGCTGCGGCCCGGCCGTTTTGACCGGCGCGTGGTCGTGGACCGCCCGGATGTCAAGGGCCGCGAGATGATCCTGCGCGTCCACACCAAGAAAACTCCGTTGTCCGACGATGTGGATCTCTCCATCGTGGCTCGCGGCACGCCCGGATTCGCCGGCGCCGATCTGGCCAACCTGGTGAACGAAGCCGCATTGGTCGCCGCGCGCCAGAATCGCAAGGTCGTAACGCAGTTCGATTTCGAGCTCGCTAAGGACAAAGTCATGATGGGCGTGGAGCGCAAATCCATGATCATCACTCCCGAAGATAAGCGCATCACGGCCTATCATGAAGCCGGGCACGCGCTGGTCGCGGCGATCTCGCCGGGCGCCGATCCGCTGCACAAAGTCACCATCATCCCGCGCGGAATGGCGCTGGGACTCACCATGCAGCTGCCGCTGGACGACAAGCTGAACGCCAATCGCGAGTACCTGGAAGCTCGGCTTTCCATCCTGATGGGCGGCCGCATCGCTGAGGAAATTTTCATGCACCACATCACCACCGGCGCCAGCAACGACATCGAACGCGCCACCGATATGGCGCGCAAGATGGTCTGCGAGTGGGGCATGAGCGAACTTGGGCCGCTGAGCTTCGGCAAGAAGGAAGAGCAGATCTTCCTGGGCCGCGAGATCGCCCAGCATCGCGATTACAGCGAAGCCACCGCAATCAAGATTGACGATCAGGTCCGCAAGCTCGTGGAAGCAGGCTATTCGCGGGCCCGCGGAATCATCGAGGATAAATCCGACGCGCTGGTGCGCATCGCCGAAGCTTTGCTCGAGCGCGAAGTGCTGGACGGCGCGGAAGTGAAAATGCTGATCGACGGCGAATCGCTCCCGGCCGTGACTACCACCAAGCCGGCTCCTCCGGACGGCGGAGAAAAGCCGCAACAGGTGCTGAAGCCCGAAGGCGGAAAGCCGCTGCCTGGGCTGTTGGGCGGCGAGCGTCCTCAGCCTGCCTGAGGTGGTTCCACACTTTCCGGTCTACCTGTTCGACGTCGACGGCACGTTGCTCGATTCGGCCCAAGATATTTGCGCCGCGATTCAGGGCGCGCTCTGCGAAACTCGCCATAAAGACGTAAGCGATCAATTGCTGCGCCGCTACATCGGCCGGCATCTGATCGACCTGTTCCAAGATCTGCTGCCCGAGTACTCGCGCGAACAGATGGATGCTTTGGTAGTCGATTATCGCCGCATCTACCTCGCGCGCAATCACGGCCTGACTCGTAGGTACCCGGGTGTAGCCGAGGCGCTGGCTGTGCTTCCAGGCCGCAAGTCCACCGCGACCACCAAGGGCACGCCGACCACGCGCCTGGTGCTCGAAAGATTCGGACTGCTGCCATACTTCGATCACGTGCAAGGGACCGACGGCTTCCCTGCCAAGCCTGAGCCGGACGTGATTCTGGCTTCGCTCGCGGCGTTAGGAGCTGCGCCAGAGGATTGCCTGCTGGTCGGCGATTCCGCGGCCGACATGGAAGCAGGCCAGCGCGCCGGTGTCAAGACCTGCGCGGTGCTCTGGGGGTACGGCCAGCGCGACGAACTCGCGCGCTGGAAACCCGATTATTGGATTTCAAATCCGAATGAGCTGGCATCTAGTGTGGGCTAGTCCCTGTCAAAATAACACCAGTCTGCTTTGATGTGAACCCTTGTTGGAAGTTCAGCGGAGACATGCGTTTCAGGCATAGTAACGCGATAGAGTCCGGGTGAAGGACCGTTGCATCTGATATCCAGCTCGAATACGCAGACGACTTCAAAAGTGTGCTCGTGATCGGAAGGTTTAAAACGCCACTGTTTGAGTGCTTTCAACACATCGTTTTCAAGAATGGGATGCGCCGAGATTGTCTTGGCGTCAGTAACAGCGCCGTCGCTGCTGACGGTGATCCGGGTTGTAGTCTTCCCCATGATTCGTGCGTCCATCGCAGCTCGGGGATAAGCTGGGGCAACAAACATGAGCAATGTTGGGAGGTCTTTCTCAGCATTCTCAGGAGCCTGTGCGAGGAGCAATGGCGCACACATTAGAGCTATCAGGACAATTCGCATCAATCCTCCATCAACTCAGCTTACAGCGTTGCCAGCTCATCCAGACTTAAACGGCCGGTGTAAATGGCCATGCCCAGGGCCGCGTAAATACCCAGGCGGTCGAGTTCGCGGATTTCGTCTATGGTTGTGATGCCGCCGGCCGCTGTTAGCTCGTGCTTGGTTGTAGCGCGTAGGCGCCGGAACCAATCCAGGTCGGTGCCCTGCATCAGGCCTTCTTTATCGACATAAGTGCAGAGGAAACCCGAGCAATACGGCTCCAGGTGCGGGATCATTTCTTCGGCGGTGGAATCGGTTGCTTCCTGCCAGCCTTTTACGACTACCTTGCCGCCGCGCGAGTCGAGCGCAATGATCAGGCGCGCGGGCGTAGCGGCATCGGCGATCTCGCTGAGCAGCTCGCGATCGAAGGCCGCTGTGCCGACGATCACTCGATAGGCGCCTTGCTCGATCAACGCGCGCGCGCGCTCGGGCGATCGTACGCCGCCCCCAACCCGCGCTACGGCTCGCGACGCGACTAATTCGACCAAGTCGTTATTCGAGCCCTTGCCCATGGCAGCGTCCAGGTCGATAACCTGAATCTGAGGGAATGCCGCGAAGCGCTGCAACATTTCGAGCGGCGTGCCGCCTTCCAGCGCCTTATCGCGGCCCTGCACCAGTTGGACCACCTTGCCGCCCATCAGATCGATGCATGGGATGATCATGGCGCCGGCCGGACGGGAACGCCGCGCCCGGCGAGAAACTTCTTGAGATCGCCCACCGTGTACGTGCCGTAGTGAAAGATAGAAGCGGCCAGCGCGGCGTCGGCTTGGCCATCGGTCAGCACGCGCTCGAAGTCTTCCGGTTTGCCGGCGCCGCCCGAAGCGATCAGCGGAATATGCGTGACTTTCGAGACTGCGCGCGTCAACTCGCAATCAAAGCCGCCTTGGACGCCGTCGGTATCCATGGAAGTGAGCAGGATTTCGCCGGCTCCGAGCATCTCGCCTTCCAGCGCCCACTCCACCGCATCCATCCCTTCATCGTCACGCCCGCCGCGAGTGAAGACGTTCCAACTGCCGTTGGGATTGCGCCGGGCATCGATCGCCAGCACCACCGCCTGCGCGCCGTACTCCTCGCTCAGCTCCCGGATCAATTTCGGACGGCGCACCGCGGCGGTGTTGACGCTAACCTTTTCGGCGCCGGAGTGCAGGATCCTACGCGCGTCGTCGACAGATCGGATTCCGCCGCCGACGGTAAGCGGGATGAAGACCTTCCGTGCGGTGCGCGCCACCAGATCGGCCATGATTTCGCGGGCGTCGCTGGACGCGGTGATATCGAGAAAGACCAGTTCGTCGGCGCCTTGTTCGTTGTAGCGCGCGGCGAGTTCCACCGGATCGCCGGCATCGCGCAGTCCAACGAAGTGAACGCCCTTCACGACGCGGCCGCCAGTGACGTCGAGACAAGGAATGATGCGCTTGGCCAGCATGGTTTACAGCTCGACGAAGTTGCGCACGATGCCGAGCCCGATGGGGCCGGATTTTTCGGGATGAAATTGCACGCCGAAGACGTTGCTGGTTTCGAGCACCGCCGTGTACTCGACCGAGTACTCGCAAGTCGCGGCCGTCGCACCGATCACCGGCGCATAGTAGCTATGCGCGAAATACAAGTAAGGATGCGGCGGAAGGTTTCGAAGCAGCCGTGCGCCGTTGCGCGGCTGGATTTCGTTCCAGCCCATGTGAGGGACGCGAGAATCGGCGGGAAAGCGGCGGATTTGGCCGTGAAACAATCCGAGACCGTGCTGTTCGGGAGCTTCCTCGCTCGATTCGAACAGGCCTTGAAGCCCGAGACAGATTCCCAGGAACGGCACACCGGCGCGAATGCGTTCGAGCAGCGCGTCTCGTACCTGCATCTGATCGAGCGCGCGCATCATCTGGCCGAAGTGGCCGACGCCGGGCAAAATGATTTTGGCGGCACGCCGCAGCCCTTCGCTGTCGCGCACCAGCTCGTGCTCGGCTCCTATTTCAGCCAGCGTGTTTTGGACCGAACGCAGATTGCCGGCGCCGTAGTCGAGAATCGTGATCATAAAAGCCCCTTCGTGGACGGAAGCTGGTCCTTCAGCCGCGGGTCCTTCGAGCAGGCATAACGCAGCGCGCGCGCGAAGCACTTGAAGATGGCTTCAATCTTGTGATGATTCGAACGTCCGTACATCACCTTGGCGTGCAGGTTGGCGCCGGCGTGAACGACAAAGCCGCCGAAGAAGTCTTCCACCAGTTCAGCTTGTAGATCGCCGACCATACGCACTTTGACTTTGTCGTCGTAAATCAGCGCGGGACGTCCGCTCAGGTCGAGAGCGACCACGGCTAGTGTTTCATCCATGGTCATGACGAAGTAGCCGGCGCGGTTGATGCCTTTGCGATTGCCCAAGGCTTTGGAAACAAGCTGGCCGAGCACGATGCCGACGTCCTCCACGGTGTGGTGTTGGTCGACATCCAGATCGCCGGTGGCCTTCAACTTCAAATCGAAAGCGCCGTGCTTGGCGAACAGCTCCAGCATGTGATCGAAAAAACGGATGCCGGTGGAAATGTCGTACTTGCCGCGTCCGTCCAATTTCAACGTGCCGCGGATTTGAGTCTCCTTGGTGATCCGCTCGACGCTAGCCGATCTCATTGATGTCTCCCAGCACCTGGATCGCGCCTTCCTGATGGAACAGATTGAGGATCTCGGCGCGGCGCTCGTGGGCGGGCGATGCGATGCCGATGAAGGGAACGTTAGCGGCGCGGGCGCAGCGGGCGTCGTCGACCGTATCGCCGACGTACAGCAGCTTCTTCGATGGGCGCATCGAAGCGATTTTCAGCAGGCCGTCGGGAGCGGGTTTTTCGCACTCAACGTCATTGGCGGTCATCAAGAGGAACCGGTCGCGAACGCCTTCGCGCTTCAGCGTGATCTCGGCCTCTTCGGTGGTGCGGCCGGTAAAGATGGCCAGCTCAAACTTTGCGCCCAACCGATCGAGCAGCCCATCGCGCGGCAGCCAACGCTCGCGGTGAATCATGCCTTGATCGAGGAACAAATAGTTGAAGTAATCGACCACGGTGGCGTAAGGGAGATCGACGCCCAGGTCCTTGCAGATTTTTTGCGAGAGAGCCCAGTCGTTGTTCCAGCCGCCTTGGTTCTTATAATCCTGAATCTCGGCGCGCGTGATGGTCTTGCCGGTAAAATGCTCGACGGTGCGGACGATGGTCTCGCGATAAGACTCGCTGACGTCTACCAGGACGCCGTCCATATCGAACACCAGCACCTGCGCACTCACCAGATCTGCTCCAGCTCGCCCAGGAAGCGGCGGACCTGGTCGCGCGTGCCAACCGTTACGCGCACGCAACCGGGAAGTTCATAACTGCGGTCGCGCACCAGCACGCCGCGGCGGCGCAATTCGTCGCGCAATGGGATGGCGCGATCGCCAGCCTCGAACAGCACGAAATTGGCCTTACTGTCGAAATATTTGATGCCGAGCTTTTCCAGGCCGACATACAGCAGCTCGCGCGCGGCCAGCACTTCGGTTACGTATTTCTCGATGTAAGCGCGGTCTTGGATGGCGGCCCGGGCGGCCAGCACCGCGACGCTGTTCACGCTGTACGGCGATTGCGCCTTGTGCAAGAAGTCAACGTTGCCGGATTGCGAGAACAGGCAGCCCAGCCGCATCGCGGCCATGCCGAAAACCTTCGAAAACGTTCGGCTCACGAACAGATTCGGGTAATCGTTCAAAAGCGGCAACGCGGTGACGCCGCAGAATTCGTAGTAGGCTTCGTCGATCAAGACCGCGGCGCCGGCGGCACGATCCAAGATTCGTTCGATGCCGGCGCGTGACGTTCCGGTTGCGGTCGGATTGTTGGGATTGGCAATGAGGATAGCGCGCGTGGTGGGACGAATGGTCTGCAGGAGTTCTTCGAGCGGGAAGGCCAGTTTCTCGCGCCGATATGGAATGGCCCGGACCGCGGCGCCCGCCACCTCGGCGTAGAAACGGTACATGGCGTAGGAGGGCTGCAGCAGGAGCACTTCATCGTCATCGTCGACGTAGGTGTTGATGAGAACTTGAATCGCCTCGTCGGTGCCGTTGGTAAGGATGAAGTCCTCGGGGTCGACGCCGAAGAACTCCGCCAGCTCGCTTTTTATTTCGCCGTACTCGGGATAAACCGAAAGTCCGTCCGCGGTTAAGTGTTCGCGCAGATACTCGATTACCCTGGGCGACGCGCCGACCGTGTTCTCGTTGAAGTCCAGGCGCAGTTTTCCAACGCGACCGGCGGTAGGCGGCGAGTAGGGCGCCATCTTGAGGACCGCTTCGCGCGGCTGCAGGACGCCCGGTGGCAGATCCATCTTTCTACTTGCCAAGGCGGACCTCCACGGAGCGGGCGTGCGCTTCGAGCCCCTCGGCGCGTGCGAGCGTCGTGATGGCAGGCGCAAGCCGGCTGAGACCGTCGGCAGTCAGTTCCTGGACTGAGATGACCTTGACGAAGTCGGCTGGCGATAGGCCGCCGCGAATCCGTGCGGCCCCGGCGGTGGGAAGCACGTGATTCGGACCAGATGCGTAATCGCCCGCGGCTTCGGGACTGCTGGGACCTATGAAAATGCTGCCCGCGTGACGGATCTTGGGTAGCAGCGCGTCATCGTAGATCGCCAGATGCTCGGGTGCGAGACGATTGGAGGCGTCCACGGCGGCATCGATGGAAGGGCACAGAATCACGGCGCTGTGATTGCGGATGGATTGGCACGCGACCGGCGCGGTGGGAAGAGATTCGAGCTGGCGCGCGACTTCCTGCGCCACTTGCTCGGCCAACTTTCGCGAAGTGGTGAGCAGGATGGAAGACGCCTCGACATCGTGCTCGGCCTGCGCCAGCATGTCCGCGGCCAGATGTTTCGGATTGGCGTCCTCGGCGATGATCACGATCTCGGTTGGTCCGGCGATGAAATCGATGCCTACTTCTCCGGCTAGCGCCTTCTTGGCAGCCGTGACATAGATGTTGCCCGGCCCGACGATGCGATCGACCTTGGGAATGGTCGCGGTGCCGAATGCCAGCGCGGCGATTGCCTGCGCGCCACCGACGCGGAACACGTTGGTGACGTTGAGAAATTTCGAGGCTGCCAAAATCTCCGGGCTGGGGCGCGGCGAGGTGACGCAGATGGTCTTGACGCCCGCGGCCTGAGCCGGGATGGCAGTCATCAGGAGCGTGGAGGGAAGCGGGTAACGTCCGGCCGGGATGTATGCGCCCATGGATTCGAGCGGCCGGACGATGTGGCCCAAGCGGCGGCCGTCATGAAATTGAACCCAATTTTCGCGCGGAAGCTGGAGTTCGGCGTATTCGCGAATGTTTTTGGCCGCGGTCTCGAGCGCCGCGCGGAATTGAGGAGAGACATTGTCTTCGGCATCGCGCATTTCGGAGGCGGCGACGGTTACGCTATCGCCTTCCAGCCCATCCAATTTGCGCGCGTATTCGAGCACTGCCTCGTCGCCGCGCTTGCGCACTGCATCCAGAATTGGCGCGACCGTCTGCTCGGCTTCCGCCAGCCGCACCGCTTTGCGCGTTATGAAATTCTGAGCTTCTTCGAGCGGAAGAATTCTGAGCATGGTTACATCACGATCTTGTTCAGAGGATATTCGACGATTCCCTGGGCGCCCGCTTCCTTGAGCCGGGGAATAATATTGCGCACCGTGTTTTCGTCGAGAATTGTTTGCACCGCCACCCATTCGTCGTCGCTGAGATTCGAGATGGTGGGCTTCTTGAGCGCCGGCAAAATCGACAGGACGGCGGGAAGACATTCCTTGCGGACGTTGAGCATCAGCCCCACTTTGCCGAGCGCATTGATGGCGCCTTCGAGCAGCATGCGGATGTCTTCCAGCTTGCGGCGCTTCCAATCGTCGCGCCAGGAATCGACATTGGCGATGAGCTGCGTGTTTGATTCCAGAACGGTTTCAATGATACGGAGCTTGTTGGCGCGCAGGGAAGAGCCCGTCTCGGTGACTTCGACGATGGCGTCGGCCAGTTCAGGCGGCTTCACTTCGGTGGCGCCCCAACTGAATTCTACTTTGGCCTTCACGCCGTTGGCCGCCAGATAACGCTTGGTAGTGGAGACTAATTCAGTGGCGATGATTTTGCCTTCCAGATCTTTCACCGTTTGGAACGAAGCCGCCTCAGGCACAGCCAGCACCCAGCGCACCTTGCCAAAGCTCTGCTTGGCGTAAATCAAGTCGGCAACGGCGTGCACCTTGGCTTCACTTTCTTCGATCCAATCGCGCCCGGTCAGGCCGGCATCCAGGACGCCGTCCTCGACGTAACGCGCCATTTCCTGCGCGCGGATCAGCATGCATTCGATCTGCGGGTCGTCGATGGCGGGAAAATACGAGCGCGAGCTGGTGGTGATGTTGAAACCCGCGCGGCGGAAAAGCTCGATGGTCGCGTTCTCGAGACTTCCTTTGGGGATGCCGAGCTTGAGTTTCATCCGTTGCTCCCGTAGACGCCCGCTGGATCGTAGGCGCGCGGCTCGGATTCCTTCCATTGCCCTTGCTCCAGGCGGCGGAAGAAACAGCTCTGATAGCCTTCGTGACAGACGCCGGGGCCGAGCGCTTCCACTTTGATCAAGAGCGCGTCGCGGTCGCAATCGGTGGAAATTTCCTTCACCACGAGCCGGTGGCCGGAAGTCTCGCCCTTCATCCAAAGCTTGTTGCGCGAGCGGCTGAAAAACGTGACGAAGCCCGATTCCACGGTTTTGCGGAAGGACTCCTCGTTCATGAAGCCGACCATTAGGACGCGGCCGGTCTGGTGGTCCTGGACGACGGCCGTCAAGAGGCCGTTGAGTTTATTGAAGTCGAGATCCATAGCTCCTTATTCACATCGCGCACAACGCAGCGGGTCGCGATTATTTCCTTCCTCAAGTGAGCTCGCCCCACGCTGTGCGCTTCATACCAATAAAAAAGCCCGCCGTTTGGTGTCGGCGGGCGTGGTTTGATTTCAGAAATCGATCAGTGGGCCGCCGAACGCCAGATAACGCGATGATGGTGGTGATGGGCGGCGAACATGAAGCTTCAGTTTAACACAAAACTCATTGCGGCAGCCTGTAATCGAGATCGTACGAATGCTGGCCATTCGCTATCTTGATATCGAATGTTCCGGAAATGCCCTTCAGTTCCCCTGTTCCCGATCCGGGAACAATAATGACAGACAGCTTGGGTCCGTTCTGATCCATGGTCGCCATATGCTGTAAGGCAAAAGTGCCCTTCTTGCCGTCGAGCGAACCGGTGACCACCTCGATTGCGACGTATCCGGCAGCACCTTGCTTGGGATCTCCGGCAGAAAACATTTCGCCCTTGCTGGTGGCCTCCAGACCTCCGTGGATCTGCTTGTCGGTTGAAAAACGCGAAATCCCTTCCGCGGGCGCCGGCGAAAGCGGATGAACGTCGACGGTGAACGTGCCTGTGGCGTGGTGGGTCATGGGAGCTTTCTTCTGCTGCGCAAGCATCATCGATGCAAGCCCGAGCAAAACGAGGACAGAACTGAGCCGCAGCATACGTAGTCATTTTACGATGCTGAACCGATGGAAGTGGCTACTTTGAGTTTCAGCGCCAGTATCCGCCTTTGGAAGTATCCATTAGGAACTGGAACTCGCGACCGCAGTTAGTGCATTCGAGGACGTAGAAATAAGAACGGCCATCAAAAGCGGGAGTCACGCCAAGATCTCCGAGGCTCGTTCCCGTTTGAACGATCTTGAGAATTCCCCCAGCAACAGCGGCTTGCATCCGTTCTGCGAAACGCGCGGAGTCCGATCGAGTACTGATCTCTCTGTGTTGCGGGACGAATCGGAGACAGCGTAGGCACACGACTAACTAATTATGCCTCCCATCCTAACCCCTGCTCCGGGGCCTCCAGGAGAGCCACGATGTCGGGATAAAATAGGGTGCTTCTTATGGCGTTCCCTGCATCTTCATCCATGGCACACGCCCGGCCCCAAGCCCGCTCCATGGTTATCACTACGCGCGGGGTAGTGGCGACGGAGCAGACGCTGGCGTCGCAAGTGGGAGCGCAGATCCTGGCGCGCGGGGGGTCGGCCGTGGATGCGGCCATTGCTGCCAACGCGGCGCTGAGCGTGGTGGAACCGATGATGAACGGGCCGGGCGGCGATCTGTTCGCTTTGATCTGGGAATCGAAGACTGGCCGGCTCACCGGAATCAATGCCAGCGGCTGGTCGCCCGCGGCGCTATCGCTCGATTACCTCGGCCAGCAGAGCCTCTGCGGCATCCACAGTGTCACGGTGCCGGGCTGCGTGGATGGCTGGGAGAAACTGCACCAGCGCTTCGGCCGGCTCCCTTGGGGCGAGCTATTCAAACCCGCCATTTACTATGCCGAGGACGGGTTCCCAGTGACGGAACTAATCCAGTGGGAATGGGAGAACTCGAGCGTCAACCTTCAGGATGAAGCACGCGCGGTGTATCTGCCCGGCGGGTCTGCGCCCCGAGTGGGCGAAATTTTCCGCAATCCGCCACTGGGGCTCGCGTTCCGTTTGATCGCTGAGCTGGGCGCGCAAGCTGTATACCGCGGCCCGATCGCGGAAGCGCTTCTCAAAACCTCGCGGCGCTACGGCGGCACCATGACCGCCGGCGATTTGCGCGAATACCAATCCGAATGGGTGCAGCCCATCTCGACCAACTATCGCGGCTGGGAGGTCTACGAGCTGCCGCCTAACGGCCAGGGCATCGGCACTCTTCAGATGCTCAACATCCTGGAAAATTTTCCGCTCGGCGAATATTCGCAGGCCAGCGCCGAGGCGTTGCATCTCAAGATCGAAGCGCAGAAGCTGGCCACACAGGACCTCAGGCGCTATGTCGGGGATCCGCGCCACGTTCCGGTTCCAGTGGAAAGCTTGCTTTCGAAGGCTTATGCCAGGGATCGCGCGGCGCTGATCGACCGGGAGCAGGCCAATTGCGACACCGCGCCCGGCAAGCCGGAGCAGGGACACACCACTTATCTTGCGGCGGCGGACAAGGACGGTAACGTGGTGTCCTGGATTCAGAGCATCGCGAATTTTTTCGGGTCCGGAATTATGGTGGAAGGAATGGGAATGCTGTTACACGACCGAGGCGCGTCGTTCGTGTCCGATCGCGGCCATCCCAACGCTCTCGGGCCGCGCAAGCGTCCGTATCACACCATTATTCCGGGCTTCATGCAGAACGGCGGCCGGCACATCGGCTTCGGGATCATGCGCGGGATGAACCAGGCGCAGGCGCAGATGCAACTGGTGACCAATATTGTCGATCACAAGATGAACATCCAATATGCGCTCGAAGCGCCGCGGTTCACCAAGGCATCGCTGGGTGGATGCGACGTACAGATTGAATCGCGGGTTCCGGAGGACGTGCGCGGCGAGTTAGCCAGGCGCGGGCATCAGCTCAGCGTGGTGGGCGATTATTCCGAGTATATGGGCGGCGGACAAGTGGTGATGCACGATTCCGGCACCAAGGTGAACTACGGAGCTTCTTCGCCGCGCAAAGATGGCGCCGCGATTCCCGAGGCCGATCCATATTTCGAATAGCCGGGAGATTCCCGGCGTTTGGCTACTTCTTATCAGCCTGGGATGGGCTGCGAGCGCCGTCGATATTCAGCCGGTTTTCGAGGATTCGAACTACGCTTTCCGCCTGGTCGGCACGTGCCGCCTCCTTGCGGACCTGCTCCTTGAGTTGGTTGACTTGGGCTTCCAATTTGTCGCGATCGCTGCTCAGTTGAATTGAGTCGGCGGGCTCCGGCGCAGGCGTGGGGTTCGCGGCATCGGCCGAAGGAGCGACCAGACGGGCGAACTCATGAAACTCCTGGCTGCCGCTGTTGTAAATCGTCATCAGGAAAGCGACGTCACCGGTTTCGCGCACGTAATGGGTCTTGCCCGTATGCAGTTCCTCGGAGTTGAGCGAAATCTGTTTGGTGTCCGCGCCGTCCTGAATCTTGATGGACGCATGGTCGCCTTTATAAACCGGGATCGAATCACGGTCCCACGAAATCTCGACCATGTTGCCGGCGGCGGCAACACGCAGCGAAAAGGACAGTACGGGAGCCGGCGCGGGCTTCTGCATCACTAAAAACACCACTAACGCCACAGCCAGCAGCACCGGTAGAATCCATAACCATTGCCGGCCACCGAAGGAATGGGTTTGCAGCACGAAGCTGGGTGCTTCGAGCGGCGATGCTCCCAAGGTTTCTGGTTGCGTGATGGAGGTGGGCGCCCTCGGTCTGACGGGCCTGGGCGCATCAATGCGGATGGGCGGAGCTTCTGCGGTTGCTGTCTTTCGAGCCGGTTCGCTTGGCGGCGGCTCTTTGAAAGACCGTTGGAGGGCTGAGGCCATCTCCGCGAGAGCCGCGTCAAAGGACTCTGGATGCTGGTGGGACGATTCGATGGGCACCGCGGCTGCGGCAACCGGCTGGGTTGCCGGACCAGGCGCGGCTTCAGGGACGGCAAGTGGGGCGTCGGAAGCGATGACCATCGCTGCTGGTGCGATCGATTCCGGTTCCGGCGCGATCGCCAATGCCGCGGGTGCGGCGCCCGCCGCTTCGGGCGCAAAGGACATGGCCGCGACGGGCTGGATGGCTGCGCTACGGCTGTGCTCCATCCCGGCCAGGGGCTGCGATTCCTGGACCGGTGGAATTTCGGGCTGAGGCGCGCCCAGAATCAGCGGCTTGGGCATGCGCCGCAGAGGTTGAATCAACAGCTCGCGATAGCTCGCATCCGGTCTCAGGAAACCGTCCGGTTCGCGCACGAAGAAACCAGCGCGCGCGGTGCCGCCCGGGGCGCGTCGCAGCAGCAGTGTAACCTGCCAGGGGTTGGGGAAGAAGTTGTTAAAGAGCTCGATTTCAGGCGACGTAAGACCAGTGCCGCCCTGAGTGCGCGAGACGAACCAGCCCAGCGGTTCCATTCCATGCATAGCGGGATCGGTGGCCGCGCCGCTTAGAACGCGTACTAATTCCGCGCGATCGTGCAGCGCCGGGCCCGCGGTTTGTTCCTCGCTAGAGCCGCGTGAGATGGGGCACCACGTCAGAATGCGAGCCACCGGCCCACGGGTGACACCGAACAGCAATCCGGCGGCATCCGCGCCTCCCCGAGAGAGCCGCTGGAGGTCATCGCACACCAGACCGCGCAGTTCTTCCATGATGTCCAGCGGGTACTCGACACGCAGCGGAACTTCGGGAGCGTTCCAGACTCCCAGGATAGAATCGGCAGCCGACTTGATCATTCCGTCAACAGCGCCAGCGGAGGCTTAATGTTCATTGCGGTAGCAGTTTCTTCAGAATCCTGTTCGTCAGTGTCCTCGCGCAGATGATAGTAATACGTAATCGCGGCCATCGCAGTAGCCACCAGGATCAAGCCCGATAGCCACACCAAGGTGCGGCGGTTCCAGATCTTTCGCTCTTCGACCAAACCGGCTGTGAGCCGCACCGTGCACCAGGCCGATGCCATCAGACAAACCAACTTAGTGTACCAAGGCATCATGTCCAGATGGCCCTGGCCGCCGACTTCGCCCCACAGCGTCAAAATGGCCAGCAGCGCCAGTAGGAATTCGAACGCGTAAGCCAGCCGGAGCCAGGAAATGCTGCGTTGGTTCAGCGGCACGGTTTCGTGCGGGATCTCGTGGAGCACGGGCTCGTCGGCCAAATCCGAAGGCGATTCTGGACGTACTTCCTCGGCTCGCGGGTCTTCAATTTGCGGCTCTGCGATTCTCTCTTGCACTGCTCTCAACGTATCATGTCTTTTGGGCGTTCAACAATGGATCAAATTACTCTCAAGAATACGGACCTGCGGGTTTCTAGAATCTGCTTCGGCGCGATGACGTTTGGAGGGCAGACCGGCGAGGAGGCGGCGGCGCGGATGATTGGGCTGTGCCGCGAGCATGGCATCAACTTTCTCGACACGGCGAATGTATATAACGCCGGGGCTTCCGAGGAAATGCTGGGCCGGGTGCTTGGCGGGCGGCGACAGGAGTTCATCCTGGCCAGCAAGGTTCGTGGGAAGATGGGCGACGGGCCCGACATGCAAGGCTTATCGCGCGCCGCCATTTTGCGGGCCATCGACGACAGCTTGCGCCGCCTCAAGACCGATTACCTCGATGTCTACTATCTGCATTTGCCTGACTACGCGGTTCCGATCGACGAGTCGCTGGATGCGATGAATGAGCTGGTGCGGCAGGGCAAGGTCCGGCATGTTGCGACGTCGAATTACAGCGGCTGGCAGGTGGTGGAGATGTTTTGGATCTCGGATCGCAAAGGCTACCGGCCGCCGTATATCAGCCAGCCGATGTACAACCTGATCGCGCGCGGCATCGAGCAGGAATATTTGCCGATGTGCCAGCGTTTCGGTGTGTCGAATTTTGTCTACAATCCACTGGCGGGCGGGCTGCTCACGGGCAAGCATCGGCGGGAGGCGCCCATCGCCGGGAGCCGTTTCGACAAGAATCAGATGTACCTGGACCGCTACTGGCATCCGTCGGATTTTGAGGCGGTGGATCAATTGCGCGGGATCGCGGAGAAAGCGGGGCGTTCGTTGACCAGCCTGGCGCTGAACTGGCTGTATCGGCACACGGTGGCGGAAGGCATCATTCTGGGCGCGTCCACCGTCGAGCATTTGGAGCAGAATCTGAAGGTGCTTTCAGACGGCCCTCTGGATGCTGAAACGTTGCAGGCCTGCGATCAGGTGTGGAACACGCTGCGCGGGCCGACGCCCAAGTACAATCGCTGAGCGGTCGAAGTAACTTATTTGTCCATTCCAGTTTATCTGCGGCAAAACGATTCCCGGGCCACGGAGCGCGCCGGCGGTGCAGCTTGGCGGTTCCCTGTCACTATTTTTCTCAGCGCCTTCCTGTTGTTTCAAGTGCAGCCGATTGCCGCGCGTTACATCCTGCCGTGGTTCGGCGGCGGGCCGGCAGTGTGGACCAGCTGTCTGCTTTTTTTCCAAATTGGATTGCTGGCCGGCTATGTGTATGCGCACAGGCTGAGTTCGCGGCGTAACGCGCGCGTGGAAACGGCGGTGCACTTCGGATTGCTGGCAGTCTCGCTGTTGTTTCTGCCAATTCGTCCGAATGCGGCGACCTGGAAGACAGCGGCAGTCGCCGATCCATCGCTGCGGATCTTGTTGTTGCTGGCCGCTACCGTGGGCGGGCCATATTTGCTGCTGTCGGCCACCGGGCCGTTGCTGCAGCACTGGTTCACTCGGAGCGAACCGGGCAAATCGCCCTGGCGGTTGTACGCGCTGTCGAACCTGGGCTCGTTGATCGCGCTGCTGACGTATCCGTTCTTAGTCGAGCCTTATCTGCGGCTGGACACGCAGGTGTGGGTGTGGTCAGCGCTGTACGCGCTGTTCGCGGTGTCCTGCGGGGCGACGGCCTGGCGATTCAGGGAAGTGAGAGCGTCGCTTGCGCAAGAGGAGGCCGGACCTGGAGAGAGACCGAGGCCCGCGACGATTCTGTTCTGGCTGGGATTGTCGGCCTGCAGCTCGACATTGCTGGTGTCGACCACCAATCAAGTCTCGCAGGAGATCGCGGTGAATCCGTTCCTGTGGGTGGCGCCGCTGGCCATTTATCTAGCAACGTTTATTCTGACGTTTGAGAGCGATCGCTTCTATCATCGGGCGCTGTTCGCGGGCGCGGCCGGAGTTCTGGCGTGCATCGGGTGCGTGATGCCGAGCCTTTCCGGCGTCTTCTCGCTGCGCTGGCAACTGGTGTTGTATCTGGCGGCCATGCTGGTCACCTGCATGCTATGCCACGGCGAACTAGCGGTAGCACGGCCGTCGCCGGGGTATCTCACCACTTTCTATGTAGCCATCGCGGCGGGCGGCGCGCTGGGCGGCGTATTTGTCGCGCTGATCGCGCCACACGTGTTCACCGAATTCCTGGAATATCCGATCGGTTTGGCAGCGGCGTGTCTGCTCGGGTTCATCGGATGGCTGCGCAGCGGCGCGATGGCACAATGGAAGCGCGGCCAGTTCAGCGTGCGAGTGCCATTGATGGCGCTGCTGTTCGGCGGATTCACCGCCATCATGGCCGCGGTGACCACTGGAAACCAGCCGTCGGTTGCCAGCGCGCGGAACTTCTACGGAATTTTGCGGGTGCTCGAGCGCAGCGACAATAATGGGCCGTTTCGGGAGCTGCGGCACGGGCGTACTCGTCACGGGTTTCAGTATCTGGAAGGCGCGAAGCGACAGTGGCCGACAACTTACTATGGACCGCATAGCGGCGTGGCGATCGCGCTGAACGCGCTGCAGGGCGCCGATCGGCGAATCGCTGTAATTGGCTTGGGCGCGGGAACACTGGCGGCGTGGGGTCGCGCGGGCGACACATTTCGCTTTTATGAAATCAATCCCGACGTCGATGCGTTCGCGCATCGCTGGTTTTCGTTCCTGAGAGACTCGAAAGCGCGGACCGAGACCGTGCTGGGCGATGCGCGGGTGCAACTGGAGCGCGAACTCGCCGCGGGCAAGTCCGGACAATACGACCTGATTGCCGTCGACGCTTTCACCAGCGACGCGATACCGTTCCACCTGCTCACCAGCCAGTGCGCCGACATTTACCGCCGCAGTCTCACGCCCGGCGGCCTGCTGCTGCTGCACATTTCCAATCGCGTCTTGAATCTAGAGCCGGTAGCGCGAGGGATGGCGCAATATCTGGGCTGGACCCCGGTGTTGTTTGTCTCAGGCGACGATGCGGAGACCGGCGAGAGCAGCTCGAAATGGGTGCTGCTCACGGCCAATTCAGGGTGGCTGGAGCAATCAGGGCTGGCTCACGGCGGCGCGCCCTGGACACTGCGCGCGCCCATTCTTTGGACCGACGATTTTGTCAGCCTGTGGCACGTGCTGAATTTCTGAGTGCGTGCGCTAGGGCAGCAAGCCGCCCAGAGCGGGCATCGGTACCGCGCTTTCTTTCAACGCCGCGTCGTGAAATTCCTGCAGGTTGAACGCGGCGCCCTTTCTGTTCTTGTACTGCTCGCGCGCGTCCAGCCAGCCGCGCCAACCGACGAAATAGGTAGGCAGCTGGCAGGACGACAATTGCGCGCGCTGGATCTTGGCTGTCGCTTCCTCTTTTTCCTGAAAC
>DATJWJ010000108.1:0-23674 GCA_035501355.1 Bryobacteraceae bacterium | reverse complement strand
GACCACCGGCGATCCTAATGGCAAGGGCCTGCCCAAGTGGCCCGCGTACAAAACCAAGGACGATCAGGTGATGGGTTTCGGCGACAAAATCGAAGTGATGAGCCTGCCGCACAAGCCCGCGCTCGACTTTCTGGACGAGTATAACGAGCGGCAGAGGCAGGCCGGGGACCACGGAACGCGATAGGAGACGCGTCCAGATCCTGATGTATGCCGCTTGAGCGCCCGGAATCGTCGCATCCCCTCGACTTGGCGGTCGTGATTCCGACGTTCAACGAAGTCGAGAACGTGCTTCCCTTGCTGGAGCGGCTGGAGGAGGTTCTGGCTCCGCTCGAGTGGGAGGCCATCTTTGTTGACGACGACTCACCCGACCACACCGCGTCGCTGGTGCGCGATTTGGGCCTGGACGACCGGCGCATTCGAGTGCTCCGCAGGATCGGCCGGCAGGGTCTCGCTTCCGCCTGTGTCGAGGGCATGCTGGCCACGTCGGCTCCTTACATCGCGGTCATGGACGCGGATCTGCAGCACGATGAATCCATCCTGCTGGACATGTATGAGCGCATAAAATCCGAACAACTGGACCTGGTGATCGGAAGCCGAAACATCGAGGGTGGAGGCATGGGAGAGATGGCCCGTCCTCGTGCAGCGCTCAGCGGGCTTGGCTCCCGGCTCAGCCGCGCGGTTTGCAAATGCGAGCTCTCCGACCCGATGAGTGGGTTCTTCATTGTCGATCGCAAGTTTCTGGACGAAGTGGTTTACCGGCTGTCGGCGACGGGGTTCAAGATTCTGCTTGATTTGGTGGCTTCGGCACAGCGCCCGGTTCGTTTCGCGGAAGTGCCGTACCGGTTCCGCACTCGCGAGCGCGGCGTAAGCAAGCTGGACATCAATGTTGGACTGGAGTACGTGCAGCTGCTGCTGGACAAGATGATCGGCGGCGTTCTCCCGGCGCGCTTTGTCATGTTCGGTCTGGTTGGTGGATTGGGCCTGCTGGTGCACTTGGCGGTGCTGGCGCTGCTTTACTGGTACGCCCGCTACCAGTTCCTCTACGCGCAGGCCGTGGCCACCGTGGCCGCGATGACCTTCAACTTCCTGGTGAACAATCTTACGACGTTCCGCGACCTCCGGCTGCGAGGTTTCCGGATCGTAACGGGCCTGGCGATTTACTATCTGGCTTGCTCCGTCGGAGCCATCACCAACCTGAGCTTTGCGCGGTTCCTGCTGGGCGCGGGGCTGCCTTGGTATTTGGCGGGGATCCTGGGTATGGCCGTCAGCTCGGTGTGGAACTACGGCGTGAACGTGATCTTCACCTGGCGGCGCGCTACCCGGCAGATGCAGCGGCGCGGCGCGGGCCTGGAGCACAGTAACCAATCTGTGCGCCAGCGCCTGGCGGGCCGCGTTAAGTCGGCAGTGGACTGATTGATCTTATGAATCGAATTGCATTGCTGATTTCGTTCGCGGCGCTGGCGCTCGCGCAGAATCCTCGCCCCTTGAAGCCGGGTCTTTATGCGGTGTTCAACACGGATGCGGGAGAATTCACCGCTCAACTGTTTGAAAAGGACACCCCGGCTACGGTCGCCAATTTTGTCGCGCTGGCGCAGGGAACCAAGCCGTGGCGCGATCCGAAGTCGGGCCAGATGGTCCGGCGTCCGCTATATGAGAACATCACGTTTCATCGGGTGATTCCGGGCGTGGCCATCCAGTCCGGCGATCCCACCGGCACCAGCGCGCACAACTGCGGTGTGACGATTCGCGACGAAATTCTACCGGGTTTGCTTTTTACCAGCCCAGGACGCCTGGCCATAGCGAACACCGGAGCTGCCGACAGCGGCGGGTGCCAATTCTTTATTACCGATCAGCCAATGACGAACTGGAACGGCAAGTACACGATATTCGGACAAGTGGTGGCAGGCATGGAGGTCGTCTCCAAGATCGCCCACGCGCCGGTGCACGGCGAGAAACCGGTCGAGCCGGTGAAGTTGCTCAGCGTGACCATTGAGCGGATCGGCAAGGCCAAGAAGTAGCGCTCGCTCCGTCCGGCCGCTCAGGCGGATTTATTCGTCAGCTCCCTGTAGACAACTTCGGTAAAGGTCGGAAATCCGGGGCCACGGCCACCCCGCCCTGCTGCCGGAGGCGCATCGCCAACCGCGGTTCTAATCTCGTCGAGCGACTTTCCCTGAGCTACCAGGTCCTTGATCTTCGCGCGTTTCGCTTCGGCATTGGTCAGGCGCGTCTGGATGTCGGCTTTGGTCTGGACATTGCCATGGCCGGGCACGTATTGATCCGCGTTCAGGCCCACGACGCCCTTCGCGGTCGTGATCCAGCCTTCCGATGAGCCGTGTTTTTCGAGGTGAATCAACGGGTCGGGAAGCTGCGCCGCGACGATGTCGCCGGTGAAGACGATTTTTTCTGACGGAAGATAGACGACTAGATCGCCGCTGGTATGCGCGGGCGCCCAATGGTACAGCTCGATTTTGACGCCGTCGATTTTGAGACTGGTTTTATTCTTCGCGATTACTTGCGTGGGAAGGTGATCGGCGGGAGGGGCCCCGCGCCCGCCCGCGGCCAGCGCCGTTTCCTGTTCCTTCTTATTATTCTCGTGCGCGATGATCGTGATGCCTGCCGGGAAGGAGGCGAGCCCGTTGACGTGATCTCCATCGCTATGGGTGAGAATCACGGTGGTCACAGGCTTGGGCGTGATTTTTGCAACGTTGTCGAGCAGTTCCTTTCCGCCGGCCGGTGTAGTCTTGGCATCCACGATGATTACGCCTTTGTCGCCGACGATGACGCCGCTATTTCCGCCGCCGCCTTCGATCCAGTACACGTTGGGCTTCAACTGGTGCGCGGTGAACGGCGCGGCGGGAGGGGCCTGCGCGATGGCTAGCATCGCAAAGCACAGGCCTACGCTGCCCGCTAGAAAAACACGAATTCGCTGACGAGGCATAATAATTTTCCTTTCTTAAGGCACTCTAGCACTTCTCGCGCAGTACGGTGCGCGAACCGCCGAGAGGCCTTGTATAATCAGCGCATGACTCGACGAAGCGCGATTGCGGCTTTGTCTGCAACGGTCAAGCAGGGATTCGCCAAGCAAGATCGCGTGCTGATTGTAGGGGCCGGCATCATCGGCGCTTCGATCGCTTACCACTTAGCCAAGCGCGGCGCCAACGTCACGGTGCTCGAAAAACAACGGCCGGGCGCAGGCGCGACGGAAAAGTCATTCGCCTGGATCAACGCGTTTTCGAAACTCCCGCGGTCCTATTACGATCTGAACGTGTACGGTATCGCCGGCTGGCGGCGGCTGTCCCTGGAGATTGCGGATCTTCAGGTCCAGTGGGGCGGCAGCGTACAATGGGCCGCGGCCGAGGAAGCGGATCAGATGCGCAAGAACATTGCGCGGCTGGAGCAGTGGGGTTACGCCGCGCATCGGGTGGACGAATCGGAGATCGCCAGGCTTTTGCCGGGATGCATCCCGGGCCCCACCGCAGCTGCCTGTTTCGCGGAGCAGGAAGGCACAGTCGATCCGATGCAAGCGCTCGGAACCCTGCTCAAGAGCGCGCAGAAGTTGGGAGCGACGGTCGAATATCCGTGCGAGGTGACCGGAATTTCCGTGGCAGGCGGGCGCGTGCAAGGCGTGGAGACGACG
The DNA here is from genome assembly GCA_035501355.1 of Bryobacteraceae bacterium. Taxonomy (GTDB): domain Bacteria; phylum Acidobacteriota; class Terriglobia; order Bryobacterales; family Bryobacteraceae; genus Palsa-89. The sequence goes on along the minus strand of DATJWJ010000108.1, from coordinate 20,037 downwards.
CGCGGGCGAATGGAAACGGATTTTCTGGTGCTGGCCGCCGGTGTCGATACGCCGCGCCTGGCCGCAACGCTGCAAGTGGACGTTCCGCTGAAAGAGTCGCCGGGATTGTTGGCGCACACGGCCCCCGCCCCGCGAATGCTGGAACGATTGGCGTTTGCGCCGGGCGCGAATATCAAACAGAATCCAGACGGCCGGATCGTAACCGGGAGCGATTTCGGTAGCGCGTCAACGCTCGACACCAGTAAAGAATTTGGTGAAACACTGCTGGAGAAAGCCCGGCGCTTCCTGCCGCGAATCAAAGAAGCGAAACTCGAAACCGTGACGCTGGGACATCGAGTGCTGCCTAAGGACGATCATCCGATCGTGGGATTTGTGAAAAGCTACCCGAATCTTTACATCGCGGCCATGCACAGCGGTATCACGCTTTCGCCGCTGATCGGACAGGTGGCGGCAGCCGAGATTCTGGACGGAGCGAGCGTCGATCTGCTGAAGGATTACCGGCCGTCCAGGTTCGCGTAAGCGGCGCGGCGATACAATACCTGTGTCGGCTGTTATGCGCGTAGCGTGGCTGGTGATTCTCTCCGGATTATGTACCTGGGGCGTGCTGCGCGCGCAGCGGCCTTTTCGAGAATATCAAGCGCTCGAGTACGAAAATTTCCCGCTCCCGAATGACTGGAATCAGAAAACCGAGTGGACCCGCGCGCGCCTGCGCGTTCCTGGAATCAACCGCGGTTGGGCCAACTCGATCAACTGGACCATGGATTATCCGCGCTCGGACCGCCATCTGCTGCAAGGCATCCGGCGACTGACTCGGATCGACACGCGCTCGGTGGAGCAAGTGGTGGAGCTCGACGGCGCCGATGACATTTTCCTGTGGCCTTCGCTCTACGCGGTGGAAGTCGGGCATTGGTACATCCCCGACAACCAGGCCAAACAGTTGCGCGAATTTCTGCTGCGTGGCGGATTCCTGATGGTGGACGACTTCCACGGAACGCAGGAATATGAGGTTTTTGTCGAGGGCATCAAGAAAGTATTTCCAGATCGACCGATCGTCGATATCGACAACAGCGATTCGATTTTTCACACCATTTTTGATCTCGACGAACGATTCCAGGTGCCCGGCGCTCAATACTTGCGCACCGGGCGCACCTACGAAAAGGACGGTTACGAACCGCACTGGCGCGCCATCTACGACGACAAAGGCCGCGTGATGGTGGCGATTTGCCACAACATGGATCTGGGCGACGCCTGGGAGTGGTCCGACGATCCGCGCTACGACGAAAAGTTCGCCGGCCTGGCTTACCGCATCGCCGTCAATTATTGGATCTACGATCTAACCCACTAAATCAATCGGAGAGGCTCTTGTTGGTGTAGTCTTTGAGCAGCGCGGTGGCGATCAGCGTGACGACCGCGCAGGCGAGGATGAACAGCGCGATCGGTGTGGCGGAGTGATAGTGAGCCAGCAGAGATGACGCGATCAGCGGCGCGGGGCCGCCTGCGATAACGGACGATAACTGGTAGCCCAGCGAAGCGCCGCTGTAGCGGAGCCGGCCCTTGAATGACTCGGCGATGAGCGCGGCTTGCGGGCCGTACATCATGTCGTGCGGTACCAGCGACAGCACAATCGCCAGCACCGCCAGCGCCGGCAGCCGTGTGTCGAGCATCGCGAAATATGCGAAACCGTACGCTCCGGTAAGCGCCGCTCCGAGCATATAAATGCGCTTGCGGCCGAAACGATCGGACAAGTGTCCAAAGAAAGGAGTGGAGAAGAATGAGAGCACGGCGGCAGCGAGCACGGAGAGCAACAGAAAGTCACGGTCGAGGTGCAGCATCTCAGTCCCGTACGCGAAGATGAAGGCGGTGAACAAGTAGAACGGCGCCTGTTCAGCCATCCGGCACAGCGCGGTGAGGATGATCTCGCGGGGCTGGCGGCGAATCACTTCCAGAACGGGCGTGCGCTCGATGCGCCGCTCGGCCAACAGTCGTGCAAATACCGGCGTTTCCTCGATTCCCAGCCGGATATATAAACCGAGTGCGACCAGAACGATGCTGAGCAGAAACGGAATGCGCCAGCCCCAGGTTGCGAATTGCGCGCCTGAAAGAGCGCTGAAGCCGAGCACCGCGAGGTTCGCTAGAAAAAGACCGGCCGGAACACCGAACTGCGGCCAGGCAGCGATGAACCCGCGATGCTGGTTCGAATGCGCCCACTCCATGGCGAGCAGCACCGAGCCGCCCCATTCCCCTCCGACGCCGATCCCCTGAATGAAGCGCAGAACCGTCAGTATGATTCCGCCCCAAATTCCGATGCGCTGGTAACCGGGAACCAGTGCCACAAGAAAAGTGCCGATGCCCATGAGCAGCAGCGTCGCGACTAATGCGGCCTTGCGTCCCAGGCGGTCGCCATAGTGACCGAAGATTGCAGCGCCGATCGGCCGGGCGACGAAGCCTACAGCATAAATTCCGAATGCCTCCAGTAACCCGGTAAACGGATCAGCACGAGGGAAGTACAGATGTGCAAAGATCAGGCCGGTGACGGAGCTGTACAAAAAGAAGTCGTACCATTCAATGGCCGTCCCAATCGTGCTGGCCAGAACCGCCCGGCGAAGCTGGCGCCGGTGTTCGGCCTCGGTTATCGCAATGGGGTTCGATGAAGCCACGTTGTCAGTCTACTCGAGCGGCGTCGAGCATCGCCCATTGCGTTGTATTCAGCGCTCAAGTACAATGCTCTCGGTGCTCATGAAGCTGCATCTTTCCATCGCCGCGTTGCTCTTGGGGATGAGCGCGCTGGCTGCTACCGATTCCTCCGCCGCTCCTACGTTTGATAAGGACGTTCTTCCGATTCTGCAGAAGAACTGTCAAGGCTGCCATCGGCCGGGAGAAATCGCGCCCATGTCGCTGATCAGCTATCAGGAGGCGCGGCCGTGGGCCAAAGCCATCAAGGCTGCGGTTCTCACCAAGAAGATGCCGCCCTGGTTTGCAGACTACGGGCACTTTGCCAATGACCCCACGCTGAGCGAAACCGATGTCAAGACGCTCTCCGCTTGGGCCGACAATGGCGCGCCCGAAGGCAACGCCAAAGACGCCCCACCGCCGCTTCGGTTCGAGGACGGCTGGAACATCAAGCCCGACATGATTGTCGAAATGCCGAAAGAGTTTCATGTCGCTGCCAGCGGGACCATCAACTATCAGGATTTTCTGGTGAAGGTGAATTTTCCCGAAGACACCTGGGTGGTGGCCGCCGAGATGCGCCCCGGAAATTCAAAGGTAGTGCACCACGGGCGCGTGATCGTCCGCCCGCCCGGATCGAAATTCATGGCCAACGCTATTCCAGGCGAAGCGGTTGAGACCACTTCGGCCGCGGCGGGGAACCCGGCGGAAGGAACCGATTTGCTTGGCAAGTACAACCCGGGTCTGGGCGCGCAGCACTTCGATGTGGAGGACTCGGCCAAGTTCATACCGAAGGGCTCCGACCTTGTGTTCAACTTGCACTACACGGCGGTGGGGACTCCGCAGACGGACCGATCGAAGGTGGGGCTGGTTTTCGCCAAGCACCCTCCCAAGAACCGATACTGGATGTCGCCCGGGACTCCAGCGGCGTTCAATCTGGCGATTCCGGCAGGCGACAGCAATGCCGAGGTGGTGAGCGAAGTCACGGTCGCGATCGATGACGCGAAGCTGGTTTATATCCAGCCGCACATGCATCTGCGGGGCAAGGATTACGAACTTCGCCTGATCTATCCGACCGGCGAAATGCAGACCGTATTTAAAGGGCAGTGGAATTTCGACTGGCAGGTCGGGTATCAGCTTGAAAAGCCGATTGTGATGCCCAAAGGCACGCGCATTCTGGCCATCGCGCATTTCGATAACTCGCCCAACAACAAGTACAATCCCGATCCGACCAAGCCGGTCTGGTGGGGGGATCAGAACTGGGATGAAATGCAGTCGGGCTTCCTGGGGCTGATCTTCGACGCGCACACCGACGGTTCGAAGGTGTTCAAGCCCTCGGGGCCGAGTTTGTTGCCGCGGGGAACGTCCGGCCCGACACTGGCTGCGTTCACGCTGCAACCAGCGCACTAGATCCAGTCCTAAAATTCGGATCTCGGGCACTTGAGGGTCGCAATGTGATATGCTGCCGCCTTCTGGAGCAAACATGAAACTTTGTCTGGTGCCCCTGGGTGTGTTGGCGGCTGTTTCGATTCTCGCGGCGCAGACGCAGCAGACTTTCAAGGCTCGACTATCCCCCGTGCCGATCGATGCGCAGTTGGCGCCGGTGATCACGGGTCACGGAATGGTGTCGGCCGTATTGACCGGGAGTAAGCTTGCGGTGACTGGCACGTTCGAAGGCATGCACTCGCCGGCTACCGCGGCGCATTTACATGAGAGCAAGATGACCGGAGTCCGAGGCGTCATGATCCACGAATTGACGGTCTCCAAAAGCCCGGCCGGAAACGTTTCCGGTTCAGTGGAACTGACACCGGCCGAGGTGGAAGCGCTGCGCAAAGGCCTGCTGTATGTCGTGGTCCACAGCGAAGGCGCGCCGGATGGCAATCTATGGGGCTGGTTGTTGAAGTAGGAGGCTACGTATGAAAACTGGCGTAATTTTGATGCTGCTCGGTGCAGGGATGGCTTCCGCGCAACAAGGTCCGGCGGGACCATATACGACGGACCAGGCCGCGGCCGGACGCGCGGCGTACCAGACCAACTGTGCCTCGTGCCACGCGGCCGACTTGAGTGGCCGCGAAGGGCCGCAACTGGCCGGGTCGAACTTCATGGCGCAGTGGGGCGACCGGAACATCAGCGACCTGATCAGCTTCATGCAATCCACCATGCCTCCTGGCGGAGCCGCGCTCTCGGGCGATACTTACGTCAACCTGGCGGCGTTCATCCTGGATGCGAACAGCGCACGGCCGGGCAACCAGGCGCTGGCGGCGAACTCCGGCGGCACGATTCGCAGCGTGGCATCCGGCCAGCGCGCGGCCTACCTGCAGCCCGGTGGCGCTGCGGTGGCACAGCAGGCCAGTCCAGCCGTAGGAGGCAGGGGCGGACGCGGCGGCCGGGGAGGCAATCAGACGCCCCGTGGAATCACCGTGGCGGGCGAAGTGAAAAACTATGTGCCGGTCACCGATGCGATGCTGCGCAATCCCGATCCAGCCGATTGGCTCATGATCCGGCGCGATTACAAAGCCAACTACTACTCGCCGCTGAATCAGATCACGACGCAGAACGTCAACGACCTGCGGCTGGTGTGGAGCTGGGCCATGCAGGAGGGTCCCGGCGGCACGGGCAACCAACCCGCGCCCATCGTTCATGGCGGCGTGCTGTACGTCAATAACACCGGGAACGTGCTGCAGGCGCTGGACGCCAAGACCGGCGAACTGATTTGGGAGAATCGCTACGGAACCAATCCCGGTGCGGCGGCAATGCGGGGAATCGCCATCTATGACGACAAGATTTTCGTCGCTACCAACAATGCGCACCTGATGGCCTTCGATGCGCGCACCGGCAAGACGGTTTGGGACACCACGATCGGCGACCGGTCCAAAGGCGAATACCAAACCACCAGCGGACCCATTGCGGTAAAGGGCAAGTTGATCCAAGGCCTGGGAGCCTGCGCGACTTATCGCGAGGAGAAGTGTTTCATCAGCGCTTACGACGCCCAGACCGGCAAGGAGGCGTGGCGGTTCAAGACGATCGCGTTGGAGGGTGAGCCCGGCGGCGACACTTGGGGAACGCTTCCGAATCTGTTCCGCGCGGGCGCGGAGACCTGGATCACCGGCAGCTACGATCCGGATCTGAACATCACCTACTGGGGAACCGCGCAAGCCAAACCCTGGATGCGAGTGAGCCGCGGATCGGGCAACGGCGCGACGCTTTATGCCAACTCGACTGTGGCGCTGAACGCCGATACGGGGAAGCTGGTGTGGTATTACGATCATGCTCCCGGCGAAACGCTGGATCTGGATGAAGTTTTCGAGCGCGTGCTAGTGGACGACCAAGGGCAGAGCCTGGTTTTCAGCGCCGGCAAGACTGGAATTTTGTGGAAGCTGGATCGCAAGACGGGAAAATATCTCGGCCACAAGGAATTGGTTTTCCAGAATGTGTACGATTCGATCGATCCCAAGACCGGCCTGCCGCATTACCGCAACGACATCGTGGAGCAGCGCATCGGAGACTGGGTGCCAGGATGCCCGTCGACCGAAGGCGGCAAGAATTGGCCGGCCATGACGTATTATCAGCCCGGCAATCGACTGATCATACCGCTGGCGCAGAGCTGTTTGGACTTGAGTGCGCAACAGATCGATAAGGTGGAAGGCGGCGGATCGGGCGGCGGCGCGCTGCGGCGTTTCTGGGAGATGCCTGGGACCAACGGCAATGTCGGCAAGCTGGCGGCCTACGATGTGCGCACCATGCGCGAGATCTGGAAGTATGAGCAGCGGGCGCCGTTCCTGACGGGCGCGCTCTCCACGGCCGGTGGCGTGGTGTTCGTGGGCGATCTCAATCGCATGTTTCGGGCTTTCGACGCCAACACCGGCCGCATCCTTTGGGAGATTCGGCTGGGCGCGGCGGTGCAGGGTTTCCCGCTGACATTTACCGTGGGTAGCAAGCAATTTGTCGCGGTGACCACCAGCAACGGCGGCGGCAGCCCTCGGCAGGTGCCTGGGCTGGTAGCTTCTGACGTGCACAGCCCGCCGAATGGGAACGCGCTGTACGTGTTTGCGCTTCCCGACAGAAGATAGCAAGTTGATGCTGCGGCCCGCGTGTGCGAAGATGTGGGTCGATAACAAAATGTTTGGAGGATTCATGTGTACTCGATTCAGTAGATTGGTTGCGGGGTGCGCGCTCGTGTTTGGTTTGACATGCGCCGCCAGCGCCCAAAGCGGAGACATTGTCGTCGCTAACCCGACCTACGTTTCCATTCCCCTGGAGATCACGGTCAATCGTCCGGCCGCGGATGTCTGGAAGCGCGTAGGTAAGTTCTGCGACATCGGCGAGTGGTTCCAGATTCCCTGCACGATTACCTCCGGCAAGGATGGTGAGTTCGGCGCAGTGCGTTCGGTGGCGGGCGAAGTGCTGGTCGGGAAGACCGAGCTTTCCTATACCTACACGCAGACCGTCAAAGCGGGGAGACCTTACAACCTTTATCACGGCACGCTGGAGGCCCGGCCGGTGACGGCAACGACGTCGAAGCTGGTTTACACGCTGATGTTCGACAACTCGATGCTGCCCGACGATGCCGCCCGGCAAAAGGACATCCAGCAGAAGACTGCGACATTCACGCGCGCGCTCGAGAACATGAAGATCCTGGCAGAAGGTGGAACACTGCCGCCTCGGCCGGCGCGCGGCGGCCGTTAGCCCAGACTCGGCGCAGCAGCTGCCAGTTCGACTTCGACCTCGCGCTCGGCGCGCTTACGGCGGAACTTGATGCGCACGTGGTCGCCCGGCTTTTTGTCCCAGGTAACCAGGCGCACGTCGGTGGTTGCCTTAACCGTCTGGCCGTCCACCGCGAGCAAGACGTCTCCTTTTTTGAGGCCGGCTTTCTCGGCGGCTCCGCCCGGACTCAAAGACTTGATCCGGCATTCATCGTTTTTGTCTTCCAGGTTGACCCCGAGGATCCCAGCCGGAGGAAGCTCCTGTTTCTCGCTGAGCAGCAGATAGTCCGCCATGTGCGGCTCGATTGCCTCGCCGCTGCTGAGCACGATGGCGTAGGTCGCGTGGGTGCGCCGTTCCAGACGTTTTGGAATTCCGGAGCCGAACTCCAGGTGGCCGGCACCCACCAGAATTACAATTCGGCGGCCGGGATTTGCCTCGAGATAGGCGGCGGCGCTTTCGGCCATACCTTCGTCCCACACCAGTTGGGCCTCGACGAAATGTTCGAAGTCGCCGGGCTTCGATGGGCCGTGGGCCTGGAAGGCGCCGCGGAGACGGGTGCGATAAGCATCGTCGGCCGGTTCGCGTTCGCGAGGCAGATACTTGCGCTGCGATTCCGAAAGACCAGCGACGCCCACCTTTGCGACGGCAGACGGCAATTCGTTGGGCACGTTGAGCGCACGGACGGGAATGTGCTGCTCGCGGGCATAGCGAAAAATCGGCGCATACAAACGATAATCGTAGCCCCAGTTTTTAAAGTAGTCGGTGGCGCGCAGAAATTCCTGTTCGCTGGTTCGCCCGGCGATGTAGTCGTCTACCTGTTGCTGAACGGTTTGAGGGAAATATTCGACACCGATGGCCAGGTTCGAGTCGAGGTTGTGGAGGAGCCTGACGATTTCGAGCTGATTTAGATGATGGTCGTAACGGTTGTGAATCTCCCCCACGAAAACGACGCGCTTGGTTGCGAGCTCGGCCGCCAGTTTATCGATGGCAACCGGGCTGTCCAAATCGATCGCATCGAAGGGCGCCCGATCCTGAGCCATAGCTAATACAGTTAGGCATGCCAAGGCTGGCACGCGCATATTTGATAAACTTCGTCCGACGTACTGCATTCACAAAGGAGTATGACATGCGCGCGTTCTTGGCGTTGGCATTCTGCGGAGCTGTATTAGCCTCTGACCTGACCGTCGGGACAGCAACGGCGCGACCCGGCCAGAAGTCGACTGGCGTTCTAGCGGTACCGGCCGGCGTTGACGCGGCCAGCAGCTTGGCCGTCATCGTGATAAATGGCGCGAAGCCAGGCCCCACTCTCGCGCTGGTCTCCGGTTCGCACGGAACCGAATATGCCTCCATCATCGCGATGGAAAAGCTGGCTGACTCGATAGATCCCGCGCAGTTGACTGGCGGCGTAATCATCGTTCCATTGGTGAATCCGGCTTCGTTCGCCCAGAAGGTGCCGCATTTGAATCCTGTCGACGGAAAGAACATGAACCGCTTTTATCCGGGAAAGGCGGACGGAACTCAGACCGAACGCGTCTCGTGGGCGATCGCGAAGCAGGTGGTCGAGAAGTGCGATTATCTGCTCGACTTCCACGGCGGCGATCTGGACGAGAACCTGCGGCGGTACACCTATTGGGCCGATACCGGGAATCCGAAGCTCGACAACGTGACGCGTGGTATGGTGCTGGCGTTCGGTCTCGATCACATTATCATCCAGCGCTGGCGCCCGAGCGATCCGCCGCCGGCGGCGATCACGCTGACGCGCTACGCATCAAGCATCGGCAAGCCGGCCGTTGCAGCCGAAGCCGGACACTCCGGCACGGTGTTGGCCGAGGACGTGGACGTTCTGGTGCGCGGATCGTTGAACGTGATGCGTCATTTGAAGATGCTGCCCGGCGCGGCACCGCTCGTCGACCACCCGGTGTGGATTGGTCAGGCGGCGGTGCTCGCAAGCGAAGTGGACGGGATCTTTTATCCGCTGGTCGGTCCGGAAGCGTACGTGACCAAGGGTATGACGATCGGCTACGTCACCGATTATTCGGGTAAACGAATCTGGGACGCCAAGTCGCCGATTTCCGGCGTCATCGTGTACATCAACGCGCTGCCGTCGATGAAGAAAGGCGACAACGTCGCTGATATCGGCGAGATCGCGGAGGACCCAGCGGGTAATTCAAGCCGCTGAGTCGTCCGCTGCGAAACCTCACTATGGGTGTGGTTGTGGGAGCACGTCGACCGCCCCCATGAAGGTCGTGAAGTTCGCTCCTGGTATCCCCGAGGGCCATGGCACCGGCGGTGAAGAGCACGTGTTGGGGTTAGCGAGGCTCAAATAATATCGCCCTGGTAGGCTTGGAGCCGTGAGGGGTGAAGTGACTTGACCACCACACTCATCAATCGTCGGATCGGTGTTGAATCCAAGCCCGATCGTGCCAACGTAGGTGGGTGCATTGCTCCAGCTAAACGTCGCCGTGACTTGGCCTCCCGTAAAGACCTGTGGCGTGATGGATATGTTGGTCGCCGTCACGTCCCCCACTGTGACGGACGAGGTTGGGATGACGTCCACCACGGCGATCGCGGGGTCGGTAGAGACCAGGGTGTACGCGCTTCCATCCGGGCCGGGAGGAGATGGTTGGCAAGTGTAGTTATACGTCTTGTTGAATACGATGTAGTAGCGTCCGGGCGTGTTCGGCGCCGTGAGATTAACTACTCCGGGCTGATCCCCGGTTCCAGCGCCCGGGCCGCCGTCATAAACACAAGTCGTTGGCGTGGTATTGACAAACCCAACCACGAGCTGATCTATACATCCGGGGCAGTAACCGGTCTGGGTTAAATTGTATGTCAAGTTTACGGTTATCGACGTACCCGGTGTCGCCGTTAGTTGAACGGGCCCGCCGTTCAGCGTTACGTTCGAGATCGTTGTAACGTCCCCGCTGTCACCCAGTACAACGGTGGATGAATTGATCGTGAGCTGAGCCGAGACGGAATTGTTATTCGCGTCGGTGACGGTCACGTTTGCCGTTCCAGCCGCAGTCGGGTACCCGGTCAATACGCCGCCAGCAGTCAGGTTCATACCAGCGATCGATGCGCCCGACCAAGTGTACGGTGGCGTGCCGCCGGTCGCGGCGAGCAGCGTTGCGGGGTAAGTATAGTTCTGGAAGCCGGCCACCGGTCCCGCGGTTATCGCGAGCGGCGCCGCTGCCGCGTTCACGGTCACGGTTCCTGCAACGTAGCTGATGTTGTAATTGTTGTCCACCGCGCCCGAGCACGTCGTCGGGTAGGTGGGAGGGGAAGCCGGGCTGCCAACAGTATAGGTGGTTGAGCAGGCGGGCTGGGTTGTTAAGTTGGTGTAGTTCTCGGAGTTCACAAATCCGCTGTAGCCAGGCGTGATGCTTGGTACAGGAGCGCCTTGTGTAATGGTTGTGCTCGAGGCGGTGATTTGCAGCGGCGCTTGGCTCACGTTTATGCTTCCGGGCATATAACTGATCGCGTAATTGGCGGCTGCAGCCCCCGCGCAGGATGTTTGGTAGCTAGGATAGGGCGGCGGAGAAGACGGACTCATCGGAGTATACGACGTCGCGCAGGACGGTTGCGAACTTAGGACCGAAGCGTTCTCATTGTTAACGAAGCCGCTATAACCGGCCCCGATGGCGGGCACAGGTGATCCGTACATAACTGAGGCACCAGAGGCAATTATGGTCAGCGGCGCCTGCATAATCGTGAAGTTCGCCGAGCCGTTGCTGCCGTTGTGATTGGCATCCCCGGCGAAGGTATAGCTGGCCGTCGCCAGGCCCGCGTTTATGTTGTTGCTGTAGGTCGGCGTAGGCATCTGGCTCAAGCTCCCCGCGCCCGTCACACTGACCGCGCAGGGTGTCTGCGCCAAGCCAGTGTAGTAATACGGGCCCGCCGGGCAGGTCACGGCGGTGGTCGAGGATGCCTTCGCGATGCTCCAGGCACCGTTGGCGGGCGTGATGGCATAGTTGCTCAAGCTGTCGGTTCCGCCAACGGCAGGCACCGGAGTAACCGATCCCGAGCCCGCATTCGTAACTGACACGGGGTTGTTCGCGCACGTCAGGGTTCCCGTATACGGCCCGGTCACCGCGCAGGCCGCGCTGGTCGCGTGCGAGGACCCATCGTAGGTGCCGCTGTAATTGCCGGCAGTCGCCGTCACCGGCGCCGCAGTAATGGTCCAGGAACCATTCACGGGCGTAATGGCATAGTTGGTCAGGCTGTCGGTTCCGCCAACGGCAGGCGCGGGAACCACCGATCCGGAACCAACATTCGGACCAACCGAAGCGGGGTTGTTCGCACAAGTCAGCGTACCTGTGTACGGACCTGTGACCGCACAGGCCGGGGTTGGCGAATGCGTCGTCCCATCGTAAGTGCCGCTGTAGCTGCCGGCCGTCGCTGTCACCGGTGCCGGATTGATTCTCCAGGCACCGTTTACCGAGGTGATCGCATAGTTGCTCAGGTTGTCGCCGCCGCCCACGGCGGGGACTGGAGTCACCGATCCCGAACCCACGTTCGGTCCCACCGATGCGGGGTTATTCGTGCACGCCAGGGTTCCTGTAAACGTATTGGGGGCGATCGGCGTGACCGCACAAACCGGGGTTGGCGAATGCGTCGCACCGTCGTAGTTGCTGTTGTAACCGCCGGCCGTCGCCGTTACGGGAGCCGGTGTGATGATGGCGGGAGCTGTGACTGGGGTGACCGAATTCACGGCCGTGCCGACCGCGCCAAATGTGTAATTGATCGCTGCCGAGCCGCCTAACGTCGCCGTGGCACTTACGGTAGTCGCTGAGGCAACCTGGCTCGAGTTGAACGTACCGTTGGAGGCAGTGCAGCTGACGCTGTCGCCCCCCACCGCATTATTCAGTATGCACGACATGCTGGGATTCGGCTCTGTATTGGTTCCGTCGTAGACCTTATTCTGGGCAGTTAGTGTCGCTGTCACGTTCCGCGTCAGGATCACGCCGTTTGTCGCGTTCACAAACGTCACGGCATAATTATTTCCGCTGTTGGTGTCGCTGACCGTGCCGGCGGGAGTCATGGTGTGGGTGGTGCCTACGGTTGGCGTGTCATACGTCTCTGTCCAGGTAACGCTATCGCCTGTCCCCAACGATCCGGTCGTTATGGTCGGCATAGCCGGCGAGGAGGTCGTCGCATCGTAAGTCTTGCTGCTGGTTGCCGCAGTCACCGTGATCGGCCGCTGGTTGATGATCAAGGTGCCGCCGGTATGGATGCCCGCACTGTCGATGTAAGTGGCGCCATTCGCAACATAAGTGACGGAATTGGTCGGCGATGTTGTTGGTGGCCCGGAGCAAGGCGCCGGGTAATTGCTGGCACTCCAATTTCTGGCGGTGGTGCAAGTCACAGACGCCGCATTCAGCGACGCCGCGACATCGCCGAAAACGTGGTATGCCGCGGTGTGGTTGTTACCGTCGTAGGTGTACGTATTATCGTTGCCGTAATCGGCATTGTTATCTACGACTACAAACAACTCAGTTACTTCACTGGCCGCCGTATTCGAGAATCCGCTCTCCGGATGTGTGGTTTGCCCGTTCACGGTAGCCGTACCGACCGCGGTCACCGAATAAATGTACGTAGTGTTGGGACACGTATCCGCGGACGGGCAGGCCGTACCGCCGTGGTTATTGTTGTCCACCGTGTCGGTAAAGCTGGGCGTTGTTCCTCCACTTATATTCATCTTGAACGGGGACCCGGTGGTTGGGTCGCAGCCTACTCCAGCGCAACGATATACGTTGTACGTAAGACCGCCTCCAGCATCCGACGGCGTCCATGTCAAGACAATCGAGTTCGCCGTATTGCTCTGCATGAGATTTGTTGGCGCAGGCAGACCACCCGAACTTACTACCGTCTCTTCATCCAGCTCGCCTGCATCCGACGCCTTCGCGCCCGAATCGGTCGCCACCGCCCCCGCGTTCGAGTAACTGACGCCGGTATTCGGGAACGCCCCCATGTCGCTGGCTTTGGCGCCCGCGTCGCTGGCCTTCGCCCCCGCATCCGACGCTTTCGCCCCGGAATCGCTCGTTTTTGCCCCTACCGATAGTCCGCCAAAATCGGGTGAACTCCCGATCTGTTGCAGATTGAGTACGAACCAATCCGGTTGGTCCAGGAAAATCAGATCCAAGGTACCGCCGTTATTCAAATCGATGGGCTGAATTAATTTTCCTAGCGCAACGTTGCCGTCGCTCCAGTCTGGAGTCGAAACCGCAGCGCCCTCCAGCTTGAACAGGCCTTCGTTGCTGAGCGAGCCGTCGCAATGCACCGACGCCGCCTGCGATTTTTGACTCGGTGCTCCCGGCGGTGCCAGCGGCCCCGCCCCCGGCCCGTAGAATCTAACCTTGTAGTGTTGAATGCCCGGGAGAGCGATAGGAATGCTCGTACTCAGAAGCTTCTCGCTCAGCGGCAACAGCAACCCGTAAGAGTAATCCACCTGTTCGTTCCCGCTGGCATCCGTGAGCCCGCGAATCTGGTACATGTAATTCATCACGCTCGGATAATTTGGCATGCAGTTGGGAGTGCTGTTCAACCCGGCGTGCCCTAAGCCCAACGTGTGACCTAACTCGTGCGCGGTTGTGCTCGCGACCTCGAACGGAGTTCCCACAAGATTGTATTGGTTATCCGAGGTCCATAAGCCGAACGTCACCATAAATCCGCCGCCGGGAAGTTGCGCAATTCCGGAATAGCTCAGAGGTGTCGGAGCGGTCTGCGGTGGCGTAATGATTGGATTGCCGCTCGCGTCATAAGGGCCTCCCAACGCATGGGCAAATAGTGCGTAGCGGAAAGCCCAGAACCGGTCTTCTGACAGATGCGCCGACACGCCGATCGATTGGTTTCCGTCCCTGATCGAGTCGAAGCCGAATTCAAAGCTCGTGACCGGATACGGCAGATTGCCGTAGGCGCAGGATCCTTGGCACAGCAGCGTCTGTTCATTGATACCGCTCGAGGTGTCCGGCAGCGGTCTGACCGCCGCATAGGCCGTGGGAATGATGAAGTTGCAGACCGCAGACGTGGTGGTCCCATTTCCACACTCCAGTTGAGCTCCCTGGTAGTTATTCCCCACATCGAAATGCACGTTGATTCCATGCAGTGCGAAGGTGCTGGCCACCAGATTCAATGAATGCAGCGCTGGCATGTGACTATGGCGCGGATTATTCATGCCGTTAATGTTTATGCCGTCGCTGTACATCCAGTCCGCCTGTATGAATATGTCCTGCTTCCGCGGATTGGCGCCCATGGCCGGCAAGTTTACGCAGGACTTACCGGCTTTAGCGGCATCCGCACAGGTCCCAAACGCGGCCGGAGAGGCGGTCGTGTCCCGGTACAGTCCAGCGGTTTCCCAAATGTCCAGCAACCCATCGTTGTCCGAGTCCTGAACGTTCGCGCTGGCGATCATTGCCGCCCAAGTTACGCACGTGTTGCCACTAGCCGTTTCCATATTTAGAAAAGATGACGCATTGGCTGGGAGACTGATGTTGTAACTTTGGTTGTCCCAGCGCGAGCCCTGATCGCCATCGAACGGATTCGATCCTACGGTGTGGCCGTTTACCGACCAGGGCGCCGAAAAACCGTTCTGCCCATTGGCCGCAACGCCGGTAACTCTCGCCTGCGCATTGGACGTGACTTGATAGAGACTCCCGAAGTTTAGACTGAACGCAGGCGTGCTCTTGGTCAACGTGTACGCGCCGTCGTAGATCGCCACCGCGCGCAGTGGGGCTATATGGGGATTGCCGGGCACGAAAATTCTATAGATCACCACCAGGCTCGCCCCGTTGGTGTAAAGGACTGAAGCCGTCGAATCGGGCAGCTTCACCGTCTGATTCCCGTTGGCTTGAAAAACGTTGCTGGAATTTATGGGCAGGAACCGAAGTACGTCCGCGCGATATACGAATGCGGCCGCCGCGCCATTCCCGCATGGCGAATTCGGGGTGCCCAGCACCTGGCCCGTAATCGGACTCCCGTTGAAGTACCCAGCCATCCCCTTCGGCGTCTGAGAACTCTCCACCGTCGACCAATACAGAAACGCTGCGATCGGCTGCGCGTTGCTGGGCACGCCGCTCATGTTGATTTTGCCCGTGGCCCAGCCGCCGTTCTTGCCCGCTCCTCCGCCTCGCAAGCCTACACCCGCAACCGCGTAATCGCCTGTCACAAACCAGTTATTGAAAAAAGTGAGTGAATCGGCAGCCCACGTGAACTGCGGCAATAAAATCAGAATGCCCAGAGGGAGGAATTTGTTCAGTCTCGTTCGCAGCATGATCTATTCACTTTCCGCTTCAGTTTGCCGCATCTTCTTCCAACAGCTCGGTGCGGATCGTACACTCCTTAGTGACAGAAGCTCTCCGTATGCAACGCTGTAATTTGTTTTTTTTTGGGGAATCCGCCCCAAACGGCGGAGGCCGACACCACACCTTGCACAAATTTTCTAACGCTGTCGGTCTACCGAGTATGTCTGATGGAGCCGGAGTTCGTCAAGTAAGTAACGGTCCTAGAACTACTGCTACTGGCCGGCACGCTTTTTGGCATCGGCCAGCAGCGGGTCCTCACCGGCCTTGCCGCGAATGCTGATGTACTTCTTGTAAGAATCGGCGTATCCCGCGGCTTTCATGCCTTCCAATGCTCGCCCTTGATAGTAATAAGCGGAAGGGAAAAACCCATAGGTCGACAGATCCACGAACAGCGAGATGGCCTCGCCGCGCCGCTTTATGCATCGGTCGAATTCCGAATCCGCCTCCGCAAAAGCACCCGCCTCCAGGTAGGCACGCCCCAGGTCGAACCGGCCCATCCAGGTGTCGAGCAGGTTGTTGGCATCCGTAAACAACTTGATCGCGCCGCGGCCATCACCGTTCTTCAGAGCAATCTCGCCTTGAATCAACTTGCCGTAGGCCTGGGGCTCGAGCTGCAGTTCGTTGCCAAGACCGGTGGCCAACTCTTGCGCTTTCGCTGCTTCTCCGAACGCCGCGTAGACCTGACCCGCAATGAGTCTGGTCTGGAAAGCCGTATTGTTATCCAGCGCCAGTTTTGCGGCCCCGAGTGCCGCTGCCTTTTGGTTTCGCAAACCTTGGACGTAGGCCAACATCCAATATTTGGTCGAGGCTGCATCTTTGTCCGGCTTGTTGCCGTTTAAGTCATCCTTGATGCCGTTTTCGAGAATCTTGACAGCATCCGCGTAGCGGCCTTCATAGATGGCGACGTCCGCCAACCCGGTGGTCGCATCGGAAGGAATCGTCTTTCCAAGGTTCTTATAGTCTTCTACGGCCTGGCCAATCTGCTCCTGGCCCATGCTGGCGAACGCATGCAGCAGATAACCATTCACGTAGCCGAGCTTTATGGTTTGATCAGCCTCCTTGAGCGCTCCTGGGAAGTCTCCACTGAACACCAGGTCAAAGGCGAGATTGGCGTGGTAAATCGGCCGTTTGGGCAGTATGCCGACTGCCCGCCTGTCGTATTCGGTCGCTTTCTGTACATTGTGCAAGCGAATCAGGCATATGGCGATGTTCGTGTACGCCCCGGTGTCGGCGGAGTAGCGCTGCAACAGTGATCCGTACTCGTCCACGCACTTTTGGTTATCGCCGGTCAGGAAGTAGAGATAACCGCGCGTGCGATAGCGCTCGCGCTCGGTCATGTGGCCGCTGCGTTGGATGGCGTCCCGAATGTACTGCTCGGCTTCCTGAAATCGGCCCTGGTTGCGGGCCGCGCTGGCCATGGTTGCGTAGGCCATGCCGAAGTTGGGGTCCAGTTCCACGGCTCGCGAAAGGTGCGCTTGCGAGTCGGCGAATTTACCGGTCGACAGCAGATCGAGTCCGGTGGCGTATTCATGGACTGCTTCGACGTTGCCCGCCGATAGACTCTCCATCGAGAGACGCTGCTCAGACTCTGAAGTTGAATCGCCCAGCGCCTTTCGGATGGCGGAGCCTAGCTTAGTAACTGCGAACAACACCTGGTCCTTGTCCGGCGCGGACGCTTCCGCGGTTGCGAGAACCTTGCCGGTAACGGTCTGAACGGCTCGAGCGGACAGCTGGTAGGCCGCGCCCCGGCGATCGAGCGCGCCCGAAACGACCACGTTCAATCCCTGGCTAGCGGCGATCTCCTCAGCCTTCGGTTCGTCAAACGTTCCGGAGATGGCCTTCACACCGAGGTCGCGTACGCGTGTACGGTCATAGGCGCTGATGAAGGAAGCGCCTTCCAAAGCCAGCTTCAGCGTGGATTCCAGCGTGCCAGTGAAGACCTGATCGCCGGTGTGGTTGTTGAAATCCGATATGAGCACGGTCATCGGGAGAACCGGCTTGGGAGGCCGATGCAGCAGGCGGTAACCTACATAAGCACCAGCCATCAGGATCAGCGCGGCAGCGACGGCAAGCGCGATCCACTTGCCGGTTTTCGACTCTTCCATCATCGCCATGGGTGGAGTGACGATGACTTTGTGGAGTGTGCCTTCCTGCCAATCGTTCAGGTCCTTGGCCAACAGTGCCGCGCTTTGATACCGGTCGGTAAGATTCACAGCCAGGCACTTCAAAACGATGTCGTTCAATGTCTGGGGTATGTTCGGATTGAGCTGGATGGGCGGCGTAGGAGGACCTTGCGTCCGTAAGAGCATGCTTCCGAGCGCGGTGTCAGCCTGGTAGGGGACCTCACCGGTCAGCATTTGATAAAAGATGATGCCTACCGAGAAGACATCCGACCGTTCGTCGGCCGGCATGCCCTTGGCCTGTTCGGGAGACATGTAGGCAGGCGTGCCCATCAGCGCCCCGGCTTGGGTCATTCCGGTGGCTTCCATCGAGCGAGCCAAGCCGAAGTCCATCACCACCACTCGGCCGCTGGCCTCGATCATGATGTTCTGAGGTTTCAAATCGCGGTGAACAACGCCCTCGACGTGCGCGGCTTCGAGCGCGGAGCAGACCTGGCGGATGGTTTGGACCGTCTCTTCGGGAGTGAACTTGCGTTCTTCCAGCAGCGACGCCAGGTCCTGTCCCTCGACGAACTCCATGGTGATGAAACGGAGTCCCTGGACCACGCCCAGATCGAAGATTCGGATCACGTTGCGATGCGTGATTTTGCGGGCCAGAATCAATTCCTGCTTGAATCGCGCCAGAATGCTGGGATGGCCGGCCAGTTCGGGGCGGATTACCTTGAGCGCCACCAGCCGGTCGAGTTCGCGGTCCCTGGCCTTGTAAACCGCGCCCATTCCGCCTTCACCGAGCAGCTTGAGGATTTCGTACCGGTCCGCGAGCAAGCTGCCCACTTCGAGGGAAGCGGCGGAACCGGACCCGGATTCGGCGCGAGTGGCCTGCGACCAGCCGGGGCTGGGCGTGTGGATCATCGTAACGTCGTCCGGATCTGAGCCGGACGACACGCCAGCGCTGGGCGTGTGGATCATGGTCGCGTCGCCCGGATCGGACCCGAACGATGCACCGCAAGAAATACAGCGAGAAGCTCCCGGGGGGCTACTGTGATGGCAGCTGGGACACACCGCTGCTCCCGCGGGTACTTCCATGCGTCTTAGTCTACCAACTTGTGGAAAATCCGGCCAACTGAGAAACGGTTACAACTTGCACGAGGCCAGGTAGGCCGCGATGTCGATCATGTCCGCACGGCTGAGCTTGCCGACTACGGGCTTCATCAGATCGGTCCAGACGCCTTTCCTGACGCCCTGTTGCATGTCGTACAACTGCCGGACGAGGTAGCTGGGCGACCGGCCCGCCAGTCCTGGAACGGGGCCCATGCCTTTGAGGCCGGGGCCGTGGCACACGCCGCACTGGGTGGTCTTGCCGCCGCCAGAAGTCACCAGCGCCTGACCTTTCTTGACGCTGCCAATGGGTGCATACACGATGAATCCGGAGTGGTCATCCCGCAAGACTTCCGTCCCTTCGGCGTTCTCCGGCGTCTCGATGATGCGCTGTCCCAGCGGTTCCTTCTCGCCGCCTTCGAGCACCAGGAACATGCCGCCGGCGATGCGCGTCTTGGGCACCGTGGCAGTTTCGACCACCTTCATCCAGGGCGTCCACTTCATTGCAGCGAAGTACCCAGCGGCCTGTTTGATCTCCTCGTCAGTCATTCCTTTTGCGATGGCGATCATCAGGTTCGTGTTGGACTTGCGCGAGTCCGAGCTGCGGCGGCTGCCATTGCGAAAATCGTTCATGGTCTGAATGAAGTAGGACATCGGCAGATCCGCCACTCCGGCGTTCTCGGGCCGGCCCTTGCCGTTGGGATAGTGGCACAATACGCACGCGAACACATCCGGCCTTTTGCCGTGAGCAACAACGTCCGGCATGGCGGCGTGGTCTTCCGGATACCAATCCGCGGGGCCGAAGCGATCCGAGATCTGAGCGCGCGTAAACTCGAGTTTGCTGCCCGCGAGATGCTTCAAGCCGGTATCGGGCGCCGAGGGAGAAGCGGGCGCCGGAGTGCCGGGCCCTGCGAATCCGTAGGCCCAATACGGCGCATCGGCCGCGACGGCATAACCGGCGGTCAAGCTGGACGCGATCGCGATGGTAATGGCGGCAATCCTGTTTTTCATGCAACCTCCATGGGACGGACCCTCCGGATAAGATTACTACCATCGACCCGCGGGTGCACCGGTCTGAGATCAGCTTGCGCGAGCTGCCGAACCTGAATACTCGCGCGCGGCGTCTTCCACTTTCAGAAAAACGGCAT
>DATJWJ010000107.1:0-2618 GCA_035501355.1 Bryobacteraceae bacterium | reverse complement strand
CCGCGCGGACATCCAGCGGAAAGGCCCCCAGCCCCTGAATGGCGTCTACCAGGAAGAAAACACGGTGGCGCTGGCATATGCGGCCGATCGCATTCAGGTCCGCTCTGCGGCCGCTCAGGTATTGAACGAAACTGATGGCCAGCAGCCTGGCGCCTTCACAGGCTTCTTCAATGACGTCCAGTGAATCGTGTATGGAAAGCCACTTGACGTAGCACCGCTGCGCTTCGAGCAGCTTCCAGGGATAGTAGTTGGCTGGAAACTCTTCGCTAAACGCCACAATCGTGTCACCAGGCCGCCAATCCATCCCCATGGCGATGGTGGCGATGCCCTCGGATGTATTCTTGATCAGCGCAATCTCGCCGCGGTCGGCCCCGATCAGGCGGCCGGCGGCACACCGCAGTGCTTCGTACGTATCCAGCCACTGATCGTAGTGCAGCGAACCGTAGTTCAAGGCGTCGTCCGCAAAGGCCTGCATGGCGACAGCCGAGACCTTCGGTAATGGTGCTACCGCCGCATGGTTTAAATAGACTAGTCCTTTTGTAACGGGAAACTCTTCGCGATATTGTTTCCAAAGCGGCTCGCCCGCCGCTGCGCCGCCTGATTTATGCTCGAAACCCATTGGAAGCCCTATACGTATACAGTATGAAGGTTTATACTGGAGTCTAGGAGTTGGTACATGAAGCGCCCGTGGTCAGCTAGTTTGAGCCTTCTGGTCGTCGTGGCTCTCGTTTCCCCATCCGTTTACGCCGGCGATTCCAAGGAAAAAGATCCAGACCAGATTGGCAACCGTAACGTCAGCGGGCATGTCAATTTCTACTCGCTCGAAAAAGAGATCGCCCTGGGCAAGCAGCTGGCGACGGAAGTAGAACGGCAAGCCAAGATCATCAACGATCCGGTGATCTCCGAGTACGTCAACCGCGTCGGCCAGAATCTGGTGCGAAATTCCGACGCCAAGGTTCCCTTCACCATTAAGGTCATCGACAGCGAGGAAGTGAACGCATTCGCGCTCCCGGGCGGATTCTTCTTTGTAAACTCGGGTCTGATCCTGAAAGCGGACAACGAAGCTGAGCTGGCCGGCGTCATGGCGCAC
Organism: Bryobacteraceae bacterium; assembly: GCA_035501355.1. Classification (GTDB taxonomy): domain Bacteria; phylum Acidobacteriota; class Terriglobia; order Bryobacterales; family Bryobacteraceae; genus Palsa-89. The sequence continues at coordinate 1,528 of DATJWJ010000107.1, read as the reverse complement.
GAAATCGCGCACGTCGCCGCCCGCCACGGCACGCGTCAGGCCACGCGCGGCGAGATCGCGCAATTGGGCATGATTCCACTGATTTTCGTGGGCGGCGGCTGGACTATGTACGGCATCTATGAAGCCGCCAGCGTCTTGGTTCCCATCGGCTTCCTGCAGTTCTCCAAGGCCATGGAATCCGAGGCCGACATGCTGGGACTCCAGTACATGTACAAGACCGGCTACGATCCGGAGGCCTTCGTGGATTTCTTCGAGAAGGTCGAGACGCTGGAAAAACAAAAGCCCGGAACGCTGGCCAAGGTTTTCTCCACCCATCCGCCTACCGACGATCGCATTAAGAACTCGCAGATCAACATCGAGAAATACCTGAAGGAAAAACCGGAATACGTCGTCACAACTTCGGAATTCAACGATGTTAAAGCGCGGCTCTACGCCATGCACAACAAGCGCAAGCTCCAGGATCCTCGCGACGCCAACAAACCGCAGCTTCGCCGCGCGCCAGGCTCCACTACCGGCCCGGTGGATGCCGACGAGAATGGCAAGACCCCGGCGTCCGATCAGGACGAGCGCCCCACGCTGAAGCGCCGGCCCTCGGATCAGTAACGACTGACCCAGTAACTAGCAAACCAGGCACATCCACTCCTGGCGGCGTATCGTCTCTCTGGGGTGGAACCCTACTGGAACATCCCACTCGGGAAAGCCTGAAAGGATCAGCGTGCCATCGCTCTTGCGCACGCGCTCCAGCTCCGGCCGCAACAGCTCAACCGTAGCGGCGTCGATGTTGGCAACGATCAGATCCTGCGAATGTGCTCGCACTGCGTCCGCCGAGCCTACAAACAGCGGGACCCGCGCGCGGGGACGTGTGAAGGCGATGGCCTCAGCGTCACTGTCGCAACCCACCACTCTCGCGGCGCCCAGCAGCTTGGCCGCCTGAGCCAGGATGCCGGAACCGGTGCCAATGTCCAGCACTGATTGGCCAGGACGCACGTAGCGCTCCAGCGCCTCCAGACACAGTTGCGTCGCTGGATGCCGGCCCGTCCCGCAGGCCATCCCCGGTTCGATCTCCAGGCGCAGCCGGCCCGGCGGCGTTTCGTCTCGAGACCAGGGCGGGACCAGATAGAATCGTTCTCCGATAAGCAACGGCGGCCACGCATCGCGCGAAACCTGAGCCCAATCCACCGCTTCTGTTGGCTCAAGCTCAGGCCGATAATGCGCGAAGCGCTCGCCTAGCTCTTGCGCATTGGACGCATCGCCGAAGAATGCTCGGAGCCCGCCGGGCTCCTCCGTAATCCCCAAAACCCCGCACTCGGAAAGCTCGGCGACAAGAAAATCTTCTTGATCGGGGGAAACGTGCAGCAGCAGAGAGAACAATCTCTAGTGTCTCGTGTTTCGCATGCGGCGCTGAGCCGTCACGCTTCCCCGGGACCAGCCCTAGGCGAGCCGCAAGAAATCGTCAGTGCGACGACGCCGTCACTTCCACGGGCGGATCTTTTTCCTCCACCGTGATATAGACGGGTTGCTCCAGCAG
>DATJWJ010000106.1:0-39229 GCA_035501355.1 Bryobacteraceae bacterium | reverse complement strand
CTGGATTTGCTCAATCGAAAACAGAAGTGCGTGCGGGAGGTGACCATGGCCAAGCTGTTCACTTCCGAGCTGTCGCAGAAGGTGACCTACGATTGCATGCAGTTGTTCGGCGGGTTCGGCTACACGACCGAGTATCCGATTGGGCGGGCCTGGCGGGATGTGCGGCTGAATACGATTGGCGCCGGGACTAGCGAGATCATGAAGGAAATTCTCGCCAAAGAAGAGAAGATTTGACGACGTCATTGATCTGCGTTTGACCGCGGCTATGATCCGAATCGCGAATGGTCAAGGATTCTGGGGCGACTCGCTGGAGGCGCCGCTGGAACAAATCCGGCGTGGGCCGCTCGACTATCTGACGCTCGACTATCTGGCCGAGGTCACCATGTCGATCCTGCAGAAGCAGTTTTCTCGCGATCCGCGCACCGGCTATGCGCGCGATTTCGTCGAGATGATTCAGCGTGGGGCGCGGGACATTATCGATCGTCGAATTCGCGTGGTGGCGAATGCGGGCGGGGTGAATCCGCAAGGCTGCGCGAGCGCAGTTCTGAAGACCGGGTTGAGCGTGGCGACCGTCTCTGGCGACAATATTCTCGACCGGCTGGACGATCTGATCGGACGCGGCGTCGAGCTGAAGAATTTGGATACCAGGGCTCCGCTGGCTTCCGTGCGGGCGCGCGTCCAGAGCGCCAACGTGTACTTCGGTGGGGCGGCGATTGCGGAAGCGCTCGCGACCGGCGCGCAGGTGGTGGTTACCGGGCGCACCACGGACACCGGGTTGGTTCTGGGGCCTCTGATGCACGAGTTCCAATGGAAACCGGACGAGTGGGACAAGCTGGCGGCCGGCACCATCGCGGGCCACACGGTGGAATGCGGCGCGCAATGCACGGGCGGGAATTGCCAGGTGGATTGGCAGACCATTCCGAACATGGCCGATATTGGGTATCCGATCGTGGAAGCCGAGCCCGAGGGAACGTTCGTGATCACCAAGCACGCGGGCACCGGCGGGCGCATCACGGTGGCGTCGATCAAAGAGCAACTGCTATATGAAATGGGCGATCCGCGCGAATATATCACGCCGGATTGCATCGCCGATTTCACCAGCGTCCAGCTCAAGCAGGACGGGCCGGATCGCGTGCGGTTCAGGGGTATTCGAGGCAAGCCGGCGACTGACATGTATAAGGTCTCGATCAGCTACTCGGCCGGGTTCAAGGCGGTCGGCACGCTGATGTATTCGTGGCCGGACGCGTACGCCAAGGCTCAGGCTTCGGATCGGATCTTGCGAGAACGGCTGGATCGGCTGGGGCTGCGTTTCGATTCGATCCGTACGGAATTTGGCGGCGTCAATGCGTGCCATGGGCCGCTGGCGGGAGAACCTGCGCCGGACATCGCTGAGGTGATTCTGCGCGTGGGCGTAAGATCGGAAGACCGCGGCGTTGTGGAACGCTTCACCAAGGAGATCGCGCCGCTGGCGCTGAACGGACCGCCTACCGTGACTGGACTCGGCAGCGGGCGGCCGAAGGTGGAAGAGATCGTGGCGTATTGGCCGGCGCTGTTGCCCAAGACCGAAGCGGCGCCGGTCATCGAGGTGCAGGAGGCGTGATGGCTCGGGTGAAACTGGTCCGCATCGCGCACGCGCGCTCGGGGGACAAAGGCGATACGGCCAACGTCGGCCTGATCGCGCTGCGGCCGGAGTTCTATCCGGTGCTGGTTGAGCAGGTGACGGCTGCGCGCGTCAAAAAGCATTTCGAAGGAATTTGTTTGGGCGATGTAGAGCGCTTCGAGCTGCCCAATCTGGGCGCGCTGAATTTTTTGCTGCACGAGAGCCTGGATGGCGGCGGCACGCTCTCGCTCAAGGCCGACGCGCAAGGCAAAACATACAGCGCCGCGCTGCTGCGCATGGAGATCGACGTTCCCGATGGCCTCCTATCAGAAAATCCTTTATCAAGTTGACGGCGGCGTCGCGCGCATTACGTTGAACCGGCCGGAGAAGCGCAATGCGCTGGACGCCGAGGTTGTCGCCGAGTTGAAGCACGCTATCGCGAGTTGCGATCAACTCATTCTGCTTTCGGGTACGGGCGCCGATTTCTGTTCCGGCGCGGATTTGAGCGGTTTGCAAGGTATGTTCGAGGCTGGCGTGCTGGATCATATGTCGAGCGCGCGTGGGATGGCGGAGTTGTTTCTCGCCATGCGGCGTCATCCGCGTCCGATCATTGCGGCGGTTCGTGGGCGTGCCTTGGCCGGGGGATGCGGGTTGGCGACGGCGGCCGATATTATTCTCGCTGCCGAGTCGGCCAAGTTCGGTTATCCGGAAGTGAACATCGGCTTCGTGCCGGCCATGGTAATGGCGATTCTGCGGCGCTCGGTGTCGGAAAAGCGCGCCTTTGAGCTGATCGCTGGCGGCGAAATCATCCCCGCACAGACAGCGCTGGAGATGGGAATGATCAACCGCGTGTTCGCCGACGAGACTTTCGATATTGAGGTGGAAGCGTACGCCTCAAAGCTGGCGCAGAAATCCGCGTCGGCGGTTTCGCTTTCCAAACATCTGCTGTATCACATGGACTCGATGGGTTTCGAAGCAGCGCTCGAAGCCGGGGTGGAGGTCAATGCCATCGCGCGCATGACCGAAGATTACAGGCACGGCATCGAGAAATTCTTGAAGCGCAGCTAGTGGCGGAAGACGCCGAACTCCATGGTTCCCTGGACTGGACGATTGTAAGCGGCCGACAAGGAAATGGCCAGCACGATGCGCGTTTCGCGTGGATCGATGATGCCGTCGTCCCAAAGACGCGCGGTCGCGAAATAGCAGTCTGATTCGCGTTGGATCTGGCCTTCCAGCGCCATGCGAGCCGTTGCCAGTTTTTCCTCGTCCACCGGTTGGCCGGCCTTGATCAGCGATTCGCGCTTGATGATGTCCATCACGCCGGCCAGTTGCTGCGCGCCCATCACGGCGATGCGATGATTCGGCCAGGTAAATAGAAATCTCGGCTCGTAGGCGCGCCCGCACATGGCGTAATTCCCCGCCCCGTAGGAGCCGCCGATCATGATCGTGATGGCCGGAACGGTGGAATTGGAGACGGCGTTGATGAGCTTGGCGCCGCTGCGAATGATGCCCTCTTCTTCGTAAGTTTTGCCGACCATGAAGCCGGTGATGTTTTGCAAAAAGATGAGAGGGATGTCCTGCTGGTTACAGAGTTCGATGAACTGCGCGCCTTTCGCGGATGATTCCGACATCAGCACGCCGTTGTTGCCGAGAATTCCGACTGGGAAGCCGTGGACGCGGGCAAAGCCGGTCACCAACGTCGGGCCATATTCAACTTTGAATTCGGAGAACCGCGAGCCGTCCACGATGCGCGCGATCACCTCCCGGACCTCGAACGGGACACGTACGTCCGGCGAAGCGATTCCGAGCAGTTCGTCCGGATCGTAGAGCGGGTCATCGAAGTCTTCTCGCTGCGGGGTGGGAGGCTTCGGCAGATTGTAGTTCGCGACGATTTCGCGCGCGATGCGGATGCCGTCGATTTCGTCCTCGGCCAGGTAATCGGAGAGACCGGAGATGCGGGAATGCATTTCCGCGCCGCCCAGTTCTTCTTCGTTCGAGATTTCGCCGGTCGCCATTTTGACCAGCGGCGGGCCGGCCAGGAAAACTTGCGCCTGACGCTTGACCATCACGACGTAGTCGGACATGCCAGGCAGATAGGCGCCGCCGGCGGTGGAACTGCCGAACACCACCGAGATGGTGGGGATGCGGAGTTTGGAACGGCGCGTGATCTCGCGAAACCCGCGGCCCCCGGGAACGAAAATCTTGCTTTGGACGGGCAGATCGGCGCCGGCTGATTCGACCAGCAGAATCGATGGAAGGTGGTTCTCGCGCGCGATGTCGGCCAGGCGTGCGTTCTTCCACAGACCCGCTTCGGAAGTTGAGCCTCCCTTAGCGGTGGCTTCGTTGGCGCTGATCAGGCACTCGCGCCCGCTCACCAGCCCGATGCCGCCGATGACGCGCGCGCCCCGGGTTTCATCGTCGATTCCGATGCCCGCGAGCGGCGCAATTTCGAGAAAATATGATCCCTCGTCGAGCAGCAATTCGACGCGCTCTCGCGGCAGCAGCTTTCCACGTTCGCGATGCCGCTGAACGTATTTTTCGCCGCCGCCCTCGGTGGATCGCTTCAGCTCCTGACGCAGCCGCTCGACGGCAGCGGCCATGCTTTCGTAATTCGCGCGGTAAGCGTCGGACTGGCGGTCCACCGCGCTGCGGATCGGTTCCACGGATAATCAAGTATAGTCATGTCAGACGATTCGTCGCTCCGCGATCAAACGAAAAAGCTTGCGGCGTGGTTTTTAGGGCCGAAGGCGGAAAACGCCGATGTGGAGGAGAAGCTGGTGAGCTTCATTCTCCAGGATTATTTTCATTGGCGGCGCAATTATTATCCTTCCGACGAAATCGTGATTCCGCAGAGCGTGCGGCGCGAGCTGGTGGACTGGAGCGACGACCTGGCGCAGAAACTCGCCGAGATGCTGGCGGGACTGCGTAAGCATTTTCCGTTTTACAGCCCTCGCTATCTGGCGCATATGATGTCGGACCAGACGCTGCCGTCGGTGCTCGGCTACTTCGCGGGGCTGCTTTACAATCCCAACAACGTTACGCCGGAAGCGGCGCCGGTGACGGAGCGTTGGGAGTTCGAAGTGGGGCGCGACATTCTGGAGATGATGGGCTATAAGACGCCGCCCCAGGCAGGTGGTCCGCATGAAGCCCGCTCGGAGTTCGGATGGGCGCACGTTACCAGCGGCGGCACGGTGGCCAATATCGAAGCGCTGTGGGCCGCGCGCAACGCTGCCTATTTCCCACTGGCGGTGCGTCGCGTTGCGTGTGAGCTGCGGCTTACGTTCGAAGTGACGCTGCCGGATCAGTCCTCGCGCAATCTGATCGATCTGGACGAGCAACAATGTCTGGGCCTTGCGCCCAGTGAGATTTTGCATTTGCTGCCGCGGCTGGTTGCGGCTATCCAGCGGCATTTGAATTTGCCTGCGCGGATGGCAATCGAGAAGACCCCGGAGTTGCTGGCCGCTACCGGTTTCAGCATTCCACACAATGGTGTCGCGGCCTGTTACCAGGTTCGGCCCCCGGCTATTTTTGTTTCGAGCGCCAAGCACTACAGCTTGACCAAAGCGGCGGATGTGCTGGGAATCGGGCGCGAAAACGTCATTCTCGTAGAAGTCGACGGGCTGTTTCGGATGGATGTCCGCGATTTGGAAGCCAAGATCAAGATGGCGCTGCGCCGCGGGTTGTTTCCCATGGCCGTGATTGCGATCGCGGGTACAACGGAGGAAGGCGCGGTTGATCCTATCCACGAGGTGCTGGACTTGCGCCATGAGCTGGAAGCGGAATTGTGCGCGAGCTTCTGGCTGCATGTGGACGCGGCCTGGTCGGGCTATCTGCGGTCGCTGTTTTCTCCGGATGCGGGATCGCTGGCCGAGCACGTCGCGGCAGTGCGGCAGTTCGTCTCGCGCGAGCTGGATTTGAGCGACGGCGCGTATTCGAAAACGCTGCCCCTGCGTTGGGGCGATCAGGACGTGCTCAGCGCGTTTCTCGCGATGTCGAAAACGGATTCGATTACGGTGGATCCGCACAAGATGGGCTACGTGCCGTATCCGTGCGGGGTGGTGGCGTTTCGCAACGACCGGGTGCGGCAGTTTCTGGCGGAGACGGCGCCGTACCTGGATTCCACGATCCAGCCCGACGAATCGATGCTGGACCACACGCCGCCGACCTCGATCGGCCCGTACATCCTGGAAGGCTCGAAACCAGGCGCGGCGGTGGCGGGCGTGTGGCTTTCGCATCGTATGATTCCGCTCAATCGCGATGGTTACGGCGAGATCGTGCGCGCGTCGATCCTGGCCGCGAGAGAGCTTTACGAACGGCTGGTGCACTGGGAGCACTGGGCGGCGGCCAATAAAGTAGAGCCGAGTTTCGAGTTCATGCCGCTTACGCCGCAGCCGCCGGATACCAACGTGGTGTGTTTCCTGGTGCGCGAGAAGTGCAACCCATCGCTCGCGCGCATGAACGAATTGAACCGGTGGCTTTATGAGCAGTTCACGATCGAGTCGGAATACAGCGCGGGCGAATATAGTTACTCGCAGCCGTTTTTCCTGACGCACACGGTGATCAAGTATCCGAGTTATTCGCCGCGTTCGGTGGTGGGTCCATTGCAGCGGTTTGCGATCGATGGTTCGGAGTATTTCGAGCGCGGGTTGTTCCTGCTGCGCGCGACGATCATGAGCCCGTACATCGTGCTGGCGGAGGAGACGGGACGCAAGGGGCGGCCGTATCTGGCGCAGTTTATCGACCGGTTGGCGGCGAAGGCCGAGGAGGGGGTGCGGCGGCTGGGGTCTTAAGCGGCCCAAGCGGACGCCGGGAGATGCCTTTCGTGCGCACTACGGCATCTGTAAGGACCGCGTGTACTCGATCGCGCTTTACTTTCTGCATGGAGATCGAGCTGCGGCCAGCGACGTTACCCAGCAGATGTTTCTGGAAGTGATGACTTCGATTCGGCAGTTTCGCGGAGACGCGGCGTTTCCAGCTGGCTGTACCGGTTGGTTGTCAATGCGTGCATAGAGGCCGGCAGATCGCGCAAGCGGCGGTCCGTCATGATACCGCGCATGGCCCTTCCATGAACACGATTATGAGCGCGCGCAAATATCGCAAATATCACACACAGCAGCCCGGAACCGCGTTTCCGGTTGGCAAATCCCTTGTTGCGGGCAATGTCCGGGAATCTCAGGCTGTTATACAATATGTATGACGATGCGCTTCGAATGAGATTCGAAGAAGAATCGAATCAACCAAGCGAAGCACAGCGGATTGGACTTTGAAACGGCGGCCCGCGTGTTCGACGATCCGAACGTGGTTCTCATGTTCGACCGCATCGTGGGCGGTGAACAGCGCTGGCATGCGATCGGGACCGTCTCCAAAGCTCTTCTGCTGGTAGTGCATGTATACCGTGAGGACCATCCCAATGGCGAAGAAATCATCCGCATCATCTCGGCGCGGGAAGCTGATCAGCGCGAGCGCCGAATCTATATTCAGCAAGCCACTTAATAAGCGGCAGAAGGCGCTCCTGGCGCGAATCGCGAGACGTCAAGCCTCGGAAGACGACTCCGGCATCGACTACTCGGACATTCCCGCGTTGAGCGATGAACAACTGGCTCGCTTCCGCCGAGCACCCAAGGTGCTCGTAGCCGCTCGCCTGGACCGAGATGTATACGATTGGTTGAAGAAATACGGAGACGGCTACTCCACACGCATCAACAATATCCTGCGTGCTGTGATGTCGAGAACACGATAGAGCCGCGTCTGTGGTCTTAGGGATTGTGGTGGGCCCGAGAGAACTCGAATCTCTGACCTCTACCGTGTCAAGGTAGCGCTCTAACCAACTGAGCTACGGGCCCTAAAGAGGCAGGAAGCTTTCTTAATATAACATCTCCACGCTGGTCTCCCACGCGCAAACCGTCTGCAGAACCGGATGGATTTGGCCGATAGATAATCAGGATATGGCGTCGGTTCCCAAGCTCGCTCTCTTGGCTCTGGGCCTGATTCCTGCGCTCGGCATCGCGCAGTCGGAGGCCGGCCCATGGCGCTTCATCGCGCCGGACTCCAAAGAGGTGCTCAGCGTCGACTGGGGCCGGATCCGCACCTCGCACATCGTTAAGCTGCTGCGTGATAAATGGATAGATGGCGCCGCATTCCCCGGCACCGAATTTCTGGACGCTGTCGACGACCGCTTCCTTATCTCCTCGACCGGTAAGAACAGCGACGATCCGGATGCCGAAACGGGGCTGCTGGTGGTTGTGTCAGGACATTTCGATCTGGCGAGGGTCCGTACAGTGCTGGCCCAGTACCGCCTCAAGCCGCAGCAATACAGCTCGTTCCAAGTCTACCGGCCGCAGGGTAAGAACCCGAAAGATTGGGCCTTCGTCCTATTTGATTCGCGCACCATCCTGATGGGCGACACTCGATCCATCTTCGCGTGTCTGGACCGCGCTGCCTTTCCCCCTGCCGAACCGCCCGCTGGTTCGCCGGTCGCACGCGCGGCCGACATGGATGCCAACTACGACGTTTGGGCCATCGTGGACACACCGGACGCTTTTGGCACCGATCGGTTGACAGCTTTGTTGAGAGGATCGGACCAGGATACCGGGTCGCAAGGGTTGGAGTTCGGCCTTTCGTTGCGCGATGGCCTCGTCCTGGACTACACGCTGATGCTCGGTTCCAACTCCGCTGCCAAACAAATGGCTGTCGCGCTGTCGCGCATGGTCAAACTGGCTGTTAAGGATAAGCTGGGCGAGCCCGCGCTGGTGGATCTCGAAAAGAAAATGAAATTTACCGCGCAGGGGCCGCTCGCCAAGCTCACCGTCCGCCTCAACTCGCAGGAACTGGAGAAGAACGCCCAGCTCTTCGCCGCTTCGCACAAGCCGCCCGTGCAACCCGCGGCGGCCCTAGCGCCAGTCCGGCCGGTCGTGACAGCCACACCCGCTCCTCCACCCGCGCCGCCTGAGAGAAAAGTGATCCGCATCGAGGGGCTGGACGGCGGCCCGCGCGAAATTCCCTACCAGGAAAACCAATAACCGCGCCTGCCCGCGCCGCGTCGTTTGCGCTAAGATTCGGGTATGGCGAAAGGCAAACACGAGCTGATTGAAGTTCGCTGCCCGTGTTGCGAGGCGACGCTGAAGATCGACGCCGAGCTCAAGTCCATCATCAGTTATCAGGAGCACGTCAAGCCACGCTCCATCGAGGACATGGAAACCGCGGTCCAGAAACTGAAGGGCGAGGAAGCCCGCCGCTCCGAGGCATTCGACAAATCGTTCGAAGAGCATAAGAGCCACCAGAAAGTGCTGGAGCGAAAGTTCGACGAGCTTTTCAAGCAGGCCAAAGAGAATCCGGACGCGCCCGCCCCGCGCAAGCCGTTCGACTACGATTAGCCAGGCAGCCCCATCCAAAAACCCCAGCCGGTAGACTATCTCGGCGCAGCCCTATGCGCTAGAATCAAACCGATGAACGAACTCGTACAAACCAGCAAGGATGGAGAAATTGGAATTCTCACGGTGAATAATCCGCCCGTGAACGCCTTGAGCCCAGGGGTTCCGGAAGGAATCCTGGCCGGCGTGGAGCAATTTGAAAAAGACGACACGGTGAAAGCAATGGTCCTGATCGGCGGAGGCCGCACCTTCATCGCGGGCGCCGACATTCGCGAATTCGGAAAAATGACCTCGGGCGGCGATCAAAAGCGCGGCCCTGGATTCAATGTGATCTTGAATCGCATCGAGGCTGCGAGCAAGCCGGTAATCGCCGCGATTCACGGGACGGCGCTCGGCGGAGGCCTCGAAACCGCCATGGCCTGCCATTATCGCGTCGCCGTTTCCTCGGCGCAGGTCGGCCAGCCCGAAGTCAAGCTGGGAATCATTCCCGGAGCCGGAGGGACGCAACGGCTGCCGCGTCTGGCGGGGATCGCGAAAGCTGTCGAGATGTGCGCCGCGGGCGATCCTATTGGCGCCGGCGACGCTCTGAAGTACGGTATCGTGGACAAAATCATAGACGGCGATCTGCTACAAGGCGCGCTAGCCTTTGCACGCGAGAAGGCCGGTTCCCCGCCCCGCCGCACGCGGGACCTCACGGACAAACTTGGCGACGAACAAACCAATGCTCCCGTTTTCGCCGCCGCGCGCGATGCATCGCGCAAACGCCAGCGCAACTTGATCGCGCCGCTAGCAGCCATCGATGCGGTGGAAGCCGCCACGAAGTTTCCTTTCGACCGGGGCTTGGAGCGCGAACGCGAGCTGTTCCAACAGTGCCTGTTCTCCGATCAATCCAAGGCGCTCATTCACGTCTTTTTCGGCGAGCGCGAAGTGGCCAAGATTCCGGGCATCTCGAAAGACACCCCGCAGATCCCGGTGCAAAGCGTCGCCGTGGTGGGCGCTGGAACCATGGGCGGCGGCATCGCGATGGTATTCGCCAATGCGGGCATCCCGGTTTTGCTGAAGGAAACCGATCAGGCCGCGCTCGATCGCGGACTCGCCACCATCAAAAAGAATTACGCCGGCTCCGTTGCCAAGGGCCGTTTCACGCAGCAGCAAATGGACGAGCGCATGGCTCGCATCACCCCTACGCTCAGCTACGACGGATTCGGCCAGCGAGACATGGTGGTGGAGGCCGTGTTCGAGGGCATGGCGCTCAAGAAGCAAATTTTTGGCGAGCTCGATAAAGTCATGAAGCCCGGCGCCATCCTCGCTTCGAATACCTCAACGCTCAACATCGACGAGATCGCTTCCGTCACCTCGCGGCCCGACATGGTGATTGGCACGCACTTCTTCAGCCCGGCTAATGTCATGCGCCTGCTCGAACTAGTGCGCGGCAAGGCGACGTCCAACGAAGTGATCGCCACCTGCATGGCGCTGTCGAAAAAACTGGGCAAGATCGGCGTCCTGGTAGGCAACTGCCGCGGATTCGTCGGCAATCGCATGTTCCATCCCTACCGGCGCGAGGCGCAATTCCTGGTGGAAGAAGGCGCCAGCCCTGACGCGGTGGACGCCGCGCTCTACAATTTCGGCATGGCCATGGGACCGCTGGCCACCGGCGACCTGGCTGGTCTCGATGTGGGCTGGCGCATCCGCAAAGAATTCGGCGACACTCGCAACACCAGCGTCCGCCAGCCGTTGATCGAAGACCGGCTGTGCGAAGAGGGACATTACGGCCAGAAGACCAAGAGCGGCTGGTACAAATACGATGAGAACCGCAAGCCGATCCACAGCGAGGATGCCGGCCGGATCATCGCCCAGGCGCGCCAAGACGCCGGCTTTCCGCAGCGTGCCATTTCGAGCGACGAAATCGTCGAGCGCATCATCTATGCACTGGTGAACGAAGGCGCGCGGATCCTGGAAGAGGGGTTCGCGCTGCGCGCCGTCGATATCGACATCATTTATCTCAACGGCTACGGCTTCCCAGCCTATCGCGGCGGGCCGATGTGGTACGCCAACACCGTGGGATTGAAAAAAGTCTACGACCGGATTCTCGAATTCGAGAAACAGCACGGCGCGCTGTGGACGCCCGCGCCATTGCTGACACGTTTAGCTGAGGAAGGCAAGAACTTCGCCGATTTCGACAAGCAGGTCGGGCAAGGAGCGGCCAGCGCGGCCGAGTCAAGGAGCTAATCATGAGAGAAGCAGTGGTTGTCGCCAGTTCACGCACTGCGCTCGCGAAGTCTTATCGCGGCTCGTTTAACATGACGCGTCCGGATGATCTAGCGGCGCATTGCATTCGCGACGTTCTGCGCAAGACACCGCAGCTCGATCCGGCCGAAATCGGCGATGTGATCCTGGGCTGCGCGCAGCCGCACGGCGCGCAAGGCTCCAATGTCGCGCGCGTAGCGACGCTGCTGGCCGGCCTTCCTGTCACGGTGGCTGCTACCACTGTCAACCGTTTCTGCTCGTCGGGCCTGCAAGCCATCGCCATGGCGGCGCACCAGATTCTTCAAGAGGGCGCGGACGCGGCTATCGGAGGCGGCACCGAAAGCATCTCGCTCACCGAGCGCAGCACCAACAAGAATCCCTGGATCGAGCAGCATTATCCGGGTATTTATATGGTCATGGGCGACACGGCGGAAGTGGTCGCCAAGCGCTACAAGATCAGCCGGCAGTTGCAGGACGAGTATTCGCTGCTCAGCCAGCAGCGCACCGCGCGCGGCCAGACCGATGGATTTTTTGACGGCGAAATCGCGCCCATGAAAGTCACGCGCGCGTTGTTGGACAAGAAGACCGGACAAGTCACCGGCACCGAAGAAGTCTGCGCGAACAAAGACGAATGCAACCGCCCCGACACGACGCTGGAAGGACTGCTGGCATTGAAACCGCACTTCGATCAAACCAGCGGCCAAGGCACGGTTACGGCCGGCAATACATCGCAGCTTTCCGATGGCGCCTCCGCCACGCTGCTGATGTCTCGGGAGCGCGCCAACGAATTAGGCATCTCCTATAAACTGATTTTCCGAGGCTTCGCCGTGGCTGGATGCGAACCCGATGAAATGGGCATCGGCCCGGTTTTCGCTGTTCCGAAGCTGCTCAAACGCCACGGACTGAAGGTCGACGACATCGACCTGTGGGAACTCAACGAAGCGTTCGCGGTCCAGGTTGTCTACTGCCGCGATCGGCTGGGAATCGATCCCGACAAGCTCAACGTCAACGGCGGCTCGATTTCGATCGGGCATCCGTTTGGCATGACGGGCTCTCGAATGGTCGGGACCATGGCCAACGAAATGGCGCGCCGCAATGCCAAGCTCGGCGTAGTGACCATGTGCATCGGCGGCGGCCAGGGCGCGGCTGGATTATTCGAGCGCGCGAACTAGGTTGTCCCAACCGCGATCCAATGTCGCTTCGGTTCTCAAGACGGTCGCTCTTTTTGCTCCCCTGACCGACGACGAACTACAGTTCCTGGCCGCGCGGTCCAGCTTGAAATCGTACTCTTCAGGCCAGCTACTTTTCTCCGAAGGCGACGCCTGCGCGGGTCTCTACGTCGTCGCCTCGGGCCGCGTTCGGATCTTCAAAACCTCCGCCAACGGACGCGAGCACGTTCTGGCCATCGAAGGTCCAGGCAGCTCCATCGCCGAACTACCCGTCTTTGACGGCGGCAACTATCCTGCTTCGGCCGCCGCCCTGGAGTCATCCGAACTGGTGTTCGTATCGCGCAAGGATTTTCGAGCAATGTGTTTGGAGCATCCCGAAGTGGCTCTCAAGGTCCTCGAGGTCGTGGGCGCTCGCCTGCGCCGCCTGGTCGGAATCATCGAGGAGTTGTCATTCACCACCGTCCGTCACCGGCTGATCTCATGGCTGCTGCGGCAGGCCAAGAACGAAGGCCGTCCGTCCCCGCGCGGCGTCGCCTTTTCTCTCGGCTCGAGCCATCAGGAGCTTGCGGCGCAAATCGGAACCGTCCGTGAGTTGGTCTCACGCAACCTGGCCCGCCTGCAAGCCCAAGGCTTCATCGAAATAAGCGGCCGCGAGGTCGTGATCCTCGACCCAGAAGGCTTGGAGACGGATCTCGCCGCCGTTATTTAGCTTCTATTCAATCGTTAACCAGACCCACGTGACTTAAGTCACTGCCGAAAAGCTCCGCTCCCACTAACCTGAACTCAGAGGCAAACAAATGACGCTTACTGAGAAAACGGTTCGAGAGATCGCCATCGAGAATCCTGCTACGGTTCCGGTCTTCGAGTCGCTAGGCATCGATTACTGCTGCGGCGGGCAGCGCCCCTTGAGCGAGGCCTGCGAGCGAGCCAACGTTCCGATGGACCGCGCTCTGGAACTGATCGCCAAAGCTCAGTCCGAAGGCGAGCCGGCAAACAAAGAGAAATGGAGCCGGGCCGGCGCGGCCGACTTGATCCAATACATCGTCGAACGGCATCACGGTTTTGTTCGCACCGAGGCTCCACGCTTGGAGGCGCTATTCGTAAAGGTGATCGACCATCACGGCGACGAGTACCCGGAACTGCAGAGCATTCAGGAATTGTTCGCCGCACTCTCGCAGGAGTTACTCGCGCACTTGATGAAAGAAGAGCAAATCCTTTTCCCTTATCTGGAGAAGCTGGAAGCGGCTTCGTTCGGCCATGGCCCGCTGCCGTCAGCCTGCTTCGGCTCGGTGGAGATGCCCATCGCCCGCATGTTGGCGGAACACGACGATGCCGGCACGCTCCTAGCTCGAATCCGGTCGCTCGCCGCCGACTTTCACCCGCCGGAGAGCGCCTGCCCCAGTTATCGCCGGCTGTACTCAGGCTTGGAAGAGTTCGAGCGCGACTTGCACCGCCATATTCACCTTGAAAACAACATCCTCTTTCCGCGCGCTGCTGTTTTGGAGCGCAGTTTACGGGAGAACCGGTCATGACAGCAACAAAGCCGGTCGCGGACCCGAGCGCCGCCCGGATGGTGAGCCGAGAAGTGCACCTCCAGCGCCTCACCGCCGCCTACATCACAGCCGGCCTGCTCTTCATGCTTCTGCCGGGAACCTTCCTGGGCGTCTGGAATCTGCTCTCCATCAGCAGCACCCACACCGCCGCCAGCCTTTCGCCGGCATGGATACAAGCGCACGGGCACGCGCAGATTTTCGGCTGGCTGGGCACGTTTGTCCTCGGCATCGGTTTCTATTCGCTTTCGAAGATGGGGAATCTGCCGTCGTTCGCCGTCTCGCGCGGGTGGACTTGCTTCGCGCTCTGGACATCGGGCGTCGCGCTGCGCTGGGGCGTGAACATCAGCGAGTGGCATTGGCGCGTGCTTCTGCCAGCCTCAGCAGCGCTCGAGCTGGGCGCATTCCTGATCTTCTTTCGAACCGTATCCGGCCATCGTCCCACCCAAACTAGTGACGCGCCACGGGCCAGGCAGCCTTGGATGTTGGTCGTGGTCGGCTCTACCATCGGGTTTCTCGCGACGCTCGCGGTCAACCAGGGCGTCACTATGTACGTGGCCGTGCTCGGCACTGGTCCGGCCCTTCCGCACGCACTCGATCAACACCTTTTGATGCTCCCCACTTGGGCGTTCCTGGTTCCGGCCGTGTGGGGATTCAATGCGCGCTGGCTGCCAGTTTTCCTCGGTTTGAAACAGCCGAGCGCTCCACCGCTTTATGCCGCGCTGCTCACCGCCTGGCTGGCCGCGATCGCAATGGCTTTCGGATTCGTCACGCTGTCTACCGTGCTGCTACCAGTGGCCGGACTGCTGGCCATCGCAGCACTCCACATCTTCGAGCCTTCGATCCAGCCCGCTAAGCTGAACGGCGTCCATGCCAGCTTTCCGGGATTCGTGCGCGGCGCCTACCTGTGGCTCTTAGTCGCCGCGATAATGTCGGTTGCGGCGGCGCTGGCCGACCAGGCGGGCGGAATCTGGGGTGCTTCTCGTCACGCCCTCACGGTCGGTTTTCTAGCGACCATGGTCTTCGCGATCGGTCAAAAAATCCTGCCGGCGTTCTGCGGCGGACGCGTTCTGTTCAGCAAGAATCTGATGTTCGCGTCGCTTACGCTGCTCAATCTAGGATGCGCCCTGCGCGTCGCATCGGAGATTCCGGCCTACGAAGGCTATCTGCGGCAGGCCTGGTCCGTGCTGCCCGTTTCCGCGGTAATCGAACTGGCGGCTGTCACGCTGTTCGCGGCCAATCTGGCCATCACCTTCTTGCGGCCGCCCGCGCATCTCCTTACGCAGATCGAGCGGCCTTAGCGAACCTTTACCAGCATCTTGCCGGTGTTGTCGCCCTTGAGCATTCCGATGAATGCCTTGACGGTGTTCTCGAATCCGTCGACGATTTCTTCGCGATGCTTCAGCTTGCCCTCGCCCAGCCACTTCGCCATCTGCACGATGCCTTCCTGATAGCGGTTCTGCCAGCGGAAAACAATGAAGCCCTCCACCTTGAGCTGCTTCACCAAGACATAAGCCAGTATCCGCGGGCCTGGCTCGGGTTTTTCCAGATTGTACTGCGAGATTTGCCCGCAGATCGACATCCGCCCGTACACGTTCATCAGGGGAAACACCGCGTCGGTAATTGCCCCACCCACGTTATCGAAGTAGCAGTCGATTCCGTTGGGGCAAAGTTCCTTGAGCTTGGCCGAATAATCCGATGTCGACTTGTAATTGAACGCCGCGTCGAAACCCAGCTCCTTGGTCATCCACGCGACCTTGTCATCGGTGCCCGCTATTCCTACGGCGCGGCAGCCTTTGATTTTCGCGATCTGCCCTACCAGCGATCCCACAGCTCCCGCCGCTCCCGAAACCAGAACGGTTTCGCCCGGCTTGGGCTGGCATATTTCGAGAAAGCCGAAGTAGGCGGTCATGCCCGGCATGCCGAGAACGCCCAGCGCGGTCGAAACCGGCGCCAGCTTGGCGTCGAGCTTGGTCAGCGTCTTCGGATCGACCGTCGCGAATTCCTGCCATCCCCAGAAACCCGTTACGTAATCGCCGGCTGCGAATCCGGCGGCTTTGGACTCGACCACCTGACCCACCGTCCCGCCCTGCATCACGTCGCCGACATTCACCGGATCGGCGTAGGTTCGAACGCCGGTGATGCGCCCGCGCATGTAGGGATCAACCGACAGATACGCGCTCTTCACCAGCACCTGCCCTTCGGACGGCGAAGGCATGGGCGACTGGACGAGCGAAAAATCCGATTCCTTGGGATACCCGACGGGGATGGCCGCGAGCTTAAACTGCCGGCTCACGCTAGGCAATGGTCCAACTTGAGTAGCTGACATAGGTTCCCATTATCGCAAGTTGGCCTGCACGGCAGTCATGGCCGCGCCGTCACGGATAGAAATGATGCTTCGCCGAGCCATTCTCTTTGCCGCCGCGATCCCGTGCCTGTTCGCGCAGACCAAGAAATTCGACGTCGCCTCGATCAAGGCCAGCCCGAAGGACGACAATCGCTTCATGCTGGGCCTTCCACGGGGTGGGACCTTCAGAGCGACCGGCGTGACGGTTAAGATGCTCATCATGTCGGCTTATCAAGTGAACGCATATCAGGTTTCAGGCGGCCCAAGCTGGATCGCGACCGAGCGCTGGGACATCCAAGCCAAGACCGATGCAGCCCAGGGGCTAATGCCGCGGGATCAGTTTGACGCCATGCTGCAGGCCCTGCTCCTGGACCGGTTGCAATTAAAAGTTCGACGCGAGACCAAGGAAATGCCGGTCTACGCACTCGCGGTCGCAAAGGGTGGATCGAAGCTGACGCCTCACTCTGGCGACCCTCCCAAGCCCGAAGATCGCATGCGCGTGGGGTTTGGCTCGATGCAGTTCCAGGCGAGCGGGCTGGGCTTGCTGGCGTATCAGCTCTCGCTGCAATTAGGACGCACCGTGATCGACAAGACCGGCCTCACCGGCCAATACGACTTCAGGCTGGAATGGGCGCCAGAACCCGGCCAGGGCGGGCCAGAATCGATCGGCCTTCCCCCGGACCCAAGTCTCAAGTTTCCTCCCGCCGACCCGAATCGTCCGTCGCTCTTCACGGCCATCCGGGAACAGCTCGGCCTGCGCCTGGATTCTGAACAAGGCCCGGTCGACATGATCGTCATCGACAGCGTGTCGAAACCCACAGAAAACTAGCCTCGTCAATAAACGTTCGCTATTGAAAATGTTTGACAAACATGCTATGAATATCTAAGTTGGGAGGTTGTCGCCATGGCTAGCACGGTCTGGAAGGGGCATCTTACCTTCGGTCTCGTTTCGTTCCCCGTTAAGCTCTTCACCGCCGCCCGCAGTGAGAGCATCAGCTTCAACCAGCTCCATAAAACCGATAACTCGCGCATCAAGCAGGTCATCTACTGCCAGGCCGAGGATAAGCCCATCCCGCGCAGCGAGATCGTCAAGGGCTACGAGTACGAAAAGGACCGCTACGTCGTGATCGAGGACGAAGAAATCAAGAAAATGGCGCCCTCGACCGCCAAGGTCATGGAGATCCTGGAGTTCGTCAAGACCGAAGAGGTGGATCCGATCTACTTTGAAAGCTCCTTCTACATGGCGCCCGACGATGCCGGCGAAAAACCGTACGCGCTGCTCTACAACACGCTCAAGCGCACCGGTTACGTCGGCGTGGCGAAAATAGCCATGCACAATCGCGAGCACATCGTCATCTTCCGCCCCGGCAATTTCGGCCTCATGATGCACACCATGTATTACGCCAACGAGGTTCGCAAAGTGGAAGAGTTCCGCACCGACACCACGCTGGTCAAAGAGCAGGAATCCAAGCTGGCAGAGATGCTGGTGCAGTCGCT
Source organism: Bryobacteraceae bacterium (assembly GCA_035501355.1). Taxonomy (GTDB): domain Bacteria; phylum Acidobacteriota; class Terriglobia; order Bryobacterales; family Bryobacteraceae; genus Palsa-89. The sequence goes on along the minus strand of DATJWJ010000106.1, from coordinate 21,449 downwards.
CGCCGCGCCCTTCGAGCCCGAGAAATACCACGACAGCTATCGCGACAATTTGCAGTCATTGATCAACTCTAAGATCCAGGGCAAAGAAGTCGTGACGCCCCCGCATGCCGAGCCGGCCAAGGTGATCGACATCATGGAAGCGCTGAAGCAGAGCCTGGCCGTCGCTAAAAAGCCGGCTGCGTCCGAGGTCGCGCTGGAGGCTGAGGCGCCCAAACAAAAGGGTGCGCGCAAACCGAAAACCGCCCGCGGCTAGACGGCTGCCCGGGCCTGTTCGGGAAATTTCTTCAGCAATTCTTCGGCGTAGAGCGCCCCCGCCGGCGTCTCCTCGTGCTTGAAAAACACGTAAACATCGTGCCCTTGTCCCAGCAATTGCTCCACGCGCCCGGCAATCTCCCGGCGATCTTCGGCTGAGTACTCCGGCATCCGCAGCCGCGAGTAAACGAAGTCGGCCGTCACCACCTCCGGGATCGTCAGCTTGTCCGATTCCGCCAGACACAAGGCGATATGGTATTTTTCCAGCAACCGGTACACGCCGTCCTGGAGCCAGGAAGCATGGCGGAACTCGAAGGCGCAGCGAATGTCGCGCGGCAGCGTCGCGAGAAAATCGGCCAGAAGCGCTTCATCGCATTTCAATGCCGGCCCAAGCTGGAACAGCACCGGCCCCAGCCGCCGCGCCGCCCGCAACGGATCGATGGCGCGAAAGAACACCTCGGTAAACTCCGATGGCTTGAGCCGCTGGATGTGGGTGATGCGCATATGCGCCTTGAGCGGAAACACAAAGCCCGGCCTCGTCTGAGCGACCCAGTTCTCGAGCGTCGAAGCCGACGGCAGCCGCCGGAACGTGTAATTCACTTCCACCGCGTTCAAACGTTCGGCGTAATAAGACAGGAATTTCTTGGACGGCAGTTTCTCCGGATAAAACTCGGGCTTCCAACTGGCATACGCGAATCCCGATGTTCCCGAGTAAAGATGAGCCATGTTTCCCCCGCATCCGGCGGCTCGGACGCTGCATCCCATACAATAGTTCAAGTGGTCCCCGCATCGCAAAAGCCCAAAAAACGGTCCTCCGAGCGCCTGCGCGAGATGTGGCCCGACATCCGCGAAATGATGCGCCCGCGCCGGCGCATTCTGGCCATCGGCTTCGCGCTGATGATTATTAGCCGCATCTGCGGCCTGGTTCTGCCTGTTTCCACCAAATTCCTGGTCGACAACGTCATCGCGAAAAAGCAGATGCAGCTGCTGCTTCCGATCGTGCTCGCAGTCCTGGGCGCGACTCTCATCCAGGGCATTACGTCCTTCACCATCACCCAGCTAGTTTCCAAAGCCGCGCAGCGACTGATCGCTGAAATGCGCCGCAAGGTCCAGGCTCACATCGGACACCTCCCGGTCTCCTACTACGACTCCAACAAGTCCGGAACGCTGGTGGCGCGCATCATGACCGACGTGGACGGCATCCGCAATCTGCTCGGCACCGGCCTCATCGAATTCCTGGGAGGTCTCCTAACCGCATTCCTGGTTCTCGGATTTCTGCTGCGGATTAGCTGGCTGCTAACCAGCATCGCGCTGGTCATCATCGTTGTATTCGCCGGAGCGCTTCAGAAGGCCTTCACCACCATCCGGCCGATCTTCCGCGAGCGCGCCAAGATCAATGCCGAGGTCACCGGCCGTCTCACCGAATCGCTCGGCGGCGTGCGCGTGGTCAAAGGCTATCACGCCGAAGCCCGCGAGGAAGCAGTGTTCGGACAAGGCGTGCAGCGCCTGCTCGACAACGTTCTAAAAAGCCTCACCGCGACCTCCTTCATGAGCCTTTCGGCCACCGTCCTGATGGGCATAGTTGGTGCCATGATCATGTACGTCGGGGCGCATCAGATCACCAGCGGCGCCATGACACTGGGCGATTTCATGACCTTCACAGCGCTGCTGGCCTTCTTGATCGCGCCCATGTTCCAGATCGTCGGCATCGGCACGCAGCTCACCGAAGCTCTGGCCGGCCTGGAGCGGACACGCGAAGTTCTGCGGGAACGCCCGGAGGATCAAGACCCGAACCGCACCGTTTCCCTGCCCCCAATAAACGGCGAGGTGGTGTTCGATCACGTGAATTTCGCTTACGACGCCGGCAAGACCGTGCTCAATGACGTGTCCTTCCAAGCCAAGCCGGATACGGTCACCGCGCTGGTGGGTCCATCGGGTTCCGGTAAGTCCACCATCATCGGGCTGGTTACGGCCTTCCACGTTCCGGAATCCGGCACGGTTTCCGTCGACGGCATCGACCTTTCCACCGTCCGGTTGGACTCGTTCCGGACCCAGCTCGGCGTCGTGCTTCAGGAAACGTTTCTGTTCGATGGGACCATTCGGGAGAATGTCGCGTTTGGCCGCCCCGGCGCAACCGAGGAACAGATCATGCACGCCTGCCGCATCGCGCGCGTGGACGAATTCGCCGAAGGCTTCGAAAAGAAATACGACACCATCGTGGGCGAGCGCGGCGTGAAGCTGTCGGGCGGCCAGCGCCAGCGAGTTTCCATCGCACGCGCCATCCTGGCCGATCCGCGCATCCTGATCCTGGACGAAGCCACCTCCAGCCTCGATTCCGAATCCGAAGCCATGATTCAGGAGGGCCTCAGATACCTGATGCAGGGCCGCACCACGTTCGTCATCGCGCACCGGCTCTCCACCATCCGCCGCGCCGACCAGATCCTGGTGGTGGAAACCGGACGCATCCTCGAGCGCGGGACACACGAGGAACTCTACGCCGCCCGTGGCCGCTACTACGACCTCTACACCAAGCAGCACGGCATCGAAGCAAATCTGTTTCTGGCCCCCGGCGAAGGCGAAGAACAAGCCGCCGCCGAAGCTGCAGCCGCGGGTCCTGGCGCGCAGCCCGGCGCCAATGGCAATGTCCTCTCAGACGCAGTCCGCCTTTTGCGCGGCTAGCCTCAAGCCATGCGGCGCGCGGCGGCCATACTCGGATCCGCGCTGTTTCTCGTAATCGCTCCCGGCACCATCGCTGGACTCGTGCCCTGGTGGATTTCGCGCTGGAAGTTTCCGCCGGCCTTCCCTGGTCAGGTCCCGCTTCAAATCGCCGGCATGTTACTGATCGTGGCCGCTCTGCCGGTGCTCTTGGACTCGTTTGCCCGTTTCGCGCTGGAGGGCTTCGGCACTCCCGCTCCAGTCTTCCCCACGCGCCGGCTGATCGTCACCGGGCTCTACAGATATGTGCGCAACCCGATGTACGTTGCCGTCTTTAGCATCATTCTGGGCCAAGCCCTGCTATTCGGAAACGTCCGCCTGCTGGAATACGGCGCGCTGGTATGGCTCGCTTTCCACCTTTTCGTTCTGCTGTACGAAGAACCGGCCATGCGCCGAGCGTTCCCTCAGGATTACGCGGTGTTCTGTAAGCACGTCCCGCGCTGGATTCCCCGCCTGACGCCGTGGCGCGGCGACCCCGCTACTTCTTCCGACTCGCGCGATCCAGACTCCACGGCCCAGCGCCGGCGCTGACCAGCAGAAGAAAGATAAAGCAGTACAGCACCGCCAGTTCGCCACCGTTTGAAATCGGCCATAATCCGCGCGGCGCGTGCTGGTGGAAATACGCCACGGCCATTTCGCCGCACAAGATAAACGCCACCGACCGCGTAAAGAGACCAAGAAAAATGAGCGCGCCGCCGATAGTTTCGAGAATTCCTGCCACACCCAACAGCGAACCCAGATGCGCGGTGGCCCCATGGCCGAGCCCGCCAAAAAGGCCGAACAGCTTCTGATACCCGTGGCACGAGAACGTGAAGCCAACCACGATTCGCAACAGCGACAGCGCGTACGGTTCAAACGAGGAGGTTTGAGCCATCAGGATGCCCTTTCGCGAGTTTTATCGTTTCGCGACCGGAATGGCGTCGCCGAGATTCATGGAGCCGCCGCCCTCGCTCACGTAGTTACGATTCCAGGACGGAATCTCCACTTCAATATCGCCCTGAACGACGCATTGGCAGCCCAGCCGCGAGCGCAGCGTCAACCCGGCTGCCATATCCAGCCGGTCGGCTTCATCGTCGTCCATCTCCGACAGATTCTCCATGCCCTTGGTCACGATGACGTGACAAGTGGTGCAGGCGCAGTTTCCTCCGCAGGCGTGTTCCAGATGGATGCCGTTGTTCAAACAAATGTCCAGGATCGACTCCGGCTTCCCGTGCTCCTGGTATGGGAGCTGTCCGGACTCAAACTCCACCGTCTTTCCATCAATGGTTACCTTTGGCAAGTCCCATTATATCGTGCGCGTCGCCAACGTCTCCTGCATACTGGTAAGAAGTGTTTCATTCCATCGAAAAACAGATCTCGGAGCGTGTCGCGGCCTACGTCCGCTCTCGTTACGGGGCGGAAACCGTAGCGCCGCTCGAGCAACCCAAGCAAGCTTCCTTCGGCGAGCTGGCCATTCCAGTGGCCTTTCATCTGGCGCGGCAACTCAAGCAGGCGCCCAAAGCCATCGCTTCGCAAATCGTGGCTGAACTTGGAACCATCGAAGGCGTCTCAGCGCTCGAAGTGGCCGGCAACGGCTACATCAACGTCCGTTTGGACCGCGCCGCGTACGGTCTGGGCGTCCTCGAGCACTCCGGTCAGCCGCCCGCGCCGCTCCCCGGTAAGATCATCGTCGAACACACCAACATTAATCCCAACAAGGCCGCGCACATCGGACACCTGCGCAATGCCGTCCTGGGCGACACCTTCGTTCGTATGCTGCGCGCGAGGAGCCACACCGTCGAAGTGCAGAACTACATCGACAACACCGGCGTCCAAGTGGCCGATGTCGTAGCCGGCTTCCACTACTTACGGAAGATGTCCTACGACGAAGTCGTGGAACTCATGCGCACCCAGCGCTTCGACTACTACTGCTGGGAGCTTTACGCGGAGGTCTCTGCTCACCCCGAATTAAAGGAATGGCGTCAGCACACCCTGCACGCCATTGAGCACCGCCAAGGCGAGCTTGTGCACTTGGCATCGAAGATCAGCGAAGTGATCGTCGGTTACCACCTCAACACCATGGCAAGGCTGGGCGTGACTTACGACCTGCTCCCGCGCGAGAGCGACGTCGTATGGCTCAAGTTTTGGGAAACCGCTTTCGAACAATTGAAAGAGCGCAAGGCGATTTATTTCGAGACCGGGGGCAAGAACAAAGGCTGCTGGGTTATGCCTGCGAGCGCTTTCAAGGAACAGACCGGCGAGGACACCGAGGACAGCAAGGTCATCGTTCGATCGAACAACACGGTGACGTATGTGGGTAAAGACATCGCATATCAACTCTGGAAGTTTGGTTTGCTTCCTGGCAAAGACTTCTACTATCTGCGCTGGCCGGACAAGAATGTCTACATCACCACTGCGGAGCCGCAGCCGCCGCCTCCACACGAATTCGGCCATGCCAGCTCCGTCTACAACGTGATCGACTCCCGCCAGTCCTATTTGCAAGACGTGGTCGTCGCCGGCCTGCGCGCCCTCGGATACAACGACCAAGCCGACCGTTCCATTCACTTCTCTTACGAGATGGTCGCGCTTTCCCCGCGTACCTGCGTGGAACTTGGTATCGAGATCCCGGAAGAAGACAAGAAGCGCCCCTACGTCGAAGTCTCCGGACGCAAAGGCCTGGGCGTGAAGGCCGACGACCTGATCGACAAACTGATCGAAAAAGCGCTGGAGGAAGTGGATTCCCGTCATCCCGAGGCCCCTCAAACCGAGCGCCGCGCCGTCGCCGCACAAATCGCCATCGGAGCGCTGCGCTATTTCATGCTCAAGTACACGCGCAATTCCGTGATCGCCTTCGACCTCCAAGAGGCGCTTAGCTTCGAAGGCGAAACTGGACCCTATGTGCAATACAGCACCGTCCGTGCCCGCAACATTCTTCGTAAACTCGAAGAGCGCGGCGAAACGCTCCCGGATTTCGGGCACGAGCTCGACAGCGCCACCTTCGCACGACAGCTTGGAGCCGAGGATTTCTGGCAACTGCTGCTCATTGCCTCCAAAGCCGATTCTGCCGTCGAGCGCGCCATCGCATCCGGCGAACCGGCCCACGTGGCGAAATACGCGTTCCAGCTGGCCCAGGCATTCAACAATTTCTATCACGCCTATCCGGTTCTGACCGAGGAAAACCGCGAGAAACGCACCTTCCTGCTCTGGATCACCGGCTACGTTCGCGCGCAGCTTGAGGGAACCCTCGGGATCTTGGGCATCCAGGTCCCCGAATACATGTAAGTTGTCCTGACGCTGCTGGATTAAATTCTCATAGCCGGAACACAGGGCAGATGCTACCCTTTTGGTTGTCCGCGTCCGCTGGAGAATCCCATGTTGCTTCGTCTACTCTCGATCCTTGTCTATTCCAGTCTGGCCTTCGCTGCCACAGCACCGACCTTTCGCGCACTCACATATTCCACTTATTTACGCGATAGCTTCACTCCGACTGCCATCGCCACGGACTCCGCCGGCAACATCTACTTGGCCGGAAATGCCATCGTTGACGCATCCAGTACGCAGGAAACGGTTCTGGTGCTGAAACTGAACCCGCAAGCGGGCGGGTATCTTTACGTCCGGTTCTTGGGCGGATCAGTCAACGATCAGGCCAGCGCTATCGCGGTGGACAGCACTGGCAACGCCTATATTGCCGGCGTTACCACCTCCCCGGACTTTCCCGTCACCAACACCAGCAATCTCGGCACACCCCCTGCCTCAGAAACGGAGCGATCATTCGTGGCTAAGCTCGATCCGAACGGCCAACTGGTGTTCTCCACTCTCTTGGGTGGATCGACCAACAGCCTTGCGCAGGCCGTTGCAGTGAACGCCTCCGGCCAGGTGCTGGTAAGCGGCACCAGCGTCGCCCCCGGGTTTCCCTCCACGCCTGGAGTGTACAGCGTCAGCGACACGTCCTTCGTACCTTACTTGCTGGAGCTCGACGCCACTGGATCGAAACTCATCTTCTCGGCCACCGGCATCGGCGGCAACGCTCTTGCGTTCGACTCTTCAGGAAACATCTACATGGCCGGAACAACCAGTTCTCTTACTTACCCCACCACCCCTGGAACCTATCAGCCCACGTTTCCGGTCTTCCAGACTTGCTTTGCTCCCTGCATGGCCACTTTTCAAGGACCGAACCAGTATGTCACCAAGCTCGACTCCACCGGTACAAAAATGATCTTCTCCACTGCCGTCTCCGGCAACGGGAACACGACCAACGAAGGCCTGGCTGTGGACGCGGCGGGAAATGTCTATCTCACCGGGCTGGCGGGCGCCGGTTATCCCTACACTGTTCCTGCTCCGACGCCGCCTCTGGCTCCTGCTCTCGACCTGCTTGCGACACCCGCGCTGCCGTTTCTCTCCAAGCTCGATCCCAACGGACAGAAGCTTCTGTACTCGGTCCCGGTCGGCGGCGTGGGCGTGCAGGTGGACTCCAATGGAAATGCATACGTCGGCGGTGTGCTCGGTCAGTATTTCAGCTATGATGTTGCCGCCAGCCTGCCGGCGCTCGCCAACGTCCCCTCCGGCTGTTTTCTGCCCGCGACGACGAATGGCAAGTCCGCCTACGCCGCCCAAGTGGACAGCTCCGGAAACGTTCTTGGGTCGCAATTCATTGGCGGTTCCACGCTGGTGCTCTCTGGCGTAGCGCTGTCCGGCACTACTTTGTGGATCACCGGGGCCACTAGCTTGCAGAACTTTCTATTCACTCCGAATGCCCTCACAAGTCCGGCCTCGACACCGCTCCCCCTGCCGGGCGCCTATCTGGGCGCCGTTAACTTCTCAGCGTCGCAACCGCCCGCGGGAACGCCGCAGATCGGCTGCATTGTAGACGCGGCGGATCTGCAGCCGGCTGGTCCCATCGTTCCTTATCAGCTCCTGACCATATTTGGAAACGGACTGGGTCCGGCAACACCGGTGGTAGCGACGGATAATTCAACCACTTCGCTCGGCGGCGTCAGCGTGAGCTTCGGTTCTTTGCCGGCGCCGCTGCTATACGTTTCACCGAATCAGATCAACCTGGCCGTTCCGCTCGTCTCTGAAAGTCCGTCCGGCACGGTGATGCAAGTGACGGTGAATGGCGTGTCGTCGCCTCCGCTGCAGTTCCCGGTGACCTTCGCGAACCCCAGCCTGTTTGTCGTACCAGGCAGCTACAATTCGCAGTTTCAGGAGTTCGAAGCCGTGGCTCTCAACGCGGACGGTTCCACCAATTCGGCCAGCAATCCGGCGCAGCTTGGATCCGTGATCTCAGTGTTTGTCAACGGCCTCTCGCCGGACCCGCAAGTCGCCGCTGGCCCGCCGCAACTCTTCACCGCGGCCGGATGGTCGATCACGCACGTTAGCGACGTCAGCCCATTCGTGCTCCAGGTAGACCTTCGGGTTCCTGCGACGACCGCGAATTTCTCGTGCCCGACGCCGAATCCAACGGCATGCACGGCCAGCTTTGAAATAAACGATTTCAGCCCGTCGGTGAACCCCTGGTTCTCGGCCATTACGGGCCCGTTGCGAATTCTTGGAACGGTGTACGTGGCGGAACCGCAATGACGCATGACGCGCTAGCGCTTCAACGAATAGGTCCGGTCCCACAGAGCCATATCGCCAATGCTTTGGCCCGCCACTACGATTTCGACCCGGCGATTTTGTTCGCGCCCCGAAGCACTCGCATTGGACTCGAGCGGGCGTGAACTCCCGTAGCTCAGAATCTGAATGGAATTCGGAGCCACGCCATATCGCACCAGCATCGTCCGCACTGCCTCCGTACGCCGTTCGCAAATATCGCCGCGCTGGCGGTCGTCCGTGAAACCTTCCACGCGCACCACCAGGTCGGGATGCGCTTTTAACATGGCCGCGATTCGCATCAACCGTTCCGTCGCCGCCGGGCGCAATACGTCGCTTGATTCGGATTCAAAATACGGATCCGTCACCGTCACCACCAACCCGCGCGGAGTGTCGCGAGTAACCAGCATCGAGTTCAGTCCAGCCAGCAATTCCGCACGATTCCGCCTCTGGTCCCCGCTCAGCTCATACTTGGCCCGCGCGATCGGTTCGCCGGTGACCGGCGGAGGAGGTAAGGGAGACTGTGCAAGCTGCTCGGCTTCCCTGCGAGACTCTTCGGCTTCCTGACGCTGTCGTTCCCCAGCGGCTCTTTCCGCATCCGCGGCCGCGCGCTCCGCATCGGCCTCTTGTTCGGCGGCTTGAGCAACTTGCGCCTCGGCACGTTCGGCATGTCGTTCCATTTGGATTCGACCTTGGTCGCGTGCCCGTTGCGCTTCGCGTTGCTGCTCTTGCTCCCGGTGTTTGACCGCGATCACACGCGCATCCTCGGCGGTTTGAGCAGACTCGCGCGCCAGCGACACCACCATGTGCGAATCACCCGTGCCCGCGTTGGTTTGGCGCGCCTGATCAAGCAGCGCCACAGCCTTGTTGAAAGCCTCCGGAGCGAACTGGTCGGCGCCTATCGAGCGCGCAATCTGCACCGCGTTTTCCGCTTGGTAAAGTTCCAACACAGCTTCGTATTGGTCATACGACAGCTTCCGGCTTTCAGGCAGCGTCAGCGCCGCAGGCCGTACGTTCAACACATAGCCGCCGCGCGGCATCAGGTCATAGCGGGCCGTGACCAGCTCCCGCATCCCTATGGTGTCGGGCCGCACGACATTTTCAAGCACCACCACGTCGCTCGGCGCGGTGACCGCGTAGTATGGCTCCGCGGTAATGATCAATCCAAACGCCTGCAGCTCCGTGGTCACGTTGATATGCGCTTTGTCTGAGCCGTCCACTAAAACCTCGCCCAGGTTCTTGGGCCGCCCCTCCGGCGTGATGGCCCACAAGACGTAGGTCAGATACTCGGTGCCGAACTTGGTTGGCGCTTCGAAATGATCGATCTTGGCGTCGATGCTCGTCCCCCCGCGTTTGTTTTCGACGATTGCAACACCTTTGGCGTGCGGCAGGAGCACGGTGCCATTCAAATCGATCGGCGTGGGTCCGCTGCGATGCGCATAGTTGACTGCCTGCAGTGTGCGGGAGACTACCGTCACACGATAGATCGGCTGTGGATCGGGCTGATGCTCCGGCGGCGAACCCGGTGCTTGCGCGAAAGCGGCACCGCCAAGCAACAAGGCCAGAGTAGACGTTACAGATATACCTCTCATCGGGCTCACCTCCGTCGCGACCGTCGATGCAAGATAGTGGCCTTCTACGAGTCCCCTGATTACCAGCAAGACAGACAGGTGACGAAAAGTGACAGCACGACTAAGCCTGTAAAGAAAACCGTGCATTGAATTTTTGACTCCGCCCGGGGAACGTGGCCGGCTCTCATCGGATAAAATGTCAAATGGACTTTGAGACCAGAAGGAGACTATCGATGAAATACGTGGTTGGACTTTTGCTTCTCTTTAGTACGTTGCCGGCCTATCCGGAAACAGCCACTGCGCCTAAGCAAACCGGCTGGCTGGACGTGGCCGACTGTTCTGGCATCAGCGGATGGGCCTGGGACTCCGCACAGCCCTCCTCGCGATTGCAAATCGATCTCTACGATGGCAGCATTCACGGCCAGCCGTTCGCTACCGTGGCGGCCGCCAACTATCGGCGCGATCTTCAGCAGGTCGGCATTGGCGATGGCGCCTACGGTTTCTATTTGACGACTCCGGCGAGCCTAAAGGACGGGCGCACACACGCCATCGTCGCCGCCCTGGCCGGTACAGACACTGCCATCCCGATCGGCGTCAACACGCTGAGCTGTCCGGCCGATGCCACCGGCTATCGCTACTATCTCTCGGACAAGCTCTCGACGCTGTCGAACTGGGCCGTCAAGGGCGACTCGGCCTCGGCCAGCGGAGCGGCGCTGATATCGCGCCTGGCCGTGCCTGATGGCAGCAGCGAATACGAGGTACGCGCGACGCTGAATCTCAAGGAATCCGGCGGAGTCTATACCATTTATTTGCACGCCTCGCCGGATGCCATGGCAGGCCCGGCCGCGGCCGGCAGCTTCTATGCGGTGGAGCTTCAGAATCCGGTTTTCACCGAAAAAGGCTGCACGGCGACGTTGGAGATTTCCAAGCGATCGAGCGAGACCGTCACCAGTCTGCATTCCGAGACCGTTGCCTGTCACGACGGAATGGTGCTGCGCGCGGTATCGGCCGCTGATGGCCGCATCGGCGTGTGGTTGGATCATTGGAATCTGACCATGCTGAACGATTCGGAAGTCGCCGCCGGCCAGCCCGGTCTCGGTGTCCGCAACGCCCCGGCAGCGAATTCGTGGGCGGCGGTCGACCTCGGCCAGCTTGATCGCCTCGCACCCGGACCTCTTTCGCCCGCCGATGTTCAGGTCAAAGCCTCTGCCCATAGCGTGGAACTTTCGTGGCCGCGCATCACGGACGACCCCGACGGCATCGGCATGGGAATCTACACCATTTCGCGCGACGGCCAGGAGATCGCCAAAGTCTCCCGCGCGAACCCGACTTTTGTGGATAGCAAGGTGCAACCCGGCGCGGTTTACACGTACGAGATCGCGGCCTACGACATGCACCTGAACCGCACCAGCACATTCGTGACAGTGGCAACGCGCGAGGGCGGCGAGGTAGCGACTAAATAGCTGCGTCAATCGTGACGGATGGCCTGCATCGGGTCGATCGAGGACGCGCGGCGCGCTGGCACGAGAGTCGCCAGTGTAGCAGCAGCCGAGAGGCCCAATAGAACCACTACGTAGGTGACCGGGTCAGCTGCGTTGACGTCGTATAGAAATGTCTTCAAATACCGCGTCAGTGCCAGCGCTCCTACAAGGCCTGCAATCGCGCCGATACCGACCAGCACAGCGCCCTCGCGCATCACAAGAGCGATCACGCGTGCCGGATTGGCGCCCAGCGCCATGCGAATGCCGATCTCCGAAGTTCTCCGAGCGACAGCAAACGAGAGCACGGCATAGACACCAAACATCGACATGACGAATGCCAGACCGGCGAAGCTCGCCAACAGAACTGTGTTGAAGCGCGGTCCGGCGCTTAACTCGCCCATCGCCTGATCCAATGTCTGAAACTTAACGAACAAGCCCGGATCGAGTGAATGAACTTCGGATCGAATCGCGGACACCAGCGCTTGCTGGTCGGCCACGCTGCGCACGATGAAGAGAAGCTGCGACGCATTTTCCCACTCGAGGTCGTTGACGAACATCTCTGGCAACGGGGCGAGACTTAAATTGGGTTGGTTCTTTGCATCGGCCACGATGCCGATCACAGTCTTCCAGCGGTCCTGCGTATCGTGCCCGATCCGCTTACCGAGCGGGTCTTCGCCGGGGAAGTACGCGCGCGCCGCGGTCTCATTGATCACCGCGAGCGTTGCGGGATGTTCGAAGTCTTTCTCGTCCCAGAAGCGCCCGCGGATCAGCCGAATTCCCGCCGCCTGGAAAAATTCGGGACCCGCTCCACACACACCAATGCCATCGCCGAAATGAAACGGCTCAGGCAAAGGGCGGTCCGATCTGGAGAACGTCACCCACATAGGGCCCGTCGTCGCCAGCGGCGGACACTCGGTGACGGCAGCAGCTTCGGTGCCCGGGCTCAGTCTGATGAACTGGAGCAGACTCGCGGCCAACGCCTCGCGGTTGCCACTCGCCAAGTTGGAGCCCCGTAGCGGAACCGTGATCGTGGTGACGTGCTCAGGAAGAAACCCGAGATGATCGTTCTCGAGATGCCACAGCGTCTGAAGCAACAGAGCGGCCCCGGAAACCAGAACCACCGACAGCGCAATTTCTCCGGCCACAAGCGCCCGGCGCAAACCGCGGTGGCCTCCTCCTGCGATTCCGGATCGACCGACCTGTTGGAAAGACTCCTGAAGGTCGACGCGCCCCGCACGCAACGCGGGCAGCCCGCCGAAGAACAGCGCCGTCAACACGGAAACAGCCAGCGCAATCGCCAAGACGCGCGCGTCCAGGCTAACCTCGGCGAGCCGCGGCAGTTCCCTGGCAGCGAAGTGCACGAACAATCGCTGGCCGACAGCAACCAGAGCTATGCCAGCCAGGTATCCAAACATGGACAACAGCACCGCTTCGGTGAACAACTGCCGGACCAGGCGCGACCGCGTAGCTCCGATTGCCGCCCGCACGGCCAGTTCGCGAGAACGATCGGACCAGCGCGCGAGAAACAGATTGGCGACGTTTGTGCACGCAATTAGTAGCAGGCATCCGACCGCGGCGCTAAGAATGAGCAACAAGGACCGCGCGTTTCCCACGCGATGCCGCTGCAATGGTTCAACGATCAATCGGTTGTTGACTTGAAACAATCGGGGCTCGTCCGTTTTGCTGGCGGCGAAGAGCGTTTCTAGATTTGCCCGCGCTTCGGCCAGCGTCACGCCAGGCTTGAGCCGTTCGAAGACCGCCCATGTCGACATGGTGCGGTCATGATGGCTCGCCGTGGGAGACACGGGCAATGTCGTCAGCATGTCGATCTTCACATCCACCGGAAAGACGAAGCCCGATGGCAGCACTCCGGCGACGGTATAACTCTGGCCATCTAAGAGGATCGCTCTTCCAACGATTTGTGGGTCGGCGTGGAAATGCTCGCGCCAAAAAGCACCGCTGAGCATAACCGCTTTCACTCCATTGGGAAGTTCCTCTTCGGGGCGGAACGTGCGGCCCAGCGCAGGGTTTACACCGAAAGTTGAAAGAAAATTAAACGAAACTCCCCACGCACGTACTTCGGTGGGTTGCTCGTCGGTCAATATCATCGTGCCGCCGAAGTGCGCCTGCGCGGCCGCAAGCTGCTCGAACACGCGATTGTCTCGGCGCCAGGCGACATAGTCGGGCGAAGGGACAAATTCGGCCTTAGTGGTCGGGAAGTCGATCGCGACCCAGAGCAGGCGATCAGGATATGGATATGGCAGCGGCCGCAGGAAGACAGTGTCGGCAATGCTAAAGACCAAAGTGCTGGCGCCGATGCCGAGCGCCAACGAGAGAATTGCTGCCACGCTGAATCCCAGACTGCGACTCAGCGCGCGGGCCGCGTAGCGAAGGTCCTGCCAAATTGTCGCAAACATGGGCTCAGAAGATTTTCTTGAACACTTTGCCGACGCCGCGGACGATCTTGCCGCCGCCTTTGGCAGTGCCGACGGTCACATCTTTTCCGGTGGACACTGCGCCTTTTCCGACCGCGCCCGCGGCGTCGATGGGATGCAGCGTTACCAGATCGACCGCACCTTTCCCGGCGCCTTTGGCCGCATCGCCGGCACCTTTCGCCGCGCCCTTTCCGACGTCGCCCGCGCCGCCGGCTATGTCCTTGGTTGCGCCTGGACCTTTGTGCGGGGCGTTTTCATCGGTGCTCTGTTGTGCCCAGGCTGAAAAGGCCAGCAGCGCGCCGCAACACAATATAGACGTAATTCTCGCCATGACGCCTCCTTTCTGGTAAGACGCCGGGGGCCATCAAAAAGGTTCGCTCGTTACGTTGTGGCCCAGAGATGGCGCTCGGCGCCGCCGGGATCGTTGACCATGCGGCATTCGTCGTTGAAGACCATGGTCGGACGCGTGTGGACATTGTACGCCGCCCATTGCGGAAGCTTGGGCGTGTTCGGGTTGCCGGTGCGCGCGAAGGCGATCCAAGCGTCGCTCATCTTGTCCGCCAGCGCCGCCGGCTTGGCTCCGCCGCCCGAAGGACCCGGTACACGGCTGGTGTTGTCGAACGCGAACGTAATCTCGAGCGCGTGATGCGCCAGCATCTTCGGATCCGGCGGTGTTTGCCACTCGAATAGATAACTGTATGTCGGCGCCTTGCGCTGTGCCGCGCGGCGTTCGGCAATCACGATGGAGTTGAAGCGATAGATGCGATCCGTCTCCATCAGGATGTAGCGCACCGCGGGATCCGAGCCAGGGTAAGCCTTGTTGTAAACATCCAAGACGTGATCGGCCGCGGGGCCGGTAAGCTCGCGCTCCCGTTCCTTCAATTCGTCCTCGGTTAGGGTGCGGTTGTAAATTTTCGGATCGCCGCGCGTGAATAGCGCCATCTCATGCTTGTTGGTGCCGATGAGCAACGGGATGTTGGAGGAGATCTCCGGCGCCACTGGGTCGAAGGGATTCTCCGGCAGGTCCGCGACGCCCGTCGTGGGGACGAACCCGTGTTGCTCGATGACGCCCTTGTCGCGACTCTGCGCGTCCAAGCGCCCTTCGACGATGCTGTAGGCTGCCAGGATTTTCTCCATCGGGAGTTCCTGAAGACGCGCGATCTGGCTGACTGGAAGGTCGAGCTCATTGAGCACCGAGATCGCCAGTTCGTTCGCCAGGTCTCGAGGCTGCATGTGGACGCCGGGGCCGCTTTCGATAATCGCGCGATGAAACAGGCCCTTCGCGGCGGGCATCGCCAGCAGCGTGGACACTTTTCGGCCACCGCCCGATTCGCCAAAAATAGTCACGTTGTTCGGGTCGCCTCCGAAATGCGTGATGTTGTCGCGCACCCAATCCAGCGCATGGACCAGGTCGAGCATGCCGACATTTCCGGACTGCGCGAATTGGTCGCCCGCCAGGTCGCCGAGATGCAGGAAGCCGAAGACGTTGAGGCGATGGTTCAGAGTGATCAAGACAACGTCGCCGCGCTTGGCCAGATTCACTCCATCGTAAGCCGGGCTCGATCCGGACAGCGTGTTGAAGCCGCCGCCGTGGATCCACACCATCACGGGGTGCTTGGCGCCGTCGTTGAGCCCGCGGGTCCAGACATTGAGCACCAGGCAATCTTCACTGATGGGTGCAACGCCGCGCGCCACGGTCTTGCCGTTGCCCTGAGGCGCGCTGGGTCCATAGTGCAGCGCGTCGCGAACGCCGGTCCACGGTTCGGGCTTGTGCGCCGGCATGAAGCGATTCTTACCGGTGGTGGATGCGCCGTACGGAACACCCTTGAAGACGTTGACGCCCTCCTGAACTACACCGCGAACCTTGCCGGCGGCTGTCTCGGCGACGGGCGCGGAATCCTGGGCTCGCGCCGCGGATGCACTGACGATCGAAATTCCTGCCAGGCCCGATAATGTTCGGCCAAAGTCGCGTCGATTCAAATTGCACCTCCGTCGAGAATCTGGGGCGAGTATATCAGGGTGGCAGGTGTTACGGCGCGGTGCGGATGGTGGTGGTGCGGCGGATTCCGTTGGGATCGAGAATGCTGTTGATGCCGTCGTAGGTGATGTAGACAATCACGTCGCCGGGCGGCACATCGGCGGGCACTTTCACGTTGATCTGCCAAAGTCCGATGAAGCCCGGAGCCAAGCCCGAGAATTGAATGTCGCCATCGGGCACGAAACCGGAATTGATGAAAACTTGCGGGTTCTGCGGGGTGGCGATAGTTCCTTCGGCCGGCGCGCCATCGGACGGCATTCCGTCCAGCGCGCCTGCGCCAGTGCCAAACAGCGAGACGTATGAGCCAGCTTTGGCTGGGTTCGACCCGCTGTTCAGCGTGCCGTCTTGATTGAGCGCCAGGAGCTGTCCGGTACCGGTGCCATTCGACGTGAATAAGCCGGGCGAGGCAGCATCGACGCGGAATAACCAGCTCGCCAGCACCTGGCCCGTGGAAGCGCGCACCACTTGAAATTCTTCCAATCCGCCGGCGGGAGTTGCGCCGGGAACTTGGAAATTGATTTGGCTGGGCGAGGCGTAGGCCAATGGCGCGGCTACTCCGGCAACGAGCACCTGCACGTCGCCCAGCGTGGTGGGCAGAGGAACAGTGCTTGCGGTGGCGGTCTGAGTGCCGAATTGCGACGTGGGAAAGGCGAAAATGCTGGCCAGCATTCCCGGAGCGAAGCGGCCGAAATAGTTTGCGGCGTTTCCAGAGAGCCGTCCCGTGACTCCGCCGGCCGAGGTGGTGTAATCGATGGCGGGAAAATAAAAAGAAACGCGGTTCGTGAGTGCTTCGGCGACCACCGGATTGCCGAACGGATCGAGGCCAACTGCAACCGGGCCGAACACCTGGAGCGTGGTCGTCGCGAGCGGGTTGGTCAAGTAGGTTTGGTAGCCCGGAAATCGTAATAGCTGATTGGCGCCCGAGTTAGCGACCCAGATTTCATAAGTCGCGGGATCGATCGCGACGGCCGACGGGTTGCTTAGTTGCGTGATGGCGAATAGCACGGGAGGATTGTCGCCGGCGGTAGTCACGCTGGGCAGGACCGCGATGCGATTGTTGGCTGCGTCGGCCACGTATAACTGGTCGTCGGGATCGAGCGCGATCAGGCGCGGGGTGTTGAACACGCCCGTCGCCGATGAAACGAAGTCGGCTTGCCCGAAGACGTTCGAAGCCGGCTGGCCGGATTGAAAATCGCCTCCGGATGGTTTTCGAAAGAACAGCACGCGATTGGCGAGCGGGTCGGAAACAACCAAGCTGCCGTCGGCGGTGAGAGCGACGCCATAAGAGCTGCGCATGGTCTGACGGCTGAGGTCCTTGATCGGCTGGCCGAAGAAGCTGGTCTGACCCAGCACCAAATTGGCGCGCTGCGCGGCGCCGGCGGGCTGGCTGAAAGGCGCTGGAAAGCGCAGGACGCGCGCGTTGCAGGCGTCGGCGACGTAGAGATTGCCGCTCGCATCCACCGCCAGACCTTCGGGCGACCACAGGCCTTGATCGGTGGTCTGGCCGTTGGTGGGGTAGTTGATGATTCCGGTGACGAGATCGGGCTGGCCGATTACCAGGTCAGCCTTCAACCCGGCGTTCACTTTGCGGTAATCCACGAAAGCGAGCACGCGGTTATTGAGCGGGTCGGCCACGTAGAGGTGCGGAGGATTGGATGAGGCGTCGATCACGACGCTGCCGCCGGAGGGAAACGCAGGCGCGCCATTTACCACGCAAGAACTCGAGTTGGGCGAGAATCCAACTTCGCGGCCTTCGATCAGGTTGGGTGAGTTGTAGGCGAAATCGAGTTGGCCGAGCAGGCGGGTGGCGGTGGTGAACGCGCCGCTGGATTGTTGTGGTAACGCCAGCACGCGATGATTGCCGGAGTCAAGCACGAACAGGTCCGTCCCGGAGAAAGCGGCGGCGACGGGGCCGCTGACACTTGGGTTTGGAATTGGTCCGGCCAGCGTGGCGGCGTTCGGCTGCGGCAGGCCTTGGTTCGACAAGTTCGTAACAAAACTCTGCTGGCCGATGACGACTTTGGCGGGCGGTGAGAAGGCCGTGGCTTCGGCGGGCCACTGATCAAACGGATCGTAGCCGAGAATGCGCGCGTTGCCGGTGTCCACCACGTAGGGATTAGCGCCGATGAAGAAAACTCCCTCGGGCGGCGCCGCCTGGTTATTGGCGTTTTGAGAACCCAGCGTGCTTTCGTTGATCGCGGGTGCGGCTGTGCCGGCGGCAGGAAGCACGACGCCCATGATGCGCGCGGCAAGCTGGGCAGTGGAGAAGGGTGGCGTGTAAACCGCCGCGCGGTTAGCGCCGTCGGCCACGAACAGCCGGCCTTTGGGATCGAATGCCAAGCCGGATGGGGAGAGCAGGAAATTTTTCTTGGTTCGATCGATATTCTGAGGCGCCGCGTTGGATGCGAGATTCGGTTGGCCTAGGACCAGGTCCGCGGAAGGTTGATTAGGGGCGCCGCTCGAAAGCACCGTGGAGGGGAAACGGAGCACGCGATTGTTGGCTGGATCCGAAACCCACAGATTGCCCGAGGAATCGAACGCCAGTCCGGAGCGAAAAATTCCGGCGCTGGTAGAGAATGCCAGCGTGTTTGGCCCGGGCGCGGGTTGGCCGGCATTGGGAGCGCGGCTGTTGAGATCGGGCTGACCCAAAATCAGATCCACCGCGAGCAAGGCGCCGCTTTGCGAAAAAGGAGCCGGGTAGCGCAGGATGCGGTTGTTGCCCGCGTCGACGACATAGAGATTGCCGCTCGCGTCGGTGACGGCGGCGACGGGCTGATATAAGCCAGTGCTCAGGTCGGCGCCCGGACCTTGCGGCGCGGTGGTGAAGAAGTCGCGCTGGCCGATCACTTTGTCCGCCGGATCGCCCTTGGTGAAACCGAACGCGTTCTTCCAAGCCAGGACGCGGTTGTTTCCAGTGTCGACCACGTAGAGGATGGGCGGGTTGGACGAAGCGTCGATCGCGATGCCTTGGGGGGCGTTGAATTCCCGGCCCTCGACCAGGTTGGGTGCGGTGGCGGTGAGCAATCCGGTCTGTTGCAAGACAGCTTGGCCGAATATGCGGGAAGGAGCGGGATTGAAGATGGTCTGCGCGCCGGCAACCTGCCCGGCCGCGATGGACACCACGGCCAGGGCCAAGGCCTGGATGGACTTCAGATGTTATGAGTGTAGCAAGTTGGTGGAGCGGCCGGAGAGGGTTGTTGTTCGGGTTGTCGTCGGCGGGGCCCGGCTAACGAGGAGATGGTTGATGTAGCACTTTATATCTCAGTTGCATGTCATTGCCATGACAGACAAACTGTCTATCAGAAAATTGGCGACCGCAATGCGGGCGTGGGTTCGTTTGTGCAAAATTTGAGTTCGCGGCCCGTGCTAATCCGGAGGCACGGGCTTGGCAGTGCGCGGCTCCCGGTGGGTTCGTTTGTGCAGATTTTTTTTGCGCCCTTGGAAAGTGTTTGGAGACGAGCTTGGCTTTGAGCTTTCATCAGGACCAGCATGAGCCCGCCGAGGTGACCAGGAGCAGCGCGGGGTGCGCAAGTGGCTGGCGACAGGCGATCAAGAATTACGTAAGCAGCGGGACCAACCGGAAATATGCAGGGGGGAGCTGGATTGAGATGGTCTGAACCCCGGGCGAGTATTTCGACAGGCCTGGCGACTATGCGCCAAGTGCACTGTTGTAGACTCGAATCATGGCGCAACCCCTTCGCCTTACGGCCATCATCGAACGAGAAGACCAGGGTTTTGTGTCTCTCTGTCCGGAACTCGACATCGCCAGCCAGGGCTCCTCGATCGAGGAGGCCAGAGCGAATTTGGTGGAAGCACTCTCTCTGTTCTTCGAGACCGCCGACCCGTCCGAAATAGCCCGGCGCTTCCGCAGTGAGATCTTCGTCACCCAAGTCGAGGTTCCTATTGGGTAGGCTGCGCGTCCTCTCAGGGGAGGAAGTTTGCGCCATTCTCGAACGCAACGGATTCGCTGCGGTCCGCCAGCGCGGAAGCCACCGGATCATGCAAAACGGGTCGGAGACACGACGATCACAGTTCCAGTTCCACTTCACGATCCGCTAAAGCACGGCACATTATCAAGCGTTATTAGGCAGTCGGAGCTGTCGCGCGCGCATTTTGAAACTGAGTAAGATCATGCTTCGGTTGAGTCCGAGATGGCGACTATACGTCAATTGAATTGCTTTCGCCGACGGTTTAGACAGGGGGGCGCTTCCCTACGTGCCGTCTTGGAACCACATGCCTGGTGCGTTTTGGCACTCAACGTAAAATAGCGTGGAATCCGGAACAATGCGATTGTCTACGCTCCAACATTTAGGCGAATTGTGTAAACTTGCATCATGAAAACCGCCGCCTGCAACGCACGGGCGTTCGAGCCATTTCGTCGAGTAGTCGTCGGCCCCTGCAGCCCGGACGATTTGCACGTAGCCGAGCAATTCGCCAGAGCATTCGTCCTGCATGACCACATTCGTATGCTCCCTGAAAGCTTTCGAATTACGATTGGCGAGAACGACCAACTAAACGGGTTGTCCCCGCTCCTTGTTAAATCCGAGGGTTTCGAGACTTTCGGCGATTATTTTGACCCATCTTTCGTTGAAACGCCTCATGGAAGGGAACTCTTGAGGTCTACGGTCCGCATCGAACCTGACGGAAAGACGTTTTTCGACCCTTTTGGAGTTTCCGTCATACTTGCGTTAGAGCAGATTCGCGTCGGCGGTAGTGCGGTTGTTAGTGACTCGACATGGCAGATCGAAGTGGTGCGAACGGTCGAAAGGACGATCGAGGAAAGGAGAGACTCCGCTGAGTGGGAATCGCGACTAGGGCTCGCCGAACAATACCCGGACCATCTGTTCAACCAACTTGACGAATCCTGGCAGCTACTCGCCAAGAAGCTGGCGCGTGGCAATCTCGACCTCAGGGTTCCTCCTGTCCTCGGAATCGTTATGACTCGCAGCGCTCGGCGCGATGCCATTCCTGCTGTCCTACTGGATCTGCGAAACGAGTGGGCGGACGCACGCAACAAGTTGTGGCAACGAATCGACGCGCTCAACGATGCTCGCACCATAGAAGAAGAGGAGGATCTCGTCCGGGAACTGGAAGAAGCCTCCAAGCTGTTCTCCCGTCAGCAAACAGAATATGATACACAGCCCATGCGCGTTTTTTGGGATATTGCTGCAGCAACTGGGGCAGCTGTCAGCACTGGAGGTCCAGCAGGTGCTGCCGTCGTGGGCGCGACGGCGCGCTCTCTACCGAAAATGTTGCAAGACATTGGGCCAGCTCTCTTCGGTCGAGGTGCATTTGATCTTGCAAAGCGGGTCAGGCGTGAGGTTTCCAAAATTGATCCCAACGTTCTGAAGCGCTTTCTTTCGGCATCCGAACAGAAATTGTTTGG
>DATJWJ010000105.1:0-43546 GCA_035501355.1 Bryobacteraceae bacterium | reverse complement strand
AGCTGGGGCGGAAGTCGCAGCTTGATTTCAATTTCGAATTTCAATGGGAGCGTGGCCTCATGCGCAGCGCGATCAGTACGACGCCGTGCGGGGGAACTGCGGCGGTGAATTGAACAAAGTAGCAGGAACGTGGAGCCGGCGGCAAGCGGGGTCGTTTCTTCGGCCGGCGATGCTACTATCGAAACGTAGCCACCAGCGCGCCCGTAGCTCAGCTGGATAGAGCGATTGGCTTCGAACCAATAGGCCGGGGGTTCGAGTCCCTCCGGGCGCGCCAGATTTTTCACGCCCGCGCCGATGGACAGCCCCAGACCCGAAGGAAACCTCGAGTGCATGGCTAAAGTCCTACTAGGGAGGTGACCCATGCCCGCCATTGTCTGGAAAGGATTCGTCAGTTTTGGATTGGTGTCGTTCCCCGTCCGCCTGCACGCAGCCGCCCGAAACAAAACCTTGCAGTTTCACATGCTCCATAAGAAGGACCTGTCGCGCGTCAAAGAGGTGTTCTACTGCCGGGCCGAGGACAAGCCTGTCCAGCGCGATGACCTCGTAAAGGGATTCGAGGTTTCAAAGGATGAATACGTCGTGGTGGACGACGCCGAGCTGGCCAAGATCGCGCCCAAGAGCGCCAAGGTGATGGACATCCTCGAATTCGTCCAAGCGGACGACTTCGATCCGGTCTTCATGGACAAGTCGTATCATATGCTGCCCGACGGAGAAGTAGCCAAGCCGTATGTGCTGCTGCGGGAGGCGCTGGAAAAGCGCCGTCAATTCGCCATCGCCAAGCTGACCATGCACAATCGCGAGCACATCGTGGTGCTGCGGCCGTCGGGCGAAGAGCTGATGCTGCACACTATGTTTTTCGTGGATGAAATCCAGAAGGTCGACGTAAAGGCCACTTCCGCGAAAGTATCCGATAAGGAATTAAAGCTGGCATTTCAGTTAATAGATACCTTGTCTGGGAAATTTCAGCCGGAGAAGTTTCATGACGAATACCAGGCCAACGTCGAAAAGCTAATCGAACAAAAGCAAAAGGGCGAGCGGGTACGAGGCGTCGCCTACGAACGTCCGCGCGCCCCGGTCAACATCCTCGAGGCCTTGCAGAAGAGCTTGGCGCAAAGCAAAACGGGAGCCAAATCCCCTGCCACGAAATCGCGCCGAAAGAGAGCGGCTTAAGGCCGCAATCACTTGTACATCAAGCACCACGCATCGCCGCAACCGCCGGGCTGCCCCCAATTGTTGCTGGGCGGATTATTGGTAGTGGGTTCCCAGTCGGACTCGTAGTCTTGAGGTTGGCTCTCATAAAACAGGTGAATTAGTTCTTTACCGACCTCCTCGGCACCTTCGTGGCCAAGCTCCTTCAACCAACCCCAGCCCTCGGCCTTAGCGATCTGGCCCACGCGGCCTCCGTAGAACCGGCCCGTGGTGAGCAGCGTTCTCCAATTCAGTTTCCATAGTTTCGGCCCGACCTCACGCAGGTTCCAGGCCGCTTTCCCCAGGCCGGCGGCCAAGCCGAGCCATTTGCCAACCGTGAAGGCGCCCGAACATTCATCGAACGTGCCGCCGAGCCCGTAATACCGATAGGCACGAGTCGCGATGCCCATGGTGAACTCGTCCGCGAATCCGGCCAGGCCATTGTCGAGGGTCGGATTAAACAGCCAGTTCACGCTGTTATGATCGCTCAGCCATTGTCCTAAATTCTGTTGCCAGTCCGCACCCAGAGGATCGGTGAAATTCGATGGATCGTCCGCGGCGTAGGAATAGAGATTCGTGCCGGCCTGTTCTCCCATCGGGTCCCGACCCAGCCATCTTTGCGCTTTCGGGTCATAGGCGCGGTACTTGGTCAGGTACAATCCATCCTGCTGGTCATAAAACATTCCGGCAAAGCGGAAGTCAGTAGAGACGCGCCCGTTGCTTTGACTGGGGTTTCCGAAAGGTTCGTAGTCGAACGATGCCACGCGTGTTCCGTTCTGAGCGGCGAGTACATCGCGCACCGATCCGAGATGATCTTGCGCGTAGTACAGGCTCGTGCCGCCCAAGGGCAAATACTCGCCTTCGGGATAGTAGCGGCGCGAAACAACGTCGGCCGAAGTTCTGGCCTGGCACAATTGATCGCCGCACCAGAGATAGCGGGTTTCGCTCGTTAGCGAGCCGGTGGTGGTGTCGATCGCGATTCGCCGGCCTAAACCGTCGTAGCGGAAAGAGGTCACGTGCGACGGCTGAGCCTTCGATGTGATGCTCAGCAGCCGGTTCTCCGCATCCCAGGTATAGGTACGCACGCCGTCGTCGACCACGTTGCCGTTCTTGTCGTACGTGTAGGTGTTGCCGGCGAAACTTTGTGCCTCATTCAAATTGTTATAGCTTCCGCTGGCGGTCGTAGCCGGCGATTGAGACGATGTCAGGTTATCGGCTGCATCCAAACCGTAGTCGTAGGCGCCCGCAGTCGAGGATGCCTGCGTCAACCGAAACGCGTTGTCGTAGCTGAAATTCCAAGTCTTCGGCGCCCACGAGCTCCCGAGTGGCGCGGTTTCCTGAATCTGAGTGAACTGGTTCTCGGGTGTGGCTGTGTAGTTGTAGCTCCGCGTGGCGCCGCTGTTGTTGATGGCCTTCAGACGACGGTCGTTCGTGTTCGTGTCGTATGCCCAGGCTGTGCTCACGGCGCCCGAGTTGATTTGCGAGTTGGTCATCTGCCCGGTTTGTCCAAGATACGCGAGATTGAATGAACCGAGCGCCGTACCGTGCGTGATGAGACGTGAGAGCTTGTCATAAGCGAAGGTCTCGGTGTTTGTATCCACCGTTCGTGCCACGCGGCGTGAGAGCGCGTCGTACTGATAGGTGATGGTGCCGTTTGTGAACGGCGACGCCTCGCTTTGCATCTGGAGCGCGCCCAGGACGCCAGGCGGGTAATAGCTGTAAGTGGTCGTCCCCGATCCATCCGTCATTGACGTGGGCCGCCGGAAGAAAGGGTCATACGTGAAATTTACAGCCGATGTTGGATTCACGGTGTTGGTATAGGTGACTTTAGTGACCGCGTCGTCCTTGCTATAAGTGAAAGTTTTGATTTGTCCGAGTTGATCCGTGATGGATTTCGTGCGGCTGGTGGTATTTTCGTACGTCGTGGTGACGTGACTGCCATCGGCGAATTGTTTACCAGTGAGGCGGTTCTGGATGTCGATATTCCACGTGGTGGTGTTGCCGTTGGGATCGGTAAGGCTCTTCATCGACTGATTTTCGTAGTAGCCCAGACTCGTGACGTGGTTCAGCGGATCGGTCGCACTCAGCAAGTTGCGAACAGCGTCGTAGGCGAATTCGGTTGTGTTGCCTTGCCGGTCGGTCATTTTAGTCAGGTCGAGGTTCGTCCAGGTAAATTTATGGGTGGTGCCGTCGGGGAATGTTTCCTGGGTGATCCGATCGGCGGCGTCATAGGCATACGCCACGCTGTAGCCTTCCGAGTCCGTCGTGGTGGCGACGCGTCCAAACGTGTCATACGTTAAGGTTTCGTGTGTCTGGCTATTGGGGTTGATGATCGCGGTTAGATACCCCAGACTGTTGTACTGATAGGTGGTGGTTTCTCCGAGCGGATCGGTAACTTGTGTAAGCTGGCCCGCGGTATTGTAGGCGAAAGTGGTGGTCTGACCGGCCGGATCGGTGTAAGTCAGCGGCAGATGGTGGGTGTTGTAAGTGAACTGTGCAACGGTCGAAAACGCCGAGGCAGAGATTCGTTGTTTTACCTGCAATAAATCGACTTGGTTGGTATCGTAAACGAACTGTGTTTCCCGGCCCAGCGGATCGATTATGTCAGTCGCATGTCCGAGCGTGTTGTAAGTGAATTGGCTCAATTGCGTGTTGCCGTCGTCGAGCACGCGGCCGATGCGAGTGGGCGAATCGAGCGAGCCGGAAAAACCAGTGCTGGATTGATTCGGGTAATTCATCCAAACGCGATTCTCGAGTGGATACTTGTAGCTCTCCAGCGCGTGATACATCTCGTTGGTATTAGTGTTCAGGTGCATCCAATGGTGAATGCGGGCCTTGGTTACGTCCCCGGCTCCCACCGCATAAGCATGCTTGTCCCAATAAAACGTGTCACGGCCCGTGATGTATTCGTTAAATGGATTGATGATTCCCACCGGCACCAGGGCGGCGGGCTCGGAAAACGGAATGGGAGCCGGCGCAGGCTGGATCCACTCCACTTCTTCGGTATGTCCCAACGGGTCCGTCGCGGTTAAGGTACGATTGGTGCCACTCTGGCTGTAGGTGAAGTGAGTCGTGCCATAGGGTGTCATCATGGCGTTGATGAGCGAGGACGCATCGTAAGTGAACTGCGACGTTAAGCCGAGAATGTCGGTGATTTGAACCAAGCGATTAGTCGAGTCGTAGGCAAGTTGTGCGCTCCGGCCGAAGGGATCGGTGATTTGGGTCACGAGAAGCGGGTGAGCCGTGATCCCATAGGAGAAGGTTGTCATGCGGCCGGTGGCGTCGGTGATAGCCGTCAGACGCTGTTGCGTGTCGTAAGTCAGCGACACGCTATTGCCCTGCGCATCGATGATCTGAGATAGGAAAATCAGCCGGGGATATGTGGTTGCACCATTCGAGGCGGAGTAAATTTCCGTGCTGCCATCGGCCAGCGTGCGGGTGTAACTGATGGGTCCCGTTGTGGTGCGCGACAGAACCGAAGCGTCGCGTGGGTCAGGCGCAAACTTTCCCGTGCTGCCGTTGTAGCCGGCATAATTGATGTCACCTCCGCCGGCGACGTAGCGCGAAACTAAGGCTCCCGCCACTGGCGGGTCGTCCTGAATGTAAGAAAGCCAGTTGAGTGTCCACTTCTGGCTAACATTGAAATAGCTGAATGTGGCCGGCTGAAAGGCCTCCCGCTGATTGTAAGTGAGCGTGACCTCGACCGGTGGACCCTTGGGCGGGGCATATCCCACGGGCGTGTCGACGATGTGCACACTGACCACCATTTCATGGAAGCCGTAAGTGGCCATCAGCTTGGAGGTTTTCTGGCATTCGCAATCGCTCGGAGTGGTCGCGCCGGTTTCCACCGTGGCTGGATACCCCATGCCGCGCACCTGAGCGATTTCTGACTTGCTGGCCTCGCGCCATGCCAGTGCCTGGCCGCCATCAGGAATAAGAAAGTAACCGTCCGATTCCGTGTCCACCGCGGCTTTGCTAATCCATAGGTCCGTACCAAATGTCGGGTCGATGATGTGGAGCCGCGTTCCCTCCTGACCCACGATGGCGGCAAAGTGCGAAACTTTCCAGTGAATCACCGATGGGATCGGGATGGGCTGACCGGGCGAGCGGAACACGACGCGATGCGCGAAGCCGGCGCGCGTCGCCAGCTGCGAGACTTGATCGAGCGTCACGCCATGAGGGCCGGAGCGCACCTCATCGAGAAACCGAACCTTGTCATAGCTCAGACCCTCGGAAAGCAACAAATTCTTGAGCGCCATGGGTCCGCACAGGTACGCGATGCCTGGCTCGTTGTGCATCACGGCCAATCCTTCCCGGGCATTGGTGATGGCCTCAGTGGCCGGGCCGCTGATGGGACGATCGCCCAGTTCCTTGAACAGAGCTTCCAATCGATCAACATGGCCGAGCCTGGCATGCATCCGCGCCAGTTCGCCCACCGCCCGATCTACCAGCGGTTTCGCGTTCGGCGTCGTGACATTTCGGCCTTCCTCCCAAGCTTCCTCCCAGTCGCTGATGGCGCGGGAAAAATATCCGTAATGATAATTCAGCAGCCCCAAGTCGGTGAGCAGCGCGACTCTCCAGACAGAATAGGGGTGCTCGCTGAGAAATCCATTGAGCGCGCTGAGATCGTCTTCCACCGTGCGATCGCGAAAGGTTCGTAGCGACTGTAGGAGCGCCCGGTCTTCTTTGCCGGAGGTAGAGCTCGTGGCAACCAGGGGCTCTTCGAATTGAGAACTGAGGCGCGATAATTCGCTGGGAGGATTCAGTCGCGAGAGCGCCATCTTTGCCGCCAGAAGCAGGCGGTTGTGGATCGCGATGAGCAGAGGCGAGTCAGAAGAACTGCCAGAACCGGGCCGCGGCGCCTGGCCCTCCGGAGCCGCCTTCGCTGGAACCGGGATGCTGAATCCGGCCAATAAGATCACCAGCAACAGACTGGTGAAGCGCCTGAATGGACGATCGGCGATGAACAACATGTGGTGCATATCTACTCCCGAAACCAAAAATTATGAACGCCTGGCTCTCGCGTGACGGAAGGCCGCGAGCGCGAGAAATCCGAGCCCGGCGATGCCTGCCATTGAGGGCTCGGGCACGGCAGGAGGCGGCGGCCCGGATGACGGCGTGAACGTCAGGTCATCCAGCGTGACTTGGCTGCAACCCGTGGCACCACAGCCATAAGGATCCGTGGTGGTTCCAGTGACAGTGGAGAAGATCTTGAGTTCATCAATGCCGTCGAAATTGAAGCTGAACAACTGCGCGCCGCTGGTGTCTACGGTGACGGTTTTGCTGAAATCCTTGGTCGCTCCGTCGAAACCTTCCACGGTCACATCCAGCCCGTCGTACCAGCCCGCGCCAAGATAGGCGCTCACGAAATCGAAGGCGCTGGTTGAGCTGATCGTGCTGATTATGGGAGAGCCCAGGGAGTCGCCTGAGGTGTATGCGGCGTTGGGGCTGGAAACGATGCCGTTGTTGAAACCGGTGAAGCCTGGAGTGCTCGTGTACGCGCTGAAATCGGCCCAATCGAAGCCCTGGTAGGGACTTAAGCTGTCCAGAATGACATCGCCCGCTGAAGCGTCGATGTCATCGAAGTTGATCACGCTTGCGGCGGCGCGGCCATTCGGGAAAATTACAATTGTCATAAGCGCCACTAATGCGTTTAGAAACCATCGGCTGACAGTAATTGGGCCATTCATGAGTCACTCCTGCAACAGTGATGAATGGGCAAGGCGGGCGGAAACTTTCAGAATTTTCGGCCGCTGGAACCCAGCGAGCGCAGGTTTATGATTGTCAAAAAGAAGAACGCCCGGGAATCTCCCGGGCGCCCGTAGTACTGTGTCTGACAAGAAGAGGGGCGTTCGTGTGTCCCCTCAAGAAGTTAGTCAGTCGCCGCTTACTTGGCGGTGATCGGAACTTCGCGGAGCGCGGGTTTCACTTCCGGCACCGGAATAACCACTTTCAGGATGCCATTGGTCAACTCCGCCTTCACCTGGTCCGTTTTCGCTCCTTTGGGCAGCGGGATGGACCGGTAGAAGTTGCCATAGGCGCGTTCGGTCCGATAATAGCCCTCGCCCTTTTCCTCCTTCACCTTCTTCTTTTCCCCTTCGATGACCAGTGATTCTTCGATCACTTCCACCTTGATATCTTCCTTGGCGACACCGGGCAATTCGGCGACAACGATGAAGTTGCCTTCCTTGTGCTTGATCTCTAATGCAGGCGCCCAAAGCTCCATTTCAGCCGGCGGCACGAATGTGCCGAACATCCGGTCGAATTCCTCGCTAAACCGTTTCATCAAATTGAACGGGCTGCTTCCCAGCAGGCCACCGAACGGCAGTGACGGGAAATATGCTTCGGGACGATAGGTCAATGCACCAGGCGTCTCCTTTGTAACTTTGATATCAGCCATACAAGTCCTCCTTTCGCTTATGCGATGGTTCGTAAAGCTGGTTTGGCTCGACCGACGAAACCGCGCATCCGGGGTGGAACGATTCTCCTCTAAAAAGCCATCGCGCTCCACACCCTTCTGCGCGGCCGGACGAGTTAATGAATCGATATTGAATCTGCAAGAGACTTGCCGAAACGGTCTCCGCTAGGTTGGGGACCCGACTCAAGCAGTTAGAAATACAAGGCCAGCACCGAGGGGCGGCCCTGACCGGTTTGACGCACCCAAAGGCTGAGCAAGGAGGCTCACAGCACGCGTTCTTAGCGACCGCTGATTAACACCTAAGTATTATTGCCAGTTTGTTGGCCCGTGCTTTCATGCTAGATTTGACTCCAACTTAGGGACTTTCTTTGGGATGGGAATGCCGCGACAGATCAAGTTGAGCGTGATATCGGAGGCGAGCTTAGGCACAAGGATAGTCTTCGCCCCATTTTCACCCGCACCTCTTTATATCGGCGATGATGCCAGTGCTCCCGATTACATCTGCGGCGCCTGCGGTTGTGTATTCATGACCAAAGTAAACACCTTGATGCTGGACAACATCATCATCAAGTGTCCCCGTTGTGGAGCCTTCAATGATGCTGACATGCATCCGGTCGTATCTCTGGCGGAAGGCCGCGAGAAGCTGCCTCCGCTGAGGCGTCGAATGCAGCCGCGGCAAGTCCCTGGCCGTTCGCATGGGCCAGAGGCGCTCTAATCCAGCGTGGCGCCGAAGCGGTCGGTACGTTCATACTGCAGCTTTCTTGGCGGAATCCCCGGACACTCGCATGCCATCTAGCAGACGCCGGCTGGATTCAGCGATTTCTTCCACCGCGCGGTCAAAGACCTGTTGATTGGCGCGGGAGGGTTTGCGAAAGCCGCTGATCTTGCGGACAAATTGCAGCGCGGCTGCGCTCAGCTCGTCATCGGTGGCGCGGCCGCCCGGCACGCGCAGCACCTTAATACTTCGGCACATTTCTCATCAGGTTAGCCCAACGCCAAGCGCGAGCGCTACTGCCGGGGATGCAGTAACATCGCGCCGCGCGCGCCATGGCCGGAGTCGCGGCGGTAGGTCGCCTGGGTCGTAGACTCCCTCGCGACGCGGATCCGCACTTCGTCGCTCTGCCAGCGCGTTGGTTCCCGAAACTCTACCGCCAATAACCGTGACGAATCGGAGTTGCCCCTGGCGCCGGCTATGTCTGGACCAACGGATTGGACCGGGTGCAACGCGAGGCGGAGGAGGCATCGAGCCAACGGTGATGCCGACATCGACGCGCGCGTGATACCGCCTGCCACTCGGGCTTGGAACCGTTACGCGGCCTATTGCCGCAGCGCGTAGACGAACAGGGAATTGCCGGCCGAGACCGCAACGTACTGGCGGCCATTGACGGAATAAGTCATGGGACCGGACGCGACATGCCCACCCACGGCGGCTTTCCACAGCAGCGACCCGTTGCGCGCGTCCAAGGCGAAGAAATATCCTTCGCGTCCGCCGCTGAACAGCAGATCCGAGGCAGTGGTCAGAACGCCGGCGTCAGTCACGTCGTCCATGCGGAATTCCCATTTCTTTTCACCGGTCTTGGGATCCATGGCGCGAATAGCTCCGTACTGCTCGCCTTCCTTGCGGTAGTTGAACGGTCCGGATGTGGTCGGCGCGGTCAGGTTCCGAGGACCTCCGCCGCCATAGGTTTGCCCTTTGGTGTAATCCTGATCCTGTTTCACGAAGAACGAAGAGTAATCGTCCCAGGTGGGAATGTAGAACAGTCCGGTGCGCGGGCTGTAGGACGGGTTGTACCAGTTGGTCGCGCCCTGGTTGCCGGGGAAGATTAGCGTTCCTTCCTTACTGGAAGCCGCGGCCGGCACTTTCATGGGCCGTCCCCGCTCGTCGAAACCATTCATCCAAGTGACCTTGGCGAAAGGTTTGCCCAGCAGAAACTGCCCGGAAGTGCGGTCGATGACATAGAACAGGCCGTTGCGATTGGCCCACATCATGAGCTTGCGCGGTTTGCCTTGCCAGTCCGCATCCACCAGCACCGGCACCTGCACGGAGTCGTAATCGAATTCATCGTGCGGCGAGAACTGGTAATACCATTTCAGCTTGCCGGTGTCGGCGTCCAGCGCGACTACGCTATCGCTGTACAGGTTGTCGCCTTTGCGCGAGTCGCCGTTCCAATCCGGGCCGGGATTTCCGATGCCCCAGTAAGTGAGGTTGAGCTGCGGATCGTAGGAGCCGGTGACCCAAATGGACGCGCCACCGTGCTGCCATGCATCGCCGCTCCCCCAGGTCTCGTTGCCGGGTTCTCCTTTTCCGGGAATGGTGTAAAAGCGCCAGACTTCATCGCCAGTCTTGACGTTGAACGCCGCGATATAGCCGCGAATCCCGTATTCGCCGCCGGCCACGCCCACGATCACTTTGTCCTTCACGATGAGTGGCGCGTGCGTGACGGCATATCCGGAAGCCGGATCGCCGACTTGCACGTTCCACTGCGGCTTGCCGCTCTTGGCATCGAGCGCGATGAGCCGCGCGTCGATAGTGCCCATGAACAGCGTGTCACCGAGCACTGCCAGGCCGCGGTTAATGCGTCCGCAGCAAGGCCGCGCATCTTTATCCGGTGTGTAGGAATACATCCAAAAGATCCGGCCCGTCACGGCATCCATCGCGACCACGTCATTGGGCGCCTGCACCGTGTACATCACGCCATCCACCACCAGCGGCGTGGCTTCGAATTTTTCCAGTGAATGCGCCTGGAACATCCATTGCAGATCCAGGTTTTTGACGTTAGCCGGTGTGATCTGCGTGAGTCCGCTATAGCGCTGGCTATTGAGACCTCCCGAATAAGTGAGCCAGTTCTGCGGCTCCTTGGCCGCGCCCAGAAGGCGATCGAAAGTGACTTGCGCCGGCAAAATTCCGGCGGTCAGGACGACTAAGAGAGCTGTGCGATGCATGAGATGTCCTTTCAACGAGCGCCTTTCAACGTGACCATGTACGCGATCAGATCGGCCAATTCCGCGGGGCTCAGCTTGCCCTGAAAAGACGGCATGGGAGACTCTACCGACGCGAATTCGCGCAGATCCGCCTTCTGAAGAGAAAGCAGCCGGCCGCGCGCATCGATCAGCTGCACGCTGAACGTGTCCTGGTTGAGAATCCTTCCGGTGACCGAGTTGCCGTCGCGCATTGCAGCCCGGAAGAGGCGGTTCTGCGGAAGCTGCGTGCCTTTAGGATTCAGAATCGTCTTTTCCATTTCGGCCATGCGCCGCGTCGCGCCGATGTCGCTCAGGTCCGGCCCAATCCAGGAGCCCCTCTCCTTCACGCGATGGCAGTTGAGGCACCCGCCCTTGCCTTCGAAGATCGCCTTCCCGCGCGAAGCATCGCCGCCCGGCGGGAGGTCGCTGGCTGGTTCCGCGGCCAGGGATCGCAGATAGGTGACGATGTAGCGCACCTGTTGCTCGGGCATGTTGGTCTGAGCCGGCATGCCAGTTCCTGGAATGCCCTTGCGGATAATTTCCATGATGTCTGCGTCGCTGGTGGCGTGCTTGAACTTGCCCGACCCGAGCTTGATGCCGGGAACCTGGTCCCCATCCGGCCCGTGGCAGTAAACGCAGTTATTCAGATAGATCCGCGCGCCGATTTGCGCGTCGAAGGGGTTGTATTCGTGCTGAGCCAGCAGCGTGGCGGCCGCAGCGAAGAAAGCGCAGAATCCGAAGCTCCAAGTACGCATGGCGTTCCTTATTCGTGAAACGCCGCCATCATACCAAATGACGCAGGTGGACGTGTGGAGGAAGGCTATGCTGAAGCTGACTTCACCAGTTTGGACTCGGCGATTTCGACGCTATCAAAGCAGGGGATCAGGCCGTCCACGTGTCCGACCGTGAAGAGCGTCTTAATTCGATCGTTCACGCACGCGAGCCCGAAGCCGCGGCCGTGGCGCTGGCAGGAAGCCAGCACGCCCAAAACCGCGCCCAGTCCGGCCGAGTCCATATACGGGACTCCCGATAAATCCAGTACAACGGCGGACGCGGTTTCCTTCCGCGCCGTATCTTGAAAGTCGAACAAAGTGTTCAAGGTGAGCGCTCCGTTTAGCCGGTAGATGGCCGCTCCCGACGCGCCCTTCTCTACATTGATCTTCAGTTCGTCCACAGACCCTCCTGCTCGAGATCGGGCAAATCCCGAGCTTACTTCAGGTTCATTACAGTATCATGAACGTGGGTTAGAACATTAGCACTCCCGGCCAAAGTACACAGCGAATCGGCGTCCGCGTTGACCCGCGTGGGGAGGGCGCGCGGATCGCCTACGTCACCATCGACAATCAGCGCAAGCTGAACACGCTGAATAGCTCGCTCATGGAAGAATTAGTCTCGGCCATTGAAGCGTTGAGCGACGATGAATCGCTGCGCGCGGTGGTGGTCACGGGCGCTGGCGAGAAGGCCTTCATCGGTGGCGCCGATATCGGCGAGATGGCGCAGCTCGACGCCCGAACTGCTGAGGCATTCATCACCCGTTTGCACCAGTGTTGCGAGGTTCTGCGCGCGCTTCCTGTTCCCGTGATCGCCCGCATCCAAGGTTATGCGCTGGGCGGCGGACTGGAACTGGCCGCGGCCTGCGACCTGCGAATCGCCTCTGAAACCGCAGTCTTCGGAATGCCCGAGGTGAAACTCGGAATCCCGTCCGTGATCGAAGCGGCGCTGCTTCCAATGCTGGTCGGCTGGAGCCGCGCGCGAGAGATCTTGCTGCTCGGCGAGAATTTTTCCGCCGTCGACGCCGAGAAGTGGGGACTGGTCCAAAAAATTGTCCCGCCCGCGGATCTCGACGCCGCCGTCGACCGCTGCATCTCGTCGATCCTTCTAGCCGGCCCGCGCGCCATCCGGTTACAAAAGAAATTAATCCGCGCCTGGGAAGATCTGCCGTTAGGCGAAGCCATCGGTGCTGGAATCGATTCGTTCGTGGAAGCTTGGAAAACCGAGGAATCGCGCGAGAGGATGCGAGAGTTCCAGTCGAAACGCGACAAAGGCCGCACGTGACAGCGAACTGAAAACCGGCAATCGCTTCTAGGCCACCAGGAGCCTGAACGAACTGGCTTTTCAAAATCAGTCTAAAGAAGTCTCCGTCAGAGCACGAGGATCGTGAGAGCCATGTTACCATCATGTTGGAGGGTCGGCGGCTGGCCCACCTGGGATTTTTCACAGGTTTTCCTCAGAAATTCTATAAACATTCGTTGGCATACATGATTTGTGATACTCTTTCACTTATAGATAGGGTCATAGTTCAGCGAGGCCCTACATGTAGTACTTTGCATGGACTGGGCTGCATCTTCGTGAGTTGCGTTTGAAAGTTGGTTTTGCCTAGAATGGAGTCCTTCTTTCGAATGCCGCAAGATCAAAGTACTACTGAACGTGGCGCTCTCCGAGCGATGCTGGAAAAGCGCTCTCTCCAACTCGGCAGGAAGTTTAAGTTGTCTTCCGGGGCCGAGACGGATGTCTACATCGATGCCAAACGAACGGCTTTTTCGGCGGCTGCAATACCATTGATCGGCCGCGCCTTCCTGAAAAAGATGGCGGACTGTGGATGGCATCCTCAGGCTGTCGGTGGTAGGACGGTGGGTGCCGATCCGATCGCTCTTGCAATTGCCAGAGAGAGCTTGGATATTACCTCACCTATAGACGCCTTCGTTGTGCGCAAGGAACCGAAGGGCCACGGAATGAAACAGACCGTTGAAGGTCTCCTGGAACCTCGGGGGATGCGCGTCGTAATCGTCGACGACGTATGTACGGGGGGCGGATCTACTGGCGACGCTATAGAGAAGGCGCGTGACGCTGGCATGGTCGTGTTGGGAGCAATGTGCCTCGTAGATCGAGAGCAGGGAGCGACTGAATTCCTGCAAAAGAACTACCAATGCAGACTTGAGAGCATTTTCAAGCTCTCCGAGATTGTCTCTCACCATGACGAATCTCACGCGACTCCGGTCCCTGTTGGAACACATTCATAACTTCGAGAACTGTTCTCAGGTCCTAGCCGAGACGTGCAAACTGTTTGGAGAGCCAGAGGGCTGGTTTTTTAGACAGTTACATCAGAGCATTCTTTCGCTTATCGATGATTCCGATGCATTCTACGGCGTCAACGAAGCAAATCCGTCTCCTGTCCTTGACGCCATTGCTCTTGCCGCTGTCCATGGAATAGGCGCGATTGAGCTCGGAGATCAGAAGGAGCTTCAACTGGCCGCAAAAGAACTGGCGGCCTTGGCTCAGCCGCCAAATTCAAAACTGAGGCACACCAGTTTCCGCCGCAACTTGCCATTCAAAACCAAGGCCTTTATAATCAATAAGTAGGAGGGTTCCCCTCAAAGTCGGCGGACCGGTAGGTTCAAGTCCATGACACAGCGCGAACAGGAGATCCTACATTCCATCGTGGAATGTTACATCCAGACGGGTGAACCTGTGGCCTCGCGTACAATCGCACGCCAGCGCCGGGATGGACTCAGCGCGGCCAGCGTTAGAAATGTCATGGCGGACCTCTGCGACGAGGGCTACCTTTCGCAGCCCCACACTTCCGCCGGACGCGTGCCTACCGAAAAAGCTTTTCGCAGCTATGTGCAATCGCTCGCGCGCGGCCGCCTGATGATGACCGAATTGCAGCGCGTGCGCGGCGAGTTATCGCAGATGGACACCATGGAAGCTCGCGTCGAATGCTCGTCGCGCCTGTTGACGGCGATGACGCGCAGCATCGGCATCACGGCCGCCATCCCGGCTTCCAGCCAGACGCTGGATCAGATCGAACTGGTCAGCTTGGCCGATCAGCGCGTGCTGATGATCGTGGTGACGCGCGACCGCATGGTGCGCAACCGCGTGGTGACGCTGGATGAACTTGTCTCGCAGGACGACTTGGCTTCCATTCGCAACTACATCAACCGCAATTTCAGCGGTTGGACGCTATCCGATATCCGAGCCGATCTGGAGCGCCGCCTGGAGCAGCACAACGCCGCCTACGACGCGCTGCTGAAACGTGTCACGTTGTTCTACTCCAAAGGCCTGCTGGACATCGAGCTGACCCCGGAGATTCACATGGAGGGCGCCAGCAACCTGGTCGGATTGGATTTGCATTTAACGCGCGAGAAGCTGCGCGACCTGTTCCACACCCTGGAAGAGAAAAAGCGGATGCTGCAGCTGCTGGACCGTTTTCTCGAACAGCCGGGCGGAGAATTGGCGGTCCAGGTGGGATTGGCGGACGCGCATCCCAGCATGGGCGAGCTGTCGCTGATCGGGGTGTCGATTCCTTTGCACGGCGGCCTGTCAGCCAAAATCGCCGTGCTGGGACCGATGCGAATGAACTACGGAAAAGCAATCTCGGCCGTCTATCACATGGGTCAAGCGTTCCGGAGCTTGCCGGTATAAATCGAACGCGCGGTCGGAATCGCGCGCGTACCTTAAACTGGATGTATGGATTCGAAAGAGCCGATTGTGGATTCGCCTGAGGACGGTGGAAGCGCCGATCCGGCGGACCGGGCTGATGCGTCTTCGGCGCTGGCGTCGGTAACCGCCGAGCGCGACCGGCTGATCGAAGAGAAGAACGATCTGGTGGACCGGCTGCTGCGCCGCCAAGCCGAATTCGATAACTTTAGGCGGCGCGCCGAGCGCGAGCGGGCCGATGTGCTCGAATACGCGCACACCGAGAGCGTGCGGGCCATCCTGCCAATCGTGGACGACTTCGAGCGGGCGCTCAAAATGGAGTCGGCCGACAAGGAATATGCGCGCGGAATGGAATTGATATATCAGCGGCTTTCTGACGCGCTAAAGAAGCTGGGGCTGGAGCCGATTAGTTCGAAGGGAGAGAAATTCGATCCCAACCTCCATCATGCCGTCGATACGGTGGAGACCAACGAAGTCCCCGATCACACTATACTGGAGGAATTCCAGCGAGGTTATAATTTTCGCGGGCGTCTGTTGCGGCCAGCCATGGTGAAGGTAGCGGTAGAAAAGAAATGAACGCGACCAAGCGCGATTACTACGAAGTCTTGGGCGTAGGCCGCGATATCGACGATCCCGGGCTGAAGAGCGCTTACCGCAAGCTGGCGCTGAAATATCATCCGGACCGCAATCCCGATAATCAGGAAGCGGAAGAGAAATTCAAGGAAGCGGCCGAAGCCTATAGCGTGCTGAGCGATCCTCAAAAGCGCGCCGCCTACGATCGCTACGGGCATCAGGGGTTGCAGGGATTCGGCGCAAGCCAGGGCTTCGATCCCTCCGCTTTCACCGATTTCAGCGACATTCTCGGCGATCTGTTCGGATTCGGCGATCTGTTTGGCGGCGCCCGGCGTGGAGGCCGGTCGCGCGCGCAACGCGGCGAAGATCTCCGCTACGATTTGGAAATCACGCTGGAGGACGCCATTCGCGGGCTGAGCGTGGAGATCCAGGTTCCGCGCATGGATGTTTGCTCGCGCTGTCGTGGAACCGGCGCCGAGCAAAACGACGGCTTGGTGACCTGCCCCATGTGCCACGGGCGCGGCGAGGTAATTTACCAGCAAAGTTTCCTGCAAATTCGCCGCACCTGCGGCCAGTGCGCAGGGCGCGGCCAGATCGTTCGCCGGCCGTGCACGCAATGCCGCGGCGAGCGGCAGGTCCGCACCGAACGAAAACTGAAGGTCAGCATCCCGCCGGGCGTCGACACCGGCACGCATCTAAAGCTGGCGCAAGAGGGACAAGTCGGGCACAGCGGCGGCCCGGCGGGCGATTTGTATGTCGTCATCAAGCTCAAGGACCATCCTATTTTCGAGCGCCACGGCGACGACCTGCACTGTACCGTGCCCATCAACGTCGCGCAGGCCGCACTAGGCGCCGAGGTTAATTTGTTGACGTTCGATGGCCTGGAAACGGTGAAGATTCCCGAGAGCGCTCAAGCCGGCGCCACCGTGCGCATCAGGAATCTGGGCATGCCGCGCTTGCAGGGCAACGGACGCGGCGACGTGTTCGTGCACATCGACGTGCGCGTGCCCACCAAATTGACGCGCGAGCAACGCAAGCTTTTCGAGCAGCTTCGCGAGACGCTGCCGGCCGAAAACGAGCCGCACGAAAAAGGCCTGATCGATAAGGTCAAAGACTATTTCATGTAGCCCGGGCCCGCCTGGGGCTTAGGCTGCGTTCATGCGGCCCGTCCGCGCCATCCAGTCCCGGAACATCTGCGTGAACGCCTGGATCTCGGGCGAAGTCCACAACTCCTCCACTGTGCAGCGCATTTTGCGCCGCCAGTTGGGATATTGCTCGGTGGTTCCGGGCAGGTTCTGCTGCTCGGTCTCCTTGAGCAAATCCTCCTGGTTCAGGACCATGAGCTTGGAGGGGGTGGAGGCGAGAAATCCCACGATGGCATTGTGCAGCTCGCCCGTCAATTCAGGAACCTCTCGCGCGCTGCGCGGGAACCAGTCCGGCAGCAGATGCAGCTCATGGAGTACATCCAGAATGCGTTGTTTTTCACCCGCACGTTCTTCGGTCATTTTTCGATAGCTGGATTCCTCGGGTAACAGGCCGGCCGCGCGCCGCGCCTCGATGTCGCGGCCCAGCCAGAAACCGGCCAGCGTAGGAAGATCGTGCGTGGTCACCGATACCAGCGCCTCCCGAGGGTACTCCGCTGGAGTTCGAAAGCGTCCATTCGGGCCCCGCTCGAAGTACAGCAGGCGATAGCTCAGGATTCCGAAACGATGCAACGATTCCCGGATCTCGTCGGGGACGGTGCCGAGGTCCTCGCCCACGATCGGGATCTGTTGGCGCACGCTTTCGAGTGCCAGAATGCTAAGCAGATCCTCGGCGCGGTCGCGAACATAGGTGCCATCGGTAGCTTCGCTGCCATCCGGAATCCAGTACAAGCGGAAAAAGCGCATGACGTGATCGATGCGCAGCGCGCCGCCGTGCCGCATGTTCTTGCGGATCGATTCGGCGAACAGCCGGTAGCCGTCCTGGTAGTGCCGCTCGGAATTAGGGGGCGGGAAGGCCCAATCCTGGCCTTTGGGCGAGAAGTCGTCCGGCGGAGCGCCCACGCGGCATCCGGAGACGAAGAAATCGCGGTGCGCCCACAGATCGGCGCCGAAGCGATCCGTCGCCAGAGCCAGGTCGTGGTACAGGCCGATGCGCCGCCCCCGTTCCCGCGCGTGCTGCTGGGCCGAGGCAAGCTGAAGGTCCAGTTGCCACTGCAGATACTTGTGAAACAGAACACTGCGCCAGTGTTTGCGCGCGAACTCCGCCACCGCGGGCGACTCCGGATCCTGGTATTGATCCGGCCAAGCGCGCCAGGTCCACACCTCCGGACAATGCGCATGCATCGATTCGTCCAGCGCCGCGTGAACGGCAAAACGATGCAGCAGATCCCCTTGCCGCTCGATGTATTGTCGAAACTCATCCGCCCGCGGACTGTTCCGCCGGCGCTCGTCCAGGAAAGAGTGAAACAGCAGCTTCAGGAAACGGATCTTCAACCGGTACACCCCTTCGTACTCGACGAACTCGGAGGCGCGCAGGGCTTGAATCTCATTCTCGACTGCGGGCGATTGGCGCAGCGCGCGCGCTTTGGCGGACGCTCGAAAATCCTCCGTGGCTTCCAGGTCCAGATACAGCGGGTTGCGGAAGAAAATCGAATTGGGGAGGTAGGGGCTGATGTTAAACGGCTGGCGATTAGGGATGGCATGCAGGGGATTGAGCGCGATGAAGTCCGCGCCGGCATGCTCGGCGGCCCAATCGATTACGGCCTTTAGATCCGTGATATCGCCGCATCCCCAGTTGCGTTCCGAGCGCAGCCCAAACAAGCTGATGGCCAGCCCCGCGGTGCGCCCGGCTTCGAGCCATTCGGGATGATAGGCACGGGAGGGGCAAACGATCAGGCGCGCAGCCGGCCAGCGTTCGCCCGCGAGCTCGAGCGTCAATTCGTGGTATCCGAGCGGCAAAGCATCCGGCAGCTTCAGCGATTTACGAACCAAGGGCCGCCCGTCCACCTGTTTCGATGCGCTAACGGGGAGGGCGCCCAGATCGACCGGCAGCCGCAGTGAATTTCCGTCCTCGAACCGGATCTCCAGAACCGCCGGCGAATCGGCGCGATCGGCCGGGAGCGAAAGCATCGCTTCATGAGGCGGCCGATGTTCGGTGCAAACGATGGTAGGAGGCAGCGGCTTGCGCCACTGGCGAAGCTCGCGTTCTTCGAGAGCCTGGCCCAGCGACTCCTGGGTGGCACCGTTCACACCCAGCGACGTCAGGATCGCGGTTTGCGCCTCGGGCGATGCGGCGTGACGTCGTCCCCAGACGTCCCAGTATTCGTTCTCGATCCCCAAGAGGCGCGCGGCAGCTTCCAGTTCCCGCCGATCCGGTGGGTCGCCGACAAGAGTACGAGATGCTGGCTCGTGCATGTGATAATAGGATCGTGGACGGTGAGCCGAAGTTTCAGCCGAGTCTTCCGAGCGAACTCTTCGCTCGGATCGACAACGAAGACGCCGCGGTCGGGTCTGAGAGCATTATAACAACGACGCTCGATAAGGCCATCAACTGGGGACGCAAAAATTCGATCTGGCCCATGTCGTTCGGCCTGGCTTGCTGCGCCATCGAGATGATGTCCATGATCGGCTCGCGCTACGACATTTCGCGCTTCGGCGCCGAAGTGATGCGCGGCTCACCCCGCCAATCGGATCTCATGATCATCGCCGGGCGCGTTTCCAACAAAATGGCGCCGGTGATCCGCCGCCTCTACGAGCAGATGCCGGAACCCAAATGGGTGATCTCCATGGGCGCCTGCGCAACCTCCACCGGCGTGTTCAGCAATTATGCGCTAATCCCGGTGAACCAGGTGATTCCCGTCGACGTGTACGTACCGGGATGCCCGCCCCGGCCGGAACAGTTGATCTACTCGATCATGCTGCTGCAAAAGAAGATCGAGCAGCAAAAGGGCACTATTAAAGATGTCCTGAACCTGGCCTGACGTCCGGGCCGATCCTCATTCAAACTTCTTGCGATCTGGCCGATAAGCTTTTTAAAAGACCTCCGGCTCTCAGACAGGTTTACAAGATGGGCGTATCTTCCATCGGTTTCGTTGGCAATTATGCCGCACCATCAGGCGCCCCTACGGGCGAACAAGCGGCTGAACGCAGGCAATTGATTCAGGCCGTCAAGACGGTCAACCAGAGCGGCCAGTTGGGCCGGAATCAGCTTGTTTTCCTGGTGGATAGCCAGACCCATCGTCCTGTTATCCGGGTCGAGGACCGCGAAACCCATGAACTGGTGATGCAAATCCCTCCTGAATATGTTTTGCGGTTGGCCCAAGACCTGCCCACCGATTCGGTAGAAACAACCCGGCCCCACGCCGATACGTAGTTTAGAATGCGGACCAAAAGATACCAAAGCTACTACGAAGACGAACTGGCAGACGCTAGTCCCCTCAAGCTGGTGCAATTGCTCTATCGCGGCGCGCTGGATGCAATCGCGTCAGCACGCCGCTTTGTTCGCTTAGGCGATATTCCCTCCCGGTCGCAAGCCATCACGAAAGCCATGGCCATCGTAACGGAACTGTCGTGTTCTCTGAATACCGAGCAGGGTGGCGAGGTGAGCCGCAATCTGGCTCAATTGTACGGCTACGTGGAAAAGTTGCTGATACAGGCCAACTTTGAACAACGCGAGAAGCCGTTGGAAGAAGCCGAGCGGCTGCTCGAGACGCTGGCCGAAGCCTGGAACGCGCTCATCCCTGAACAGCGGGCCAGTGCAAGCCAGACGCCCGTTCAGAGCGAGCCCTACGAGCCGGTCAGCTGCGCGTACTGACACAGCGCCGAGCCGAGACAGCTAATGTCCCGCGCGCCGGTGACACGTTTCCTTCCGCCAAATCTCGCGCTTTCTCAATAGTCTGATGGATTCGATCGCGTCCCAGCGCGCGCCGGGGGGCTAGGCTCTAGCCGAAGTCAGTCTTCCTCGGAATTCCAATGACAACCTACAAAACCAAACGCTTTGGATGGCGCCGCGATCACCTGGACGCGCGCGATCATGTCTTGACTGTCGCTAAGAGAGTCACGCTCCCGCCAGCCTGCGATCTGCGAAAATCCGGCCTGTTGCCGCCGGTGTACGATCAGCAGGACCTGGGAAGTTGCACCGCCAACGCCGTCGCAGCCGCTGTGGACTTTGAGCGCAAGAAGCAGACCGAGGCATTCCTGACTCCCTCGCGGTTGTTCATCTACTACAACGAACGCGTGATCGAGGGCTATCCCGACCAGGATTCCGGCGCCGAGCTTCGGGACGGAATCAAGACCGTGGCCGCGCAGGGCGTGTGCCCGGAGTCGGAATGGCCGTACGATGAGTCTCAATTCGCTACAAAGCCGTCAGCCGGGTGTTACTCCGACGCGGTGAAGTTCAAGGCGTTGCAGTATTCGCGCGTCACGCAGAGCGCCTACTTCCCCCGTCATTGCCTGGCGATCCTCGGGCGCCCGGTGGTCTTCGGTATCAACGCTTACGACGCCTTGGAATCGGACCAGGTGGCCGCAACCGGAATCGTCCCGATGCCCGGTCCCGACGAATCGCCTATCGGCGGCCACGCGATTTGCCTGGTGGGCTACGACGACGCGAAACAGCTTTTCACGTTCCGCAATTCCTGGGGCGATGGCTGGGGCGACTCCGGTTACGGCTATCTTCCCTACCCCTACGTTCTCGATCCCAATCTGGCCAGCGACTTTTGGGTCATTTTGGCGGAATCGTAAAACGCGTCGCAGCGCAATCTCACGTTACTCCACCACGCTGATGGGAACTGGAGGCGAGGCGACCCCCGGCAAAACCAGCACCACCGGCACAGCCGCCAAATTCGTGCCCGCCGGCAGGCTGGCCGGCAACTGAGCATTAATCTGCGCGGCTCCCGCAATCAATTCCGGCGCCGCGCC
This sequence comes from Bryobacteraceae bacterium, assembly GCA_035501355.1. GTDB lineage: Bacteria > Acidobacteriota > Terriglobia > Bryobacterales > Bryobacteraceae > Palsa-89. Next base: position 22,069 of record DATJWJ010000105.1, on the reverse strand, counting down.
CGCCCATACGACGTTTGCAATTACTCCGGCGAACGTGACTTCGGGTGGGGTCAAGAGCAGGAAGTAAGGGGGAGGCAGAGGCGTAATCTCGCCATCCTGAATCGGGCTTGCCAGCGGACCCATGCCGGTGGCAAAGATTGAAACGATGCTACCCAACTTGGCCGGATTGGCCGGTGTGTTGAGCGTCCCATCCGGATTCAAAATAGCCGCTTGTCCGTTGTTCGTGAAGATTCCCGGATTGTCCGCGCCGGGTGCGTCCAAGGGCGGCGCGCTCTGGTCCAGATATTGCACCTGGGTCGTGGTCCCATTCACGGCCCCAAATGGTACGACGCCCTGGATCTCGCCGGCTTCGACCAGCAGCAAAGGCGCCGGCAACCCGTCGATCAGCACTTGCACCCCGGAAAGGGAGGTCGGGAATCGGCCGGATTCGTCCGGCACTCCGGTAACTGGGTTGGCGGGCCCCAGGTTGGAACCGAAAAGCACGAAGATCTCGCCTGGCGCGACTCCAGCGCCGATCTGACCCGATGCCAGGTTCTCCAGGCAGCCGAAGTTCATCGCAGGAACAGTCAGCAGGTCTAGCGCGGTCACTCTCTGCGTTACTGGCGAGTAAACCGAAAGCTGTCCAGGAGCGCCGATCGTCGCCAGACTGCCGCCACCCTGCCGCATGTAGGTGGCCGCCTTCAGGACACCCTGGGCGTCGGTCTCCAGTACGAACTCCCCGCCCAGTGTAGAGCACGGGACGGCCAGCAGCGGCGGCAACGGCGCCGGCGGAAGCGCGCCCGTGCCATGGCCGAGAGCATATACGTTGCCTGCGCCATCCAGGAGCACCTGATCGAACTGCGTGGCCGCCATGTCAGTTTCCGATAGAATGCTCCCGCCAGCGGCCGCCACCTTCAGCAGGAACGATGGTCCCAATGGATAAAGCGGCGGCGACGGTACCAAGAATGGCATCGTAATCGGCGCCGGACTCACGCCTACCCATGCTTCGCCCGCGCCATTCACCGCGATCGCCGCCCCCGCGCCAGCGTACTTAGAATCCAGCTCCGGTAGAAATGCCGTATAGACCACCCGCCCATCCGATGTGTCCACTTCGGTCACGTACGGCCCAGCGTTGCCGCCGGACGGTTGGGAACTCCCGGTGAGAAACGCATCCCCTTGAGCATCGAGGCCGAACGACTGGATGGTCGCTTGGGAGTAAGTGGAGTAGACCCGCGAGGCGGCTTGCGGATCCAGCCGAGCCAGGAAGTTCCCGTTCGCGGATTTGTTCATGGCGTCGGCCGTAACGGGGAAATCGGTGGACGCGGTTGTGCCCGCCACATAGACAGAGCCGCTGGAGTCCACATCGATCAAGGAAGGAACATCCGAGCCCGAGCCTCCCAGCAGCGTCGAGTAAAGCAACGTTCCATCCGGGGCGAACTTGACAACGAATACGTCGCCACCGGGAAGGATCGCTACCGGTCCGAATGGGGTAATCGACTCTAGAACCGCATTGGGCGTCAAGGGCCCCGCATTCTGCCGCTGCACAACGCCCGCCGTCACCGGGAAATCCGCCGAATAGGTGAACCCTGTGACGTACGCATTGCCCTGCGCATCGGTGGTGATGGCGATGCCGCCATCTTCGCTGCTTCCGCCCAGATATGTCGCGTACAGAACCTTGCCGCTGGGGTCCCTTTCCATCACGAAGGCATGCGAGCAGTAGACGGCAGTCGAGGCCACGAACGGCGATAGTTGCTGCATGCCGCAGACGGTGCTCACCTGGGTCTTCTGGAAAGCATTGGCAGTAAGGGCTACCGGTAGGTTCTGGCCGGTGGACCAGATGTTGCCTGCGCCGTCGATGGCAACGTTGCTTCCGGTCGCCGCCCAGCCGCAGCCTGCGAAAATTGCGCCAGCCAGAACGGTTACGATCTTCATAAGTCCGTTACTCTCCCGCTAAAGCGGGGCGGACGCCAAGGTCGACGCGGGCGCAACCGGGTCGCGCACCCTGGCCCTCTGACGCGCGGGGCGCGCGAGACGTTACAATCGGCGAAGCATCCCTTCGACCGCCGGGCCACTGATGCCGCGCGGTTAGCGCCATGTCGCTCAAAGAATATTCGCGCAAACGCTCGTTCGACAAAACGCCCGAGCCTGCGCCCGAACCGCCGCGCACGCCCGCTTCACCGGGCAATTTCTTTTGCGTACAACGTCACGACGCCACGCGCCTGCATTACGATTTTCGCCTCGAAATCGACGGGACGCTCAAGTCGTGGGCCGTTCCCAAAGGACCGAGCCTGGAGCCGCTGGCGAAATCGCTAGCCGTCCATGTCGAGGACCATCCGCTCGATTACGGCAACTTCGAAGGCAACATCCCCCAAGGCGAATACGGCGGCGGCAGCGTAATGTTGTGGGATCGCGGGACGTTCGAGCTGCTCGGTGACATGCCCGGCCAGGCGCAGATCGAGCGAGGCGATTTGAAATTCCGCCTCCACGGTGAAAAACTCCGCGGCGAATTCGCGCTGGTCCGCATGAAGAATCGCGGCAAGGGCAACGAGTGGCTGCTCATCAAGAAAAAGGACGCGGACGCGAAACCCGGCTGGAACATTGAAGACTACGCGCGCAGCGTTCTGACGGGGCGCACGCAGCAGGAGATCGCCGAGAATCTTCCCGCCACGGCCGCGCCGCACTCCCCGGCCCGCTCGCTCGCCCAGCTAAAGGGTGCCGTCGAATCGCCCCTGCCGCGCAGCATTCAACCCATGCTCGCCTCGCTCGCCGAGCATCCTCCCTCCGGCCCCGAATGGCTGTACGAAGTGAAATGGGACGGGGTGCGCGCCCTGTGCTTCATCGAAAACGGCCGGCTTTGTATCTACTCCCGCAGCCAGAAGCGCTGCGATCAACAATATCCCGAGTTGAGCGTCCTGCCGCGGTTTCTTAATGCCACGAACGCGATCGTGGACGGCGAAATCGCGGTGCTGGACGAAAACGGCCGCGCCCGCTTCAGCCTGATCCAGCCCCGTATCGGGGTGGGCGATCCCAACAGCGTCGCGCACCTGGCGCGCTCCACTCCCGTAACGCTGTTCCTGTTCGACCTCATCTACCTCGACGGCTACGATCTGCGCGGTGTCGCGCTGGAAGAGCGCAAGCGGCTGCTCAAGGAAATCCTCTCGCCCACCGATCGCATCCGTTTTTCCGACCATTTCGCCGCTAACGGCGGAGCCATGCTGGAAGCGGCGCGCGCCAATGGGCTGGAGGGCATCCTCGCCAAACGGCGCGATAGCAAGTACGAGCCGCGCCGCAGCCGCGACTGGATCAAGATCAAAGTCGTCACCAGCGGCGATTTCGTCATCGGCGGCTTTACGCACGGCGAGCGCGACTACTTCAGCTCGCTCGTCCTGGGCGTTTATGACCACGGCAAGCTGGTGCACGTTGGCCAGGTTGGGACCGGCTTCAACGAGAAATCGCTGAAAGACATTTATTCGAAGATTGAGCCGCTGATTATACAAAAGAGCCCGTTCTCAGGCCCGGTGAAAGCGCTGCGCGACGTCACTTGGTTGAAGCCCGAACTGGTGGCCGAGATCAAGTATTTGGAAGTCACGCCGGATGGATTGCTGCGTGCGCCGGTGTTCCTGAACCTGCGGCCGGACAAGGATCCTACAGAATGCGTGCGTGAAACCCCGCTCGAAGTCCAGACGGAAACCGCCGCACCGCTTATTCAACGCGAGCCCATCGCTCCGGCCAAGTCAGGCGCCGAACTGACCGTCACCGTCGACGGCCATCGCCTGAAGTTCACCAACTTGAACAAAATCTTCTATCCCGGCGAAGGCATCGCCAAACGCGATGTCATCAATTACTACAACTCGGTGGCGAACCTGATCATCCCGCATCTTCGCGACCGCCCGCTCTCGCTGAAGCGCTATCCCAACGGAATCGATCACGAATTCTTTTTTCAAAAAGACGCCCAGGACAAGGTGCCCGAGTGGGTGCGCCTGGAGCCGATTTTTTCCGAACACAATCAGGATAAAATTCACTACATCATTTGCAACGACCGCGCCACATTGCTCTATCTGGCGAACCTGGCGTGCATCGATCAGAATCCCTGGATGAGCCGCGTGGGGTCGCTCGAAAATCCCGACTTCGCGCTGATCGATCTGGACCCCACCGAAGGCTGTCCCTACGAGCGCATCGTCGAAGCCGCATATCTGGTGAAGAAGACGCTCGACGCGCTGGGCCTGGCGGGCTATCCCAAAACAACCGGCGGCGATGGGATGCATGTCTATGTCCCACTCGAGCCTGTCTATACCTACGAGCAGGTGCGCACCTTCGCCGAATTGTTATCCATCCTGGTGATCCGCGGGAACGAAGATTTGTTCACGACGCCGCGCACCGTTTCGCAGCGCAAGAAAGGCAAGGTCTATTTCGATTACCTGCAGATCTCCAGCGCCAAGACCATTGCCGCGCCTTACGTATTGCGCGCCTATCCCGGGGGCCCCGTTTCCACGCCGCTCGATTGGTCCGAAGTGAAGAAAGGTCTGGAGCCCTCGCAGTTCAACATCCACAACGCCATCGACCGCTTCGAACGCGTGGGCGATCTGTTCGCGCCCGTGCTAAGCAATCTGCAAAAACTGGAACCTGCGCTTGAAAAGGTGAGCCAGTTGGTGCGAGCTTAGGCTGCCTCCACAACTTTGGCGGGCGCCGGACGGCTGAGCCTTCGCACCAGCGCCACGCCCGCGAAAATCACGATCATCGCAATGATCTCGCGCGGGCCGATCGGCTCCCGGTAGAACAGCCAACCCAGCCAGAGAGCCACGATCGGATTGATATACGTGTAAATGCTCGCAATCGAGACTGGCAGCTTGGTCAGCGCATAGATGTACGCGCTGTATCCAACGGCGCCGCCGATCACCGCCAAATACAAAATGGCGCCCGCTCCCCGCCAGCTCCAAGCCAGAGGATGCTTAACGAATATGACAACAGCAGGCCCGAGAAAAAACAAACCGGTCGCCAATTGTTGCAAGGCCGCGCTGACCACCGGATGCGCCCGCGCATTCTGGCGCCGGTGCAAGATGGACCCCAATGACCATCCGAAAGCGCCGATCTGCAAAATCAGAAAACTTCTAAATACGGACCCCGTGAGCCCTTGCTCAATGGCGCTGGGCCCCACCAGCAGCGCCGTGCCGGCTATGCCAACCAACATACCCAGGATGGTTGGAGCGTGCAGGCGATCTCCTCCGGGAATCAGAGCTTCCACGCTCACCATCCAGAAGGGCTGCATCGACACGATCAGCGCAGCCAGCCCGCTAGGAATCCAGAGCTCGGCGAATACCAGCGTTCCGGTCCCCATTCCGATGGTGATCACGCCGCATAGGGACGTATAAAGCAGTTCACGCCTCGCCGGCAGATGCGCTTTGGTGAAAGATGCCACCGCCAGCATGGGCGCGCCTGAAAGCAAATAGCGCAGGCACATCAATTGCAGCGGATGCACCCACTCCAGCGCGATCCGAATTCCGAGGTACGTGGTTCCCCAGAAAAAACAAACCGCAGCTAGAGCCAGATAGGCGCGAAACTGGGGTTGGCGCTGCAGAAATCCAGGGTAACATTGAGAGTTGATTATCACCCTCACAATCAATCCCTCAGTCGACCGCACAGTGACGGTGGACCGGCTGGTGTTTGAAGACCGCGCCTACATTCTTTCGCGCAGCGATTCAGCCGGCGGGCGCGGCATCAATGCTTCGCGCGTGCTGCATTCATACGGCGCAAAAACGCTGGCCATCGTCACTTCCGGCGGCGCCAATGGCGACAAGTTCACCAAGCTGCTGGGCAAGTGGGGCTTCCCTGTGAAGGTGGTTCCGATCCAAAATGAAATTCGAACCAATTTCACCATCGTTGATCGGCAGGGCCTGGCGATCAAGCTCAACGAAGTGGGCCCGCCCGTTTCATCCGACGAGCTGGCGCGCCTGGAACATGTGGTGGAACGCCGCTTGGAGCCTGCTTCCTGGCTGATGCTGTGCGGCAGCCTTCCTCCCAGCGTGCGGTCCGATTTTTACAACAAGCTGATCGGCATGGCGCGTAACCGCAATGTGAAGACACTGCTCGATACCGACGGCGATGCGCTGCTGCATGGCGTCGAAGCCAGCCCAACCGTGGTCACTCCGAATCAGCCCGAGGCCGAACGCCTGCTGAACCGCGCGCTGATCACGCGCGCACATTTCATCGAAGCGGCCACCCGCATCAAAGCCATGGGCGCCGAGACGGTTTTGCTGTCGCTCGGAAGCCGCGGCGTCGTAGCGGTCAACGAGAATCAGCTTCTCGAAGCGATCCCGCCGCGCGTCGATGCCGTGTCTCCGATCGGCGCGGGCGACGCCCTCGCAGCCGCGTACGTGTGGGCCGCCACTAAGAAAAAAGATTTCGCCGACTGCGTGCGTTGGGGTGTGGCAGCTGGAACCGCATCGGCCAGACTGCCAGGTGTGCAATTTCCCGACCTGGATCAAACTAAAGAGATTTATAAGTCGGTCGAGGTTCGAAAGATTCAGTAGCCCGCCGGCTTCGTTCCTGCGCCGCCGACCGTAGCATGGTGACACTGGCGTAAGTCACCGCGACTACAACCAGCCAGCGCACCCAATACAGCGGCAGCACTTTGACGATCAGCGCGGCAATCAACACGCCCGGCAGGCCGCCCAACGCCAGACCGAGCGCCGGTCTTGCGCTATAGCGTCCCAGGCGGATGAAGCGCGCGCTCGCCACCGGCATCAGGAACGCGCAGGAACCCATCATGATCGGATACGCCGCCTTGGGATCCATGCCGAGCAGACTGACCAGAATCATGCATGGCGCGAAGAGTCCGATGCCGAGCGTCATGAAAGCGCCGAGCACAAAATCGCCCGCGATTCCGGCCCACAGTTTCCAGCCGTGCAACACCAGCGCCGTGCCGGCGGGTACCAGCGAGATGTTCAAATTTGTGACCAGGAAGAAAAACGCGGCGGTCAGCAGTGCAACGCCCATTCCGATTTGCACGTTGCGCCGAGGCCAGCGCGCCACAATGCCGGCTCCGAACCAAGCGCCGCAGACGGAGGCGGCCATCATCGACACCAGCGTCAGCACGTCCACTTGCACGAATGCGATGAACAGAAACGCCTCCAGCAGGGTTGGAGGGCTGTGGCCGACATTGAGCGTGCCGGGTATTTCTTCGTCGGCCAGCATGCGCCGGAACTTGAAGATCGCGGTGGTGGGCGCGAAGGATCCGATGCCGAGCGCGTCGAAAAAATTGGTGCCAAATCCGAGCAGCAGCTCGAACAGCGTCGGGACTCCAGGCGCGCGGCCTTTGCCCTGAAACCAGATCCAGACGAAGCCCACCGAGAAGATGCCGAGAGCTACGAAGATCCAGTCGCGCGCGCTCAAGCAACAACGATAGCACGGGCTCTTACTGGCTCAATGTCCGATTACCCCGGGCTCGAAGCGATGGCCGTAGGCCAGCGTGACTGTGTACGTTGAAGCCGAAAAAGCAGTCGCGAGCGAAGGCGGGACGTGAACGTTTTGCGGCAGGATCTCCGAGACTGAACCGTCCAGCTGTTTTGATGCCTTCCCGGTGTTGACGAACGCCCGGATGACGCCGCGAACGATCAAGTATCTCTGACGATCGGAATACTTCTGCAGCAGCTGTTCAGCTGATTTTCCGGCGTCGATAGGAACAAGCCGTGATAGGGCCGTGGGATCGAATTGACCGGATTCCTGCTTGCGGGCCTGCACCCATTGCTCCCAGGCGGGGCCGTTGTACTCGAATGCCACAAATGCTGGGCGAGGCAACGGCTGATGCTTTGGATCGCGCAGCGCGGCAGTAGTATTGAATCCGATCGATTCGAGCTTGGCTTGGTCCAGCCATGAAAAGCTGGAATAGGGATACGTGGTTGGAAGACCCATGTTCCAATTGAAGCGCAGCGATACGCCGGTGTCTTCCTTTTCGCTGAAGCCTTTGGGCAGCTCGCGTTGCGTGAGTTGGATGGTTTCCACCGGCGCGCCGGCCCGGTTGCGGGCGACGCCGATGAGAACCAAAGCGTTGCTTACGATGACGACGGCGGCCGCCAACAGGAGTCCTGGCTTCTTCATGCGGTCGCCTCCCGCAGCTTTCGGAACGCCATCAGCAGACCGATCGCGATGGCGCCCACGATGAAGAAGAAAATGTATTTGGGCATCCAGTCCCACCACCAGTCGACGAACTTCATCATCAGGAAAATTGTGAACGCCGCAGCGCCCAGGTTCATGACCGGCCGCTGATCGGTTCGGATGCCGAACCAGATGACGAGCGCGGCCGCGATGAATGCGATCACCTGATAGCTGCGTTCAATCGCAATCGGATCCAGCGGCAGAAAACTGCTGGAACCGTAGTGCCAAAGTTCCAGCAGCGGGAAGAGAACGGCCAGCAAACCAACCAGGCAGAACGTTCCTGAGAAATCCTCGCGAACCAGAAACGACGCTGCGACGGTCGCGATTCCGCCCACAATGATGCTTTCCGGCCGCTCGAAGAACGAGTCCCAAGTCACACCGGTCCAGGAGACGATCGTGGCCGGAATGAAGACTAACCAGCAGACCAACCCGGCCGCGAGCAGCAACCGCAGGCCAAATGCATATGCCAGCACAATCCCAAATGCGCCCCACGCCAGGAACGCGTTCGGGCTCGAAATGATGTTAAAGATTTGGCCGAAGACGATGAGGTTCAAAACAAACGCTGCGAACGTCACCAGCCCGATCAGGCCTGTGAAATACAGAGTCCGCTCGCGTTTGGAAACAAAATGCATAGCCGCAAGGCCGATCAACGGTGTGACGATCAGGATGCTGACTTGACCGGCGGTCGGGATTGATCCCCAGAAGCGATAAAAGAACAGAAAGACCGCGGCGCACATTGCCAGGCCGCCCAGCGCGGAGATGACTCGCATGCCGAGCGAGAGCTGTTTCTGCGATTCGGTGGTGTCGATGTCGTACTGTGCGGCGAGATCCTTGAGCGTTTCATCGAGAAACGGTTCCAGGCGGGCGCGCTGGTCGTCGCTCAGGACCAGAACTTGCTGCCGCTCCAATTCTCGAAGTTCCCCGCGGAAGATGCGCAAGCGGTCGGCGCGCTGTTGCGCGTCACGTCTTGCCAGCGCTTTGGGCATTTCTTCTATTGTCTAACGGCTTCTGCGCCGGTTGCTCGGGTCTCGCACGCAACGCGGACCCATCCCACAGCGTCTATCTAAGGGTTGGGAATGCCTGCATTAACCAAGAAATTCGGCCTTACAGTGGCCCTCCTCGTCTTAATGACGTTCTGCAATTCCTGCGAGACGGCTGCCGTGGCGATCTCGGCCAATATTCAAGCCAAGCATGTGGCCTTCGGAACAATCCTCGATCCCGTCTTCGCTTCCCCGGCCAGCAGCAGCATTGTTGGATACACGCGCTGCGGGGACTCGGCGCTCTGGACCGGCCATTACCTGGCAGCCGAATCCTTCCGCTACAGGGTCACCTCGGATGCCGGCGCGCTTGCAAACATCCGCGCCGCGCTGGCTGGCCTCAAATCGCTGGTCGACGTCACCGGCACGGATCTTCTGGCGCGCTGCCTGGTGCCGATGAGTTCGCCGTTCGCGGCCGGCATCACACACGAGGAATCCGCCAACGGGATTCACAACAGCGGCCAAGATTTCTGGATAGGACACACCTCGCGCGACGAATACTCGGGCGCTTTTTTCGGGCTCAGCGTGGCCTACGATTTCGTGAACCAATCCGACGTCCGCGCAAACGTGCAGTCCCTGGTTACGCGCATGCTCAATTTTCTACTCGCGCACGCCTGGACCGTCGTCATGCCCGATGGTACCGTCAGCACCACCTTCGTCATCCGGCCAGACGAGCAATTAACTCTGCTTCAAATCGGCAAACAAGTGAACCCCTACGCCTACTCCAACCTCTATAGCTCCGCCTCCAGCGAAGCCGGCCTGGCTGCGGTGCCCGTCGCCGTGGATGCGGCGGATGTGCGCGATTCGTACTTCAAATTCAATCTCGACGCGATCAACTTCTTCAATCTGATCCGGCTCGAGAACAATTCCTCTCTTCGCGCTCAATATTTGACGGCCTACAGCATCTACCGCAAGGCGACTCAGGGCCACATGAACCCGCATTTCAACATGATCGATCGAGCGGTCAATGGGCCCGACGCTGCCCGGGATGCCGAAACGGTCACCTATCTGGAACAATTTTTACAGCGGCCCTCGCGCGACGTGTACGTGAATCTGGAAGGCCAATTTCCTTCCTGCGTCAGCGCCGATCAATCCTGCAATCCGATTCCGATCCCGCTGCGTGTCACCACGGATTTCCTGTGGCAGCGCAGCCCGTTTCAGCTGGTGGGAGGCGGCCAGGGAACCATCGAGGAAGCGGGCATCGACTACATCCTGCCGTATTGGATGGCGCGTTACTACGGCGTTATCCACCAATCCAATTTCCTGGACACGCTCCACCAGCGCTGAGGGCGGGGCGTTCCCGCACGCGGTATGTCACTATAGTTGTGTCATGACGCCACAAGCCCCGCCGAAATTTCAGTTGGTAAACACCGCCGAGTATCGCGAGAGCTACGCCAACAGCGTCCAGATCCGGGTGAACCTCTGGGACTTTTTTCTGATGTTCGGAACGGTCAACCAGTCCGCCCCGGACAGCGTCATGATCCAAAACTTTCAGGGGATCTATCTGAGCCCGCAGCAAGCCAAGGCATTGTTGAACGTGCTGACGCAAAACATCTCGCAGTACGAAGCCACGTTCGGAGAAATCAAATTGGAGCCCCACAGCCAAGTCAGCGCAATTCAGTGACGCGCGGCGCGTCCCTATTGGCCCTGGTGACGCTGGTTGTTCTTCTTTCGCACGCCGCCTATTTGAACCTCCCGTACTTCTGGGATGAAATGGGTCAATTCATCCCCGCCGCGCTGGACATCCTTCGCGATGGCGCGTGGGTGCCGCACTCCACCATACCGAATGCACATCCACCGGTGGTGATGGCATATCTCGCCGCGGTGTGGAAGATTTTCGGCTATTCAATTACCGCGACGCGCGTGGCGATGCTGTTGCTGGCAAGCCTGGCCGCCTTTCTGACTTGGCGGCTGAGCGAGCGGCTGAACCCGGGCGTGAAACCAGTCTGGGCCTTTGCGCCGGCGATCTTACTTCTGCTGGACCCCCTGTTCTACATGCAGTCCATGCTGGCCCAGCTCGATATGCCCGTGATGCTGTTTACGCTGCTGGTGCTGCTTCTGTTCCTGGAAGGCCGGTACAGGTCCGCGGTGCTAGCCTCGGTCGCGCTCGTTCTCGCGAAGGAGACCGGTGCGCTTCTACCGCTGATTCTCGGCGCGGCGCTTTGGATGGATCGCAAATCGCGCAAAGAAACCTGGTTGTATGCAGTGCCCTTCTTGGCGCTGGCGGTTTGGTTCTTCGTTCTCTGGCGGGCCACCGGCCACTTGTTCGGCGATCCTGGCTTCACGCATTACAATCTCGCCTACGCGCTCAATCCGGTCCGCGCGGCAGTGTCGCTGGTGCGCCGCATCTATTATTTGTTCCTCGCCGATTTTCGGTGGGTTGGCACGATTGCGATTGTATATGCGTGGCGCCGCGCTTCCGTGTATTCGACGCACGCCTGGAAGATCACGTGGGCGTTCATCGGCTTACACACGCTGATGGTGAGTCTGCTCGGCGGCGCGGAGTTGGAACGCTATCTATTGCCCGTGATTCCGCTGATCTACATTGCGATGACCGCGGCCTGGTCCACGGTATCGGCGCGGGCGCGCACCGTTAGCTTCGTTGCGGTTTCAGCCGGCCTGCTGCTCGGCCTGTTCCTGAATCCGCCGTTCCCGTTTCCCTACGAGAATAATCTCGCGCTGGTGGATTTCGTCCAGTTGCAGCGCGACGCAGCGCGCTACCTGGAACGCGTCTATCCGAGCCAAACCATCTACACGGCGTGGCCGTTGACGCAGGCTCTGCGCGATCCGGTGTTCGGATATGTCGGCCAGCGCTTAGGGGTGGCTGAAACTTCCGACCTGCGCCGCTCTACGCTTGAGGCCATCGATCCGCGAGGCGTGAACGTTCTGGTTGTTTATTCGCGCACCTGGGAGCCGGACTGGGGAGTTTTGCGATGGCCCCTGGTGCAGCGGTTCCTCACGCGCTACTACGAATACGGGCCGCAGATGAATGCGGACGAAGTTCGGCAACACTTCGGCTTGGTTCCCGTACAGCGCTGGACTCGCGGCGGCCAGTGGATCGAGATCTACGCACGAGCGAAGCGCACAATCGCTACTGCGCCAGAGGCGCCCTGCCGCGCCGCCAGGCGCTCAGAACATCGGCAGCCGAGGGAGTTGGGCCATGGCCGGCCGCTCTTCACGATCCGGATCGTTCACCAGCTTCCATTCGTTGTCGATGTGCATAGTAGCTCGATCGCTCGCGTTGTAAGCCGCCCATTTCGGAATGCCCGCGTGATTCGGGTTGCCGCTCCGCGCGAATGCCACCCAGGCCCCGCTGGTTTTGTCGGCCAGCGGCTGAAGCTCGGGGCCAGTTCCGACCATTTCCGGAAGCTGCCAGTGGTTTTGCATCGCGAATGGAATCTCGATACAGTGCGGCGACAGACGCCGTCCGCCTTCCACCGGGGTCCGCCAACGGATTTGATATAAGAAGGCCGGCGCTTTACCCAAAGCTGCTTTGCGCTCGGCTTGCAGATGCGCGTTGGTCGGAAACGCGGAGATGGTGAAATACAGCTCGCTGGGCGTCGCGCGCGGGCGGTTCTTGCGGAATAGATCGTAGATGCGATCGCCATCGTCATGTAGCCGCTCGCGCAGGCGGGCTCGTACGGCGCTTTCATCCAGCGACAGCAGATCGGGCGGCGCGAAGTAGGAGCCTTCCGTTTCGGCGGTGCCGATGATCATGGGCACATCGGCCGAAACCTCGGGTGCGGTGGGATCGAAGGGATCGCGCGGCAGGGAATGTCCATCCACCACCGGAGCCAGGCGCATTCCGCTGCCATTGCCCATCGCCGCCAGCAACTTTGGAACCGGCAGTTCTTGCAGTTCCCGAACCTGGTTGGGTTTTAGGCCGAGTTTGGCCATGAACATCTCGGTGCTCTTCTGAGCCTCATCCTTCGTACCTTGCTTCAGCGTGGAACCGCTCTCCACGATAGCTTTGTGAAAAAGACCCTTCGCGGCCGGCATCGCGAGCAGCGTGCTGACTTTGCCGCCGCCGCCCGACTGGCCGAAGATGGTCACGTTTCCTGGGTCGCCGCCGAAGCGCGCAATGTTGTCGCGCACCCATTCCAGCGAGGCGACGATATCGAGCAGCCCGACATTGCCGGAGTCGGCAAACTCCGCGCCGCCCGCGCCGCCGAGATACAAATGTCCGAAAATATCGAGCCGGTGATTGATGCAAACCACCGTGACATCGCCGGATCGCGCCAGGTTCGCGCCGTCATAACCGAGCGACCCACCCGACCCATACGCGTATCCGCCACCGTGAATCCAAAGCATCACGGGACGTTTGCGGTTGTCATTGACGCCAGTCGAGAAGACGTTCAGGACCAGGCAGTCCTCGCCTTGCAACGCGTTTCCGCGCAGCCCCCAGCCGATTGCGCCAGGAGGCGGAGCATTCTGTGGCGACGAATGGCCGTTCTGAAACGCGTCGCGCACGCCGGTCCAGGATTCGGGTTTGCGAGGCGGCATAAAGCGATTCGCGCCCGTCGTGGAAGCGCCGTAGGGAATCCCGCGATAAACATGTACGCCGTTGTTGAGGACCCCGCGCACTTTGCCGCAGGATGTGTCCACAACAGACGAGATGGACTTGGATTCAATCGTGGCGGCCACCGCCGGCAGCGCGGTCGCGGCGGCGCCGACGAACGAGGACTTGAGCAGCGTGCGGCGGCTTAAATCAAGATGTTTCTGACGCATGAATGCGGCTCCTTCCGCGGGCGTGGCTGGCGCCCGCATTCCGAAGTATCCGTCAATCGGCGGACGCGTGCAAGCACTACTGTCCCTGGAAACTGGCGGTCCTCTTAGCCAGGAAAGCGCCGATGCCCTCCTTGAAGTCAGCCGTGCGTCCACACTCGGCCAGCAGCTGGCGTTCCTGTTCCATTTGAGTCTCGAGGCTGTTTTCAAATGAGGTAGCAAACAGCCTTTTTGCGCGCCCCAGCGCCTGCGTCGGACCGCGCGAGAGCATCGCGACATACTCGCGCGCGGAGGCGTGCAGTTCGGCCGCCGCAAAACTTTTCGTGACGATACCCAGCTCGCGCGCTTCTTCGGCCGAGAGCGTCCGGTTGCTGCAAGTCAGCTCGAAGGCCAGCTTGGGGCCGATCAATCGCGGAAGATGGTGGGTCAGGCTGCCGTCGGGACACAATCCGATGGCAGTGTAGGCGACGGTGAACCTGGCGTCGCTTCCGGCCAGCACAATATCTCCCGCCATCGCCAGGCTGAACCCAGCCCCCGCCGCCGCGCCGTTCACCGCCGTCACCACCGGCTTGCGCATATGCGAAATCGTGGCGATCGCGCAGTGCAGTGCGACGGTTAACGTTTTGAGAAACCTCCCGGCGTGGCCGTCGCTTTCGACATGCGCTTGCATTTGGCGAATGTCGCCGCCCGCGCAGAAGGCTGGACCATTCGCGGCGATCAGCACTGCGCGCACTCCCGGATTTTCGTCGCACGCGATGAGCGAGTCTAGCAACCCATCGGCAAGATCCTGATTCATCGCGTTGTAAGCGCGCGGGCGATTCAACGTGATCACTGCGTAGCCATCAGAAACATCCAGCAGCACCGCGTTTTCTGACTGTGCCTGTTGACTCATGACCACCTCCCGTTCCAATACCAAAGAGTCTCATAATAAGGAGGCTGGTTATGCTCCATCGGTTCCTAGCGCTGATTGGCTTCGTTATGACCGCGCTGCCGGCTGTTGCTCAAGCGCCGGTCAAACCTTGGTTCACGCCACGGAACGCCTCCGGTCAGCCGGACCTCGAAGGAACCTGGCTAAATCGGAGCGCAACTCCGTTGGAACGGCCCAAGCAATTAGAAGGCCGGCCGTTTCTGACCGACGCGGAAGTGGCCGAGCTGAAGCGCCGCGCGGACCGGCTCTTCAAGTACGGCCACAACGATTACGCCGCCGGAGACAATCTCTTCAACGCCGTGCTGGCGAATCCCGACCACTACAAGAGTCCGACCGCGACCAGCACTTCCGAGGATATGGTGGATTGGGAATTCGACAACCGAACTTCGCTCATTGTCGATCCACCGGACGGCAGAATTCCTCCGTACACGCCGGAGGGACAGCGCAGGCAAGCCGCGGCCGTGGCGGCAGCAGCTGGACGAAATTTTCCCGCCGGACCGGAAGACCTAACTCCATCGCAGCGTTGCATCACCTTCGGTGTGCCGCGCTTGGGTGGAACATTCAGTTCCGGCCAATACGCGTATTTCCAGATCCTCCAGTCGCCGGATTACGTGACGCTTTTCTTTGAGACCATCCACGACGCCAGGATCGTTCCTTTGGATGGTCGTCCACATCTTCCGCCCAACGTGCGCACTTGGAACGGAGATTCACGCGGGCGCTGGGAAGGCGAAACGCTCGTCGTGGATACGACCAATTTTTCGCCCCACAGCAACTTTCTGGGATCGGCCGAGAACCTGCACTTAGTGGAGCGCTTCACGCGCGTCTCGGCCGGCGAAATCCGCTACGAAATCATGATCGACGACCCGACAACCTGGACCAAGCCGTGGAGCGCGATGATCCGCTTGAAGCGCACCGATGAACCCCTGTATGAATTTGCCTGCCATGAAGGCAACGCCGACACTGAGGCTGGAATGCTTTTGAGCGCTCACGCCGCCGAGAAAGCGGCCGAGGCGGCAGCAAAACAGCACCAATAAGCGCGCTCGCTTTGGTATATCATCGCCCAAGGCGCTCTGTGGCGCCGGAAAGTCGAGACTTCGAGCATGCGTTTCGTAATTTTGACCGCCTCCATTAGTTGGGCCGTTGCGGCCGCTCTCGCGCAATCCTCTTTGCCTTCCACCAAAAACGGCGAGTGGCCGCAATACACCGCCGATCTCAAGGGCACCAAATATTCCCCGCTCGACCAGATCAACGCATCCAACTTCAGCAAGCTCGAAGTCGCCTGGCGCTTCAAGACCGACAGTTTCGGCCCGCGCCCGGAATATAAGCTGGAGGGCACGCCGCTCATGATCAAAGGCGTGCTGTACGCCACTGCCGGTACGCGCCGCTCCGTGATTGCTCTCGACGCGAAGACAGGCGAGCTGATCTGGGCCCACAGCATGCGCGAAGGCAACCGTGCCGCCATTGCACCGCGCCAGCTCTCCGGACGCGGGCTGGCGTACTGGACCGACGGCAAGGGCGACGATCGTGTGCTCTACGTAACCACCGGCTACCGCCTGGTCGCGCTGAACGCGCATACCGGCCAGATGATTACTTCCTTCGGCAAGAGCGGCCTGGTGGACCTCAAGGAAGGTGTGGTCTACGGCACCGGCCAGCAGATCGATCTCGAAACCGGCGAGATCGGCATCCACTCCACGCCGGTCGTCGTCAAAGACACCGTCATCATCGGTTCTTCGATGAAGGAAGGCCAGACGCCGGTCACCCACAACAACACCAAAGGCCTGGTTCGCGCCTTCGACGTGCGCACCGGCAAACTGATTTGGACCTTCAACACCATCCCGCGCCCAGGCGAGTTCGGCAACGATACTTGGGAGAACGGCTCGTGGGCCGTCAACGGTAACACCGGCGTGTGGACCCAAATCACGGTGGACGAAGATCTCGGCCTGGTCTATTTGCCGGTCGAGTCGCCTACGTCGGATTGGTACGGCGGCCACCGGCCCGGCAACAATCTTTACGGCGAGAGCCTGGTCTGCGTCGATCTGAAAACAGGACAGCGCAAGTGGTTTTACCAGGTGGTGCACCATCCCATCTGGAATTACGATCTGTCTTCGGCGCCCATCCTGGCGGACATCAACGTGGATGGCAAGCCGATCAAGGCCGTCGCGCTGCCGGGCAAACAAGCGTTCCTCTATGTCTTCGATCGCGTGACGGGAAAACCAGTGTGGCCGATCGAAGAGCGGCCGGTGCCACAATCCGACGTACCCGGCGAAAAAACATCGCCCACGCAGCCGTTCCCCACCAAGCCGCCGGCGTACGCCCGCAACTTTCTCAAAATTCCCGACGACTTGATCGACTTTACGCCCGAGATGCGAGCCCAAGCGCGCGATCTGGTCTCGCGCTACCGTGCCGAAGGCATGTTCACGCCGCCCGTAGTTGGCGATCCCAATGGAAAATGGCTGGGAGCGATTAATCTCGGCAATGGAACCGGCGGCACGAACTGGCCGGGCGCCGCTTACGATCCTGAAACGCACACCTTCTACTCAGAAGCCCAACAAGCAGCAATGAGCGTTATCTCGCTGCGTCAGCCACCTCCGGGATTTTCCGACATGCGCTATCTCTCCGGCCGCCAGGATCAACCCTTCCGCGAGGCCTTCGGACCGGGCTTCGGCACTGCCGCCGATTCACCGCTCGCAAGCCGCCTCGGCAGGCCGCAGCAGGGCGCCGGGGCCGGACCGGGCAATCTCAACGTGCAGGGCCTCTCTATTCTCAAGCCCCCGTATAGCGTAATTACGGCCGTGAACCTGGACCGCGGCGAAATCGCCTGGCAAGTCCCTTACGGCGAGACTCCCGACAACGTGCGCAATCATCCCGCGCTCAAAGGCATGAATATTGGGAACACTGGCCAACTCGGCAGCGTGGGAGTTCTGATCACCAAGACGCTACTGATCGTCGGCGACAGCCAGCTTACGACCACTTCGCAACATCCGCGCGGAGCTATGCTGCGCGCTTATGACAAATCCAACGGCAAGGAAGTGGGCGCAGTCTGGATGCCCGCCCCTCAGAGTGGCTCGCCCATGACTTACATGGTGGACGGCAAGCAGTACGTCGTGGTGGCGATCAGCGGCGGCGCCTACTCGGGCGAGTATCTTTCGTTCGCCCTCCCGGAGGCTAATTAACGATTCGGCTCCAGCGCCATTAAACGCTTGATCGGCTTCACCAGCAGCGCCATCAACAAGCCGAAGCCGATGGTGGCCGCGGCGACAATCGTAAACAGCGTGGGCGGCGAAAATTTTTCGTACATTGAACCGAACAGCCCGCCGACGTAATCGCCCATCGAAATGGTGACGAACCAAACCCCCATCATGAATCCAGCGACGCGATGCGGAGCGAGCTTTGTCAAGGCGCTCAACCCCACCGGGCTCAGACACATCTCGCCGCAGACATGCAAGAAATAACCCCCGATCAGCCACATCGGACTGATCAGCACACCGTGAATCGCGCGGGCAGCTCCAATGGCGATTACCACAAAGCCCAGACCAACCAAAACGAGTCCGATAGAAAACTTGGCCGGCGTCGATGGTTCGTGTTTATTCGACCGCAGCCATATCCAGGCGAACACTGGAGCCAGCAGAATCACAAAAATCGCCGGCACGGATTGGTACCAGCTCGAGGGAAACGAAACTCCGAAGGCGCTGTTATGGACGCTGCGGTCGGCTAGCAGCGTGAGCGTGGAGCCGGCTTGCTCGTAAGCCGACCAAAAGAAAACCGACGCAACGAATAGCGCAATGATCGCGATCAAGCGTTTGCGTTCCACTGGCGTCCAGTCTTTGCGCGAAAGCAGCCAGGCGAAGATCGCAATCGTGACTACCAGCAGGCCGATGCCGACCGCATCGCCCAGCCCAGCTGCGGTGATGTGAATCGCTCCCAGAGCCTCAAGCAACAACGGCGCGCCGAGCAGCAGGGCAAAGATCGCCACGCCAATCCCGGCGGTGCGGTGCACTTTCGCTCGTGCCTCTGGCGTCTCGGCGGGCACCGGGTGCAGCCCGGCGTTGCCCAAGTATCGGCTGCCCAGCACGTACTGAATCAGACCCACGATCATGCCGGCGCCGGCCAGCATGAATCCCAGGTTCCAGTTCACTCGCTGCCCGACATATCCGACTGCCAGCGGCGAAATGAACGCTCCGAGATTGATGCCCATGTAAAAGATGGAGAAGCCGGCATCCCGGCGTTGGTCGCCAGTGGCATACAGCTGGCCCACGACGGTGCTGACGTTGGGCTTCAAAAGCCCGGTGCCAAGGACCAGCAATACCAATCCAAGATAGAAAAATGGCACCCGGGGAACGCCCAAGCTGAACTGGCCCAGAACGATCAAGATCCCGCCGTAAAGAATGGCCCTGCGTTGTCCGAAGATTTTGTCGGCCACCCAGCCGCCCGGCACGCTGAGGAAATAAACCATGGACGTGTACAGGCCGTAGATGACGCCGGCGGTGGCGACGCTGAATCCAAGTCCGCCGCTCGTGGCGGGCGCAGTCATGAAGAGGATCAGGATGGCGCGCATCCCATAAAAGCTGAAGCGTTCCCACATTTCCGTGAAGAACAGGGTCGCCAGGCCGCGGGGATGCCCGAAAAATCGAGTGTCTGGAGCGGGAGTTGGCCCGGCGTGAGTTTGGGCGGCCATAGTCGATAGACGAGTATAGCGGAAACCTATCACGCGAAACTTCTCGAAGTCGGATTATAGGCGACGCGGCATGTCCAACAACATCATAGAATGGGCTGAAACGGAGAGTCAGCGGAAGGGGCATGATCTTGAAGCTAGTTCGTGGGCGCCGCCAGCATGATCGTGTCTGATATATACTTTGCAAGTCGGATGTACCATTCGAGAATCGCTTTTAATCGCCGAAATATCATCGATATTCTCTGCGGGAGCGTGCTATCCGCTCTGTTTGGCAGTAGCAGCGCGCGGGCGCAGGGCAGGGGCGCGCGCTCGCCGGTCCGCAGGAATCAGGCGCCGGACGGGGAAGTCCTCGACGCGTCCTACCAACAGGACGGGGTCGAGGTCCGCATGCTGGTGAAAAAAACATCGCAGCGCGATCAGTACGCCATCGAGCTTGTTTTCGATGAGGGTGATACGCGCGTGCTGCATACGTCGGCTGTGGTTACTCGAGGAAACGGCGGCGTGGGCAGAGTGACGCTCTCGGCCGACGCGAGCAAGTTCCACTACGAAATTACGGTTGATATCGCGGATGTTCCAGCGAATGGCGGGCCGCCGAGCGGAGGCGTGGCGAAAGTGACGGTCGTGAACGGGAAAGCAAAGCAAACCGGAACGTTTGATCTGAAAACCTGGCAGCCGGATAGCGATCTGAAACAGATCACTACGCTGACGCTGCCGCCGGACGTGCAGGGGACGGTCGCGCCGTTTCGCGAAACGCTGACTTTCATGGTGAACCGATCCTCGAAGGAAACGCTACGGCCGCAGGCGCTGACCGCGAAGCCATCGGCAAGCTTTTGGGAGCGACGAGGTTGCTCGATGACCTGCTGGGGAGCTGCCGGGGTCGGGTCGGCCATTGGATGTATTTGTTCGTCGGGAACGCTCTGCGTTGTGTTCGGCGGCGCGCTCAGTGCGGCGGCAGCGTACTGCGACAAGAACTGTCCGGGCTAGACGGCTGCGGCCACCGGGACGCCGGCAGAATGGGAACTGAAGCGGTTGTTGTCGCTCCAGCGGCTGCGGCTGCGCCCGGCCGGGCTCGTCTTTAGAACGGCACGTCGTCGTCGGTAATCCCCTGATCCCCGCCCTGATCCTGCGCCGGTGCGGGCCTGGACGCGCCACGCGGCATCGAAACCGGCTGCGGACCTGCATCCGCGCCCGCATCGCCGCCACGGCCGCCCAGCAGAATCACGTCCTCGGCGACCACTTCAGTCATGTACTGTTTCTTGCCGTCCTTGTCGTCGTAACTGCGCGTCTGCAGCCGGCCCTCGACGTACACTTGCTTGCCTTTGGTCAGATAATTTGCCAGGTTTTCCTGGCGCCAGAGCACGACGTTGGCCCAGTCGGTCTCTTCTTTCCATTCCCCGGTCTGCTGATCCTTCCAGCGGCGGTTGGTCGCCACCGAGAACTTGGTCACAGCCACACCCGACGGCGTGAATTTGGTCTCGGCGTCTCGTCCCAGGTGACCGACCAGGATTACTTTATTTACGCTGCGCGATGCCATACTGCATGCACTGTATCACAACAGTAACGTCTCAGTTTTATTTTCCTTTGCGTCTACAATTTGATTGTTACAGCGCATGCTCGGCTTCGCCGCGAACGCTCGGCATAAACAGATCATAGGACTGCTGGAACCTAGCCTGGGCTGAGTAGAAAACCAATAAGCCTTTCAGGCAAGATTTTGCTTGCAGCGCCTTGCTATGGATGTACAATAGGAAACAATTAAGTCAAGAGAGGGTATGCAGAGACCCTTCAGTGTTTGTTGGTTGAGACTAGGCGGCGCCCTGTTTCTCGCCGCTGCGTTACAAAGCTTCAGCCCCGTCTGGGGCCAGATGGTTCTCGTGGGTTCTGGTCCGGCTGGAACCGTCAACATCTTCAATACCGATCTGGCGGTGCTCGAATCGGGCGAAACCCGCAAGGATATACCTTGCACCGTAACCCCCAGCAAGCCGACCGTGGGCTTTGATCTTCGCTTCCACGCCGGCTACGAAGTCACTATCCCTCTGAAGGATCTGTCGGGCAGCGAAAACATGCTCAACATCTTGTTCCGCGTGGAGCCGCGCGATCGTCAGGACCAAGCCACTTACTTCACGCAGCATATCCACGTTCCCGCCATCGAGGATGATGCCAAGGGCGATGCCTATCTGCAGGGCACGTTCGATCTGGGCGAGGGCCAGTACCACATTGACTGGCTGATGCGGGACCGGGGAGAGCGGGTGTGTTCCTTCTCCTGGGACACCGACGCCGCGCTCACGCCCAAGGACCGGCCCATGAATCTGGCCATCGCGCCGGAGGCCATCCAGCGAACCGACTTCGAGCAATTTCGCGATGAGCCGCCCGTCGAGCGCCTCAGCACTCCGCCGCCGCTCAATGTGAAGGTGCTGGTCAACTTCGCCCCGCAGAACTCGCTCTCAGCCACTTTGCAGCCGCTCGATACCGCCGCCCTGGTGTCCATTCTGCGGAGCATCGTACGCGAGCCGCGCATCGGAAAATTCTCGGTGGTCGCCTTCAATATGCAGGAGCAGAAGGTGGTTTATCGCCAGGAAG